>JAQVGX010000026.1 GCA_028696515.1 Candidatus Dojkabacteria bacterium | reverse complement strand
CTTTTGAGTTTTTAAAGATCCACATTTCGTACACTTTTTTATTCATAAATTTAAGGAAATTATGCTTTATACCACAATGACGGTACGAAATGCTACTTTTACCCACAAATTTTTTTAATTATGCCAAATTACCCTATAAACTATGCCGAAAAGCTGTGTAATATCGATCCGTTTCTAAGAGATTTGAACGAGATTCTTATGAACTGGCGTAGCAAAAAATTGAGATCACATAAGGAAGTTAAAGTTTTAACTCCATGATAAGAACAACTTTGTCCTGTCCGCCAAGTGTCTCTTTCTTGTCTCCCGTAGTAACAAACCCCAGTTTCCTATACAAACCAACTGCAGCCGATTGTTCCTCGTTTACAGTTAATCGAACACTTTGAATTTCCCCCGATCTTCGAATTCTCGATAAGACTTCCTGCATCAAAATAGATGCTAAGCCCAGCCCTCTTGCACTCTCTGTAACATAAACTCCTACTATTTCTGCGATTCCGTCTTCTGGAACATATGCTCCAGCGGAAGCTATCAATTTCCCTGATTTGTCTTCTGCAAACACTGACCATTGCATATGATCCAGAGAATAAGGCTGAAGCCTAGACCGCCATCTAGCTTCATCGAATGCTTTCTCCCGATCTAAACTTGAGCCAAATGCTTGAGGATCATATTCTAGTGCCTCCAAACGAATCTCTTTGTATCTCTCCCAGTCATCCGGTCCCAGTTCAACAACTGAGTATTCCATGTGTAAAATCTATAAAATGTTACTCTATAATTATAACAGTATAAAAAATACGAATCTATGAGAAAAAATCCAAGCTATTTTAAGGTATTTAAACTAAATAAAAAAACTAAACCAAAATCAACGTAACTAAAACAGCAATACCATGGAGAAAGGAAAAGAGCCAGAGATTGTTAGTAAAAAACCATTGATCTTATAACTTTATTTCTTCAGCTTTTTAGATTTTAGATAGGGAGGGTTATTAGTTAGATCAAGTATCTTCTTTTTACTTCCCTTTTTTAATTCGACTTGATCAATAATTTTTTTATATAAGTATTTCCAATAATCAACTTCCTTGACTAATTCTTTGTTCCTAAATTCAAGATCTTTAATATCTTTTCCTAATATCTCTTCTCGTTGTTCAATCATCTTTTGACTTCGTTGATTAATTTTCAGCTGTCTTCTAGTGGCATTAATTTCTCCATAGATTTTATATTTAGATGCTTCTTCACGGATAATCAATAAAACAAAAAGTATTCCATAGATTAAAGCTGTCATTACTGCGGATCTAAAAACAACAGGCGTGAGATTTGGAAGCTCATCTTCATCTTGTAAAACTAATTGCTTTTCCTCATTGTTTAAAAAGTATATATACTCTAAGAAATCAATATTACTTGAATGTATAATTATGGAACTTCTTGTATCTGGGGGGATTTTAGATATTTCAAGTATCTGTTCTTTAGCAGTTTTATTTTCTTTTTGCACATCAAATTGCATTGGACTTGAAGTCTCAAAATCATTAATAACTAAATCTGTCGGAGCGACCATTAATAGTCCATCAATAACTTTTTTGGAATTATTTTCTATCTCGCAAACAAGCGTATAGTCTTCTTTCCCTCTAACGGTCTTTCCGATCTTGATATAGCCAGACACTTCTCTTAATTCAACAAAATTATAGTACGCAGTACTAATCAAAAGACCAATCACAGTAACTATTACGAAAGAAAGTATATTCTTCAAAAACTTTGATATTCTTGTATATTCATTTTCCATACTCTTGTATTTTATATGGGGATTTATTTAAATAAAAGAGGCAGTTACTAATTATACAATTTCCCTATTACTTTTTCTACTATTTGTAGTATTCAACAGCCCCCACGAGTTGGTCGCTGAATATTAGAATACAAGCATTCTTTGGATTACTCTCCGCAAGTCACACACTTCACATACGAAAACTCCTTCTCATCTTCCTTTGGCTCATCTGTATACTGAAAATCCTTGGCCTGTTTCTCAAGAGTTTTTTGTAATATTCCCGGAAGGAATTTGAAGAGTAGCGCATAGTTCTGTGCCATTTTGGGGACAAGAACTTTTCGCTTGCCGGTGAATACAGCTTCGTAAGCAGCAAAAGCGATAACTGATGCGTCTACAGCATCTTCATAGTCTTTGAGATCAAGATTTGCCTTTTCCCTTGAAAAGAAATCTGTCTTTACTGCCCCAGGATGAATTGTTGTCACCTTAACATTATACTGTTTTAGTTCCGGCCTGATACTGTCTGCAAAGCCAGTAATGCCCCACTTCGTTGCCACATATACTGACCACTGGGGAATAGTGATAAGTCCAGCCAGCGAAGAAGTCATGATTATATGACCATGTTTCTGCCTGACCATTACTTCAGAAGCATATTTTGCAACCATTATCATCCCTGTCAAATTCACATCTATCATGGCCCTTATCTGCTCTCTTGTCAGATCCTGAATGTTTCCTATAAAGCCAACTCCGGCGTTATCAAACACTACATCGAGAATCCTTCCATCCTCGGTCGCCTCAAGAAATAACTTCTTAATTGCTTCATCATCAGTAACATCTGTCGGTATTACGATCCCCTTCCCTCCGAGTTTTTCGACTTCTGATTTTACTTCATATAGTTTATCCTCACTTCGTGCAGCAAGTACAACCGTAGCGCCGTCAGCAGCACATTTTGAAGCTATGGCTTTGCCTATACCGCTTGAGGCACCGGTGACTAGAACAGTTTTGTCTTTGAGTTTCATAGGTTGAATACAAAAAGTTATATCAGCAGTCTAAGGATAATTTAAAAACTAAAACACTGCAAGTTCAATAATAGCTAGCCAATACAAACCTTACTATTACTCAAATCTTTGATAATGTGATACAATCATAAGTCAAATATCAATTTATGGCCGCAAAAAAAGAAACTAAAAAAGAATATAACCTTGCAAGACCGCCTGTTGTAGCTTTTATGGGACATGTTGACCATGGTAAGACATCTATACTTGATGCAATTCGTGGCACAAGAGTTCAAGTATGCGAAGCAGGAGGGATAACTCAAAGTATAAGAGCACACCAGATTGATTATAGATGTAAATCCGGCTTCACCTACAAGGTGACTTTTGTTGATACCCCTGGACACGAAGCATTCTCCCAGATGCGTTCACGAGGTGCTAGAGTTACTGATATAGCTGTACTCGTCGTAGCAGTTGACGATGGTGTCCAGCCTCAAACCAAAGAAGCAATATCTTTCTTGAAAAAAGCAAAGGTTCCTACCATAGTGGCAATAAACAAAATCGATCTTGAAGGACACGACAAAGCAAAGATCAAGCGGGAACTCTCAAACGAAGGTGTTCAGGCTGAAGATCTGGGAGGGGATGTTATGTTTGTTGAAGTTTCTGCAAAGAAAAATATCGGTCTTGACAAACTCATGGAAACAATTCTTCTAGTAGCAGAAATGCAGGAACTGAAAACAGAAAAACCAAAGGAGGGAGTTGCAGAGGCTGTTGTTCTCGAGTCCACTACAGACAAATCTCAAGGGCCAATCAGTCTTTGCATAGTAAAATCCGGAGAGATACATGTAGGCAACTACGTCGGCTGGGAAGATAAGTGTGCCACAGTTAGATCGATGAAAAACGAAACATTTTGCAATCAGGAAGTCGCCCGGATCTCTGATCCTATATGGATTTCTGGGTTCCGGACTGAAATCCCGGTAGGAGTAAAACTTGTATTCTTTCCAAATCTGTCCGATATAAAGTCAACCTCGAAATTATCTAAGAAAGAATCGGAAAAGTCAGAAGATTTAAGCGAGGCGTTAGATGAAGATATCCTTTCCCAACTACTTGAGGCAAAAACAGACAATGATGAAGCCATAAAACTCAACATTGTTATCAAGTCTGAAAGTCAGGGAACCTTAGAAGTCGCTCTTAAGGAGCTTGAAAAGGTTTCCAATGAAGAAGTCGTAATCAAAGTTCTATATTCCGGGACTGGCGAAATAACTGAGAACGATATACTAAAGGCAAAGAATGCGAAGGGTATAGTCATAGGTTTCAAATCAAAAATCTCAAGCAAGAATCAAAAAATTGCAAAACAGGAGAAAGTTCTCGTTAGAAACTATGAAATAATTTATGAACTTATAGATGAAGTTGCCGATGTAGTAGAGAGTATGATTGAGCCAGAGGAGGTAGAAGTCATAATCGCCAGAGCAAAAGTTCTCAAGACATTTGAACTTTCAAATGGATCCATGATTGCTGGCTGCAAGATAACAAAAGGAACGATCCTAAAGGGATACCGTTGTTATATTGAAAGATCTTCTGACAAAGAAAATCCCAGAATCGGAGAAGGGAAAATTGTCTCAATACGTCACAAGAAAGATGAAGTCAAGGAGGCACATAAGGATTCTGAATGCGGAATTCTGATCGAACCTCAAATAGACTTGAATCCGGATGATGAAATAGTTTGCTTCAAGGTGGAAAAGTCTCAGTAGGCTTGACTTTTCAGCACAAATAAGGCATTATTACAAAAGATTATCCATTCTGCCCCGTTTCAATTCTAGAGGAATCCAAATTTGAAGGATTTAGTCAACTCATCAAAAAACATTCTTATACTGCTTCCAGAAACTGTTTGTTTCGATCTTGTATGCGCCGCCTATGCTCTTGCCCTCTCATTGCTGAACAAAGGACATAAGGCTACACTCGCATGCGCTACAGACATACCTGATAAATTCTCTCAAATCATAAACCTTCCGGATATCCCGGTTGTAAAATCTATTGCAAAAAGTGAAGTGATCTTAAGCCTGAACTTAAAAAAAGGTGCTGTTGAATCTGTAAGGTGGAGAGAAACAAGCGATAAGATCGAATTTATAATAACTCCAGGGAAAGGTGATTTTGAGTATAATGATGTTGATCTGGGAACAACGGGTGGAACCTTTGACCTGTTTATAACTTTAGGCTGCACGAAGCTTGAGTCTTTAGGGACAATATTTGCCTCCAATCCTGATGCATTCTCAAATATAAAGCTGGTAAACATTGATACAAATCCCCAAAACAATAGATTTGGTACTGTTCAGGTGGTCAGAGATTCAAAATCTCTTTCAACTCTGATACTTGATCTTGTTGAGGAGAACAGCTGGGAGATCACAAAGGAAGCTGTCAGGATAATCTTTCAGGGTATCTTATGGGCAAACGAAGGATTTAGACAGGATCAGGATCTAGAAAGAGTTATCCGTAAATTGATCAGCAAAAAAGATAATCTTGTAGATGCAGTTTCTGCCATGTTTGATTCGATTTCTGTTGCAGAATTGAGATATCTGGGGAAAATCGTATCAAATATAAAAGTCTTTTCGGACGATCTGATAGTATCAAAGATTCCTGCTAACGAGATCCAAGGTGTAAGTTTGGATAGAATCCTATACCCAGAAATAAATGTTGTCTCAAGAGTAAAAAATCAGAGAGCAGTAATAGTTTTATCAGAATACGAGCCCGGGAAAATACAAGCAAGAATATACTCGAAAAAAATGGATTTATTCAGGCTTTTCTCAGATTTATCTCCTATAGGAAACTCCGGGAGGGTCATATTTAATCTGGAAGGAAGTCTTGACGAAGTCGAAACAAAGCTTCTGACGAGATTTGAATCGAAGGGAACCCCAGATCCACAGAAAGTTTCTGCAGCCAAGGAACTGCCAGAAAAAAAAGCGCCAACCAATAGTGAGATTATAAAAGAGCCTCTGAAAAAGGCAAACGGATTGCCACAAGCGATTCCAGCACCACCAATTACTCCCATCCAGCCTCAAACCGGAACATTTCCATCTCAAATTCCGACACAGCCGCTGCAACCAAATCAATGGCGATAGAATGACGTCACCTGATAAGTCTATACACAGTTACATAATGCACCAAATCTACTCAATAGGTCTGAATAACCTGATAACTAACTGAAATGGTTAGATAGCAAGATAAATATTTGGTCTATGAGTAGGAAAGTGTTGAGCTGAATGAACAATAATAAAATTGACGGGGAGGTGATTTAGAACCTGTCAGCTCACTCTTCGGAATTTGCTTCACCGCTACTGCTACCAGTTTTCAGGAAAGCTTCCGGGTCCGACACCAAAACTTTCCGAGGTTTGCTGCCTTCCTGATCCCCTACCACACCAACTTTATACAATTCGTCGAGAAGACGGGCCGCTCTGTTATAGCCTATACTCAGTTTTCTTTGAAGAAGAGATGCTGAACCTTTTTTGGCACTACAAACAATTCTTACAGCATCTGCAAAGAATTCATCATCCGAGAATTTTACAGATTCGACTGCAGAAGGTGGGGCCCCGGGTTCAGCTTGTTTCTCGGTTACATCTGAGGCATAGTGAACTTCTTTTGCCTGTGACTTGATAAATTTTACTACCCTGCCGATCTCATCCTGAGAGACCCATATTCCTTGTAACCTGTATGGTCGCGCTTTGTCCGGCTCCTTGAACAGCATATCCCCTGCACCAAGCAGCGTCTCAGCTCCTGATTGATCAAGAATAACTCTTGAATCTACTTGTGTTGCTACACTCATACCAACTCTGCCGGGAATGTTTGCCTTGATAAGACCCGTCAGAACATCTACAGAAGGCCTCTGAGTAGCAAGTAACAGGTGTATACCTGTTGCTCTGGCCTTCTGAGCCAGTTTCACAACAGCGATTTCAACCTCAGCTCCGCAGGTGAGCATGAGATCAGCCATCTCGTCAATTATTATTATTATATAAGGCATAGCAGCATACCCCAATTTCTCATTGTACCCTGAGATATTTCGCACCTTGGCCAGGCGGAAGATCGTATATCTTTTTTCCATCTCAAGTATAGCCCACTTCAACGAGTTGAGAACCTTTTGCATGTCGGTGATAACAGGAGTCAACAGATGCGGTATTCCATCATAGTCAGAAAGTTCGACCTGCTTTGGATCAACCATGATCATCCTGACTTCATCTGGTGTGCGCTTCATAAGTAAACTTATGATAAATCCGTTTGTCAGAACAGACTTACCTGAGCCAGTTGCTCCGGCTATCAAAAGATGCGGCATTTTTTGAAGATCCGAGACGACATTTTTGCCATCTATTCTTTTGCCTACACAAACTGGAAGATTCATATGATTTTCCTTCATTTCATTGGCTTCCATAAGTTCACGGATGAAAACAGTTTCACGCTTTGCATTTGGAATCTCTATCCCGACATAACTTGTCCCAGGGATCGGAGCCTCAATCCTTACTGCACCTGTGGGAGCAGCTAGCGCAAGAGCTAAGTCAGTTTTCAGATTTGATATCTTGGCCGCTCTTTGTCCCAAAGCTAAGTTTACAGCGTACTGGGAAACTGTTGGACCGACTAGGGCATCCACCACCTTGGCCTTCACGCCGAAACTCTGAAGTGTCTGTTCGATAATATCAGCATTCTTCTGAACATTTCCATGCTGCTTTGCTCCTTTGACAGCCGGGGAAAGCAGGCTTGTCGGAGGAAGATCCCACCCCTTATAATTCAGCTCTTTATTTACCAGTGCACCTTCCAGAGCCTCTTCTTTTATACTCACTCTTTCCCTTACCACTGGAATTTCTTTCTTTGGTTCCTCTTCCTTTTCTGTCTTTTCTTTCGCGGCCTTTTCATCTTCAGTCAGACCTTCATTTTCATCCTTCCGGAAATCTCCAACCATCTTTTCGGTGCCTGCATCTTCTCCTGCTTTTGCCAATTTAGCTTCTTTTAGCTCTTTTGCTTTACTATTCATACCCCTCAGTGCCTCGTTCACTTTCTTGAAAAAGGCAAAAATGTACTGAACCATCTGGCCGATGGAAAGGCCGAATGTAAGAGAAACTGCTACTACAAAAAGAAAAAAAATTATTATCATAGATCCTTCATGAGCAAATATGTCGATCAAGTATTTATGTGATATCTCGTACCCAAGGATTCCTCCCCCATCTCCTCTTTCAGCAAAATCCAATCCATGTTCAAGTGCAACAAAGTAGTGCAATAGTGCTGAAGTTCCGATAAAAGCAAGGCCCTGACCTACAAGAGAACGGGTTTTTGATAGAAGATAATCAACCCTGAACATCTTGAGTGATAGATTTGAAAAGAAGAAAAAACCAACAACAGTAGCTCCGCCAAAGTACTTCTTTATAAAATCAAGACCAGGAGAATCAACAAAATAACTCAGCGCAAACAAAGACGCAGCTATAAGGCAGAGAATACCAATAACATTTTTGGTCTCGTCGCTTTTTATAGTGATTTCCCTTCCTCTCCTTCTTCTAGCCATGTTAAAATACTAATACAATAATAATACGTGCCTATAATAGCAATAATGTAAATCATAAACAAGACAAGGAGTATTGTAAATAATTCTGATATGAACTAATATATAGCATATGCAAAAATAAGTTATGAGAAGATCAAAAAAGATAATCCCTGCTATCCTTATCGTATTCGGCATGTTTGCAACTGCTCTTGCTGCTTACTACATACAGTATCAGCAGGAAATACGTTCTGGAGCTGCCGTTCCTGAAACTATTTATGTCAGACAGACATGTGACCCTACCGATCCAAATTGTGCTGTGACTGTTAATTATGCATTGGGCAGGGTAGAAGATGGATGGACTATCATTATTGAGATTCCTGTTTATGATGACATGGCTATCATAAGTCCTGATTATCTAAACCCTGATCTTTTGGACGGCAATCCTCATAACTTCAATATACAAGGAAAGGGAACGAGTCAAACGACCTGGGTTATGACAAAGCCGAATGTGGGAAACGGACATGCAGTTCACATAGAGAAGCTTGATAACATTACTATCAATTTTTCAGGGATCAAATTTGATGCAAAGACTTTTGCAAACAGCACAGTTCACATATATGGAACAAATACTGACGGTACAGCGGATCCGAATGCAAACACAAGCTGCACGATCAACTTTACAGATGTTGTTGTTCAGAACAGCAAGGCTGCCGGCATCTACTACAGCGGCAATAATGGCGGTACGGTGAAAACTTCAACCTTTGAGAATAATGAGTGGCCGGGTGTTTCGGTACATGGAAGTGCCAAAGTAGATATTGAAGAAAGTACTTTCAAGAATCATCAGCATCAGGCAGTTGATGCTAAAGATAGTCCAGTTGATGCTAAAGATAGTCCTGAAGTCAATGTTGATAAATGCACCTTTGAAGGCAACAATATCAAATGGGAGGATGCTGATAGTGAAGATAATAAGTATGGAGCACTGCAGTACTTCCACAACTCAAAAGGAACTATCAAGAATTCACAATTTCTAAACAATCTATATACTCAAATAAGAATTGGGAAAGGATATATAGGAGCAATTACTGATAACTGTAATGTGAATATATACAATAATACATTAAGTTCTTCACAAAATGGTTCTGGCATAGCATATTATGGAACATCAACAGGTTCTGTTTTGAATAACATCTTAAAAAACAACAAAGTAGATGGAATTTTACTTAATAATGAAACTTCAGCGCTAATTAAAAACAATATTATTATAAATAATGGTTCGGAAGGTATTGATCTATATGATCGGGCCTCATCTCAAATCATAAATAATACTATCTTAGGCAATCTTAGGCATGGGATTGATTTGTTTGATGATGCAACAGCAACAGTGCTTAATAACATAAGTGCATTTAATGCAGACGGCGGTATCAGAGCTGCAGCACAAAGCAACTTTACTGCCTTGGAATATAATATTGCATTTGGAAATACCGGCGGCGACTGGAACGATTTCTCTAACTGGCCGCCAGCAACCAACCTCACCGTTGATCCGATGTTTGTTGATAAAGACGGTGGGGACTATCATTTACAAACGGGCTCCCCAGCTATAAATGCCGGTCATCCGGATGCCCAGTACAATGATCCAGACGGCTCCAGAAATGATATCGGTGCATACGGCGGTCCTCTGGCCTGCGGACTGGATCCTGATCTGCCGGGCTGTGAGTCTCCTTGTACCCCTCAGTGTGAAGGTAAAGAATGCGGTGACGACGGCTGCAATGGAACATGTCCTCCAGGCTGTACAAATAATCATGGTACTACTCAGTGTAGCACGGGACTGTGCACTCCTACCTGCGATGCTGACTGGGGCAACTGTGATAGCAACAATGCAAACGGGTGCGAGACTGACCTAAGAACTTCAAATGCTAACTGCGGCGTCTGTGGAAATGCTTGTGGTACAGGTCAGATATGTCAGAACAGTACTTGTACAACCGGGCCTGCTTGTTCAACTGATGAAGACTGTAAACCGGACTGTTCAGGTGCAAAACGTGCTCCATATTCCTGTGATACCGCTCTTGGAACTTGTATATTTGGCGATCCTCTTGTCTGTGACAAAGAATGCGGTGCCGAATGTGTTACTAATGATGATTGTGATCTTCTGGAAATCTGTGATACAGAAAACTGTACTTGCGCTATACCTCCAATTAAGTGCTCCCAGAACAGTGACTGCGACGACGACAATGAATGCACTTCAAATACTTGTGACACTCTCACAGGTATATGTTCATATCTCCCTGTTTCAGATGGAACAGACTGCTCAACTTGTACCTCTGGAAATTGCGAATGTATTGTTGGAGTTTGTTCTGACAAGAGTCCTACAGGTTGTGATATTGCTGATATTTTTGGGGAAGAAGGTAAACCTGACGGACATGTCAATTCATACGATCTATCAAGAATGCTCTCTAACTGGAAGTGGCAGAAAACTCCCCGCGACAAGAATGCTGATATATGGGGACCTCTAGCTAAATCTGACGGCGAAGTCAATGCCTGGGATCTGTCCAAACTCCTCGGATGCTTCGAGAGACACTAAAGATTGTGTTATCCTGATCATGTGAAACTACATGTTTCGTAAAGCAATTTGCTTTTACTGGCATAAGTAATGAAGAAGGTCACGAAATCATTGATTGTTGTTTGTTTTCTTATTGGAACAATATTTACTGTAACCTCATTATCCTCGAGGGAAAGTCTTGATATTAGAAATAAAGCCAGTGAACAAGATTGCCCTACTGGCAAGAAGTGTGTCGTCTTAGTCGTAGGCAAAGTAGTTTACGGGCAAATTAAGCCAAGCCTGGATTTGTATATTCAAGATGTTGAGTCTACCAGCGATGTCAAGATTCTTCTTGCAAATACTGACTCATACGAAACTTTCACTCCCGAACAAATAAGAGCCTTACTTATAGATTATCACACCAACAAAAATATCCAAGGGGCACTGCTTGTAGGAAGAATCCCCTATGCTCTTTGGGAAAATGGCTGGGATGATAATAAAGGTGTTAACAGTTTTTTCTATGAAGATTTGGATGGAAACTGGCTTGATAATGATTCTGATGGATACTATGATTATCACACATGGGGTGTTAACGATGGACCAGAGATTTGGGTTTCATGGATATATCCCTCAGACGTTTCAGGTACTCAGAACATGAAAGATCTCAATTATTTTTTTTCTAAAACACATAGTTACTATACTGGAAATCTTACAGCAAATAAAAAGTCCTTCATAATGCTTCATTCTGACTGGGCACGAGATATGGATTTCTATTATGAGAAATTCTCCGACATTTACGGTAATGATGTAGAAACGAGGGGGGGGTATGATACGTCCGGGAATCCGATAGAAGTTGATGGGAATGATTATCTCTCCCACATAAGGAATTCTTATCAAATGACATTAATTTACGTCCACGGAAGTAATAACACTCACTATCCGAATATAAATTATATAAACAAAGAGGATTTAGAGGTTACCGGAGGAGGATCGATGATCACATTTATCGGTGGTTGCCATACAGGTGATCTACTCGCTTCCGGAAAAGATATCCCTATTGCAGAAACATATCTATTTCGGATGCCCACAGGTCTTGTTTCTACGGCAACTACCTGGTCCTACGGCCCGGAGGAATTACAGGAAGTAACTAGGGAGTTGAAGAATAATAATACTTTTGCTGATGCATGGTTTATAAAGCAAAGGTACAGAAACAACAGCGCATTTTATAAAAAAAGATACGGAGAGACTTTTGATCCAAACACTCATATGTTTGGCGAAATACTCTTTGGGAATCCCTTATTTAAACTTAACGAAGACGTCTGCAAGCCTGATTGTGCAGGCAAGACATGTGGGGATTCTGATGGCTGTTCGGGTTTATGTGAAAGCTGTCCTGATGGACAAGTATGCGATACATCAAGCTGGACATGCACCCAGATTTGTGTTCCTAGTTGTACCGGGAAAGAATGCGGTAGCGATGGTTGTGGGGGGTCATGCGGTACATGCACTGGAGAAGAGACTTGTCTACCCAGCGGAACATGTCAAAAGTCATGCACCCCTGATTGCGAAGGGAAGGAATGTGGGAATGATGGCTGCGGAGGATCATGTGGTACCTGCGATACAAACGAATCTTGCAGCACTGACTCTAAGTGCAAACCCTCTGGAGATTCCTGTTCGGCTTCTGATATATGGGGTAAATACAAAAAGCCCGATGGCAAAGTAAATTCTTATGATCTATCGAAATTGCTGGCAAACTGGAAATGGCAGAAAACTCCCCGATACGAAGACGCTGATATTTGGGGGCCACTTTCCGATTCCGACGGTGAAGTGAATGGGTATGATCTTTCCAAGCTTCTGGGCTGTTTCGAAACACACTAACCTCTGTTGTAATATATTTCCGAATATTCTATTATTCTTGTAGTTAAACATTACTAAATGAACACACGTAAACTTGGAACCTTTGCAATAGCGCTATTTTTAGTTGTTGCAACAATTGCTTTGATATATCTTCTTACCTCTGATGGCAATTTCGATATTCGCGATAAAGCAGCAGCAGAAAGAACTGTTACAGTTTGCCCTTCAGGGTGTGATTATGCTATGTTCAACGATGCCATCGCAAATGCACAGGATCATGATCTGATAATGATTGATACTGACACATATAACACACAAGGACTTATTCAACAAGGACCTGGAGTAAATTATCCCCTTCCAGCTTCAGTTAAGACCTTGACAATCGAAGGAAGATCAGAGGGAGATACCCGATGGATTTTGGACGATGACTCTCTTGGAAACGGTAATATCATTCTTGTCGAGGGCCTTCAGAATACTAGTTTAACATTTAAGAACATCTCTTTTGAAAACGGAGATGGGATAACGTCTAACGCTTTAGTACGATTTATAGGAACAGACATCGAAGGCGAGACAGAGACCAATCCAAATCAAGGCTGCACATTCAACTTCGAAAATGTGGAAATTTCAGGAAGTTCTTCATTTGGCCTTTACATTAGTGGAGAAAATACTGCAACAGTCAAAAACAGTACGTTCGCTGATAATGAGAGAGCTGGCCTATCGATACATGGAAAAATAAACGCTACAATTGAGGATAGTAACTTTAAAGGTAATATTAGACAAGGCCTGGCCATCAGAAACGAATCTGAATTTATGCTCACAAAATCAAATTTCGAAGACAATAGCATTAAATGGAAGGTCATGGATGGAAATGAAAATCTTACTGATTTTGGTGCCTTGCAGCTTTATGATTATGCAAAGGGCATTATCGAAGATAATAAATTTAGTCAGAATTATGGAGTCGGAATAGCTCTAGGACGTACAAATAATCCCGGAAGAGGACCAAACGATGGCAAGATAATATCTTTTTGTGAGGCCGAAATCAGGAATAATGAAATATCATCCTCACTTGAATCAGCCGGCATATATGTTTTGGGAAAATCTAAGGCATTTATCACATACAATCTTGTTTCATTAAATGCTGATTATGGAATTGTTGGAGATGGTGATGCTTATCTTGAAATAATAAATAATACAATCGCTCATAATGGAGTTTATGCCATTGGAGCGTTCGGAGGTAACTCTAGGGTACTTATAAAAAACAATGCGATAGTTTTTAACAAAGGACCTTTTGGTATGTGGGATGAAGAATACCACCTTGAAACTGAATACAATGGTATCTTCGGTCACCCTCGAGATAACCCCAACCTGGGTTCTGGTTTTATACTACCCGAAAGTAATATCGTAGGGTACGATCCGCGATTTAAGGGAGAAGAAGATTTCAATCTTAACTACTACGGTTGTACGTCTATTACACTACCATGCTTAGATAACTGTCCAAATCACTGCTCTCCCTTTATTGATGCAGGAGATCCCGACCTAGATAATGACGGCATTACCTGG
Organism: Candidatus Dojkabacteria bacterium; assembly: GCA_028696515.1. Classification (GTDB taxonomy): domain Bacteria; phylum Patescibacteriota; class Dojkabacteria; order JAHIVN01; family JAHIVN01; genus JAHIVN01. The sequence continues at coordinate 5,576 of JAQVGX010000026.1, read as the reverse complement.
GAAACAGACTCTGACGATCAGGATCCTGATGGGTCAAGAAGAGATATCGGAGCATTTCCTGTTGATAAAAATGTTTCGCCTGACCCGCCAACAGATAAAACATGTGATACAGACAACGATTGTAAGGGGGAGTGCTATGGCTCTAGAAATCTTCCTTATCAATGCAAAGACCTGAAATGCGAATATGGATCAAAAACAATTTGTACAAATGAGTGCAATGCCGAATGTGTTATCGATGATGATTGTATTCCAAGCCAGGTCTGTGAGCCAGATGGCTGCTACTGTAGGGCATATTATCCGCCGTCTATGTGCGACGAGAACTCAGACTGCAAAACACCATGTGGGACATCCAAAAGACTCTCATATGAATGCAACATGGAAGGACTCGGAAACTGCATTATCGGAGAAAAAGTTTGTGATAAAGAATGCGGGGCTGAGTGCATAAAAGATAGCGACTGCTCAACCGGTAATTGCGATACTAGTACTTGCAGCTGTGCTTCTGATACCCCCCCGCCACCGGCTGGCAAATGCGATCGGAGCGATATATGGGGGCCATCCGGAAAAGCTGACGGCAAAATAGACTCGTACGATCTCTCCCTGCTTTTGGCTAACTGGAAATGGCAAAAGGAGCCGAGGAACATCAAGGCCGATATATGGGGACCAAGCCAAAAGGCGGATGGTAAAGTTGATAGTTATGATCTTTCAAAATTGCTTGGCTGCTGGTCAAAAAAATAGCTAATATTTTTAAAGAAAATCTTGAAAAACAAAATCCTATTGCTACTAATTATTTTCACTTCATTTTTTACTATTCTCCCGAATAATGTATTTGCTCAATCTGACGAGCTGCTATTCGAAACGAACTCACAGACGGCCAAGATTGGAGATACACTAGAAGTATCTGTCTTACTAAATCTTCAATCAACCGAGTCCAATACTATCACACTGGACATTGAATATGATATAACTACTTTGGAAGTTCAAGATTTAGATACAAACAACAGTGTTTATGACTCGAGCGTTGAGGAAAACTATAGCGGAGGTCACATTCATGTTACCCGATTTATGTCTCCCGGAACTTCCTTCCAAGGAAAGGGGGAGATTTTGAAAGTCCGGTTCAAGGTCCTGAAATCATCCCAAACTGATATCTCATTCGGAGATGAAACCCTTGTCTTGGATACATCAACCAATAAAATCGAAGTTACAGAAAAAGTTCTGACCTTAAATTCAGAAGTTAGGGATAACAAGGCTTCGGATGTCGTTAATCAGACAGATAAGCCCAATTTGTTTGTTATTGTTTTATCTGCTATATTTATAAGTGTAATTGTGGCAGCCTTATATTTCTTATTTGTAAGGAAGAGAAACCACTTACAAAATAGGGTGAATTCATAACACTTAATTTTGTCATTTCGGAAATAATAGTCTATAATAGTTTTATAAAATATGATAAATTCTGCCGTGAAAGATAAATTTATAAAAAAATTTTCAGTTCTAATAATTCTCTTGATCACATTTTTCTTGATTCCTAGAACCACAAATGCACAGGCAGGAGATGCAACTTTGTATTTCTCGCCTTCAACAACTGCTGTTTCGCTAAACGGAACTATAAGTATAGCTGTAATGATAAATACGGGTTCACACGATATAAATACAGTAACAGCTGATTTTACCTATCCCTCAAGCATACTTCAGGTTGTAAGTATTGATACAACCGGCAGCGAATTCGAGGTTCAAGCAGAAAGTGACTATACCTCAGGAACTGTATACATAAGCAGGGGTTCAACTGGTAGTTTTACTGGTATAGGGGAGGTTGTGACTGTAAACTTTAGAGGAATTTCATCGGGTACTGCAACACTTTCATTTACTGACGATGCTCTGGCTCTTGATACAGATACAGTTGATCAACTGGGAACTACAAGCGATGGGACAGTAACTGTTAGTTCATCCTCGTTGCCGAATACAGGTCTTTACGACAAACCACTATTTTTTCTTGGTATTACAATTGCATTGCTTTTCATCACGCTGGGTTTTGCCGGCGTTATGCAGTATAAAGAAGATTTAGAACTTAAAGGAAATAAATAAATTTAAATTATAACTAAATGAAAAAATATATATCGAGTTTTCTGTTTGCAACATTTGTCTTTTTATTTATTTTTCCTATAAATTCGAAGGCTGCTGAAAAAAAGGCTACATTGGAATTTAAGCACAAAAGTTTCCAAGACGGGGTGATAGTAACTGATATATACATAGATACGGGCGGGATAACTGTCAACACTGTTACTGCAGATTTCGAGTATCCTTCCAAAGTGCTTGAGGTAACAGACATAAGTACGAGTTCATCTATCTTCCCATATTTTGTTGAAAAGGATTTCACAAAGGCAGGTATCGTCTACATTTCCTGCTTTTCAATAGAAGGAGTAAACGATAAAGGACCTATCGCTACTATAACCTTCAATTCAGTTAGTGCTGGAAAAGCCGAGCTGTCATTCACAGAAGATGCTGTAGTTCTAGAGGCTGAGAATTCATCAAATGTTCTCAAGACTCCTGAAACAGCACTATATACTGTAACAGAAGATCTAAATATTCTCCCACAGACTGGATCAACAGAACAATCCGTTCTCTTGGGACTGTTTGTTCTTATCCTGTTAGTTATGATCGTTCTTTTTGCTTTAGCCGGGTTTACAATTTGGGGAGGTATTTACTTCAGCATGGGGAAGATGAAAGTGGAAGGCAAGTATGAAGTGGGTCTAGGAAAATCAAAGAAGGAGAAGATAGCTAAAGGGAAAAAGAAGATCGGAACCTCATTGAAAAAGAAATAGCAGTACAGTGATAAACTAACTTTGATTCGCACGTATTTGCTTTATATTCTCTACTTTCCTAAAATCGTATCTATAAGAACTTAAACCAGCAGGCACAGTGAAGCAAATACGTGAAATTCTACAAACTTACTTAGTTATAGTATTTACAACAGTTCAGGTATTTTTAGTATCCAGGTTTTGTATCGATTTTTTTGGAACACAATCCGAGAATTCTCTCCTTGCACTTGTTAGGAATGTTTCCTCATTTCTGCTGCGACCCTTTGAACTGACATTTACCCCATCGTCAATGGACGGAAGTACATTGGATTATTCAACACTGTATGCCATAGCTATGTATGCTTTAGTGGGAATTCTGACATTTCGTATTTCAAAAATAATAACCAAAACAGAGCTGCATAAAAAAAGCCTTGAGCTTGTCAACACATTATTTACTGGATTGGAAACCCTAATGATCATCAGAATTGTTTCAGATATTTGTAAGGCAGGACCAAGCTTTTTCTATACCTTTGTGTTTAAATTTACAAATGTATTTATAACACCACTTTCATTTCTGACAGACATAACTGGGGATCTGTCAGGACAGCTTGCAGCAGTTCTTTCTATGATTGTCATAGGAATCATTTGGTTCACATTCTACAAAGTTATAGAGGGGCTAAGCTCAACTGCTCAGAAAATAGCTGAGCAACCGGTCACGGTACAGACCCCGGAAGTATCTGATGAGCCGCTGCCTATCACAACACCCACGCAAACGATTGAAAATAACGTGCAGCAAGAACAAGTGGAGCAGTATATACAAGACCCCGTACAAAATTCATCCATGGTGCCAAATACTCAACAGCAACCTGCTGCAGCTGAAAGTAAAACTTCTCCAGTTGAACCGATCAAAAATGCCTTTTCAAGCCTGTTCAAGGCAGACAAAGAAAAGCCTGTTTTTGAACAACCTAAGAATAAGGGCGGTGATTCAAGAGAAAGTCCTCTTGCTTAGACAACTCCCCTCTTCTTCCAAAACTTCCTATAGAAGAGAACCGGCAGCAGTGTTGAAAGCATCAATAGACAGCAGACACTATCCATAAACACAACACCTTCATTGTTTGTTAGAAGTTCGGCCAGTAAAGCTACAGGGATCGCTACTCCAAGCGATATGATACTCGAAACTAGCCATAAGGAAGGGAACTGAATACAATACAGCAATACTCTTAGAAATTTTCTCCTGACTTTGGGTAAAAATTTTGTAGTGAGGATAAGAGCTATTATTGAAGAAAGGATGAAAATCCCAAAAATCATAATAGATACCAAGGGCTCAAGTTCATAAGAATGATAATAATAACCGCCACCAAAAATATGAAAAACTCCATTGAGAAGTAGATATGGCAAAGAGACAACCAATACGACCGGCAGCACAAGCCATTCTACGAAGGTCATACTGCCGTCATTTACCCCATTATTATCATCAGAATTAACCAGAATTATCTCCTCGTCCATCTCACTAAAGGGAAGAGAATAAGCTGAAAGCTTAGTTATACGCATATTCTTCTTTGGAGTAAACCAGCTCCCCCTCCCTATTTCCTTTGTGATATCTTCAATTTCAGTCTTTGTGATTTTCCCTGCATAATTAGTTGTAAAATACGAGGAGACTTCCTCAACGTAATAATTTGTCTGGTCATAATTCTCGACTTCGACCTTTCGATCGTTGATAACGTAAAGATCAACTGCCATATTCTGCTTTGATAAAGCAGTCAGCTTCATCGGATAAATAATATCCGTAGTCTCAAACGAGAATTTAAGCGGGTCAACGGCACCTTCAGCTAGTTTATTTTCTACCCCAGTTGACTCGGTAAATTTGTTATTGACTTTAACAGTCACAAAATACCAGTCATCGTCAATATAGTCTTGAATAGTTGGCAGGGCCTCAGACCACAACTCCTCCTGTTCTGAATCTTCTTGGATGGGAAAATACATTTCTTCGTTACTAGATAATGAAGGAAGGCTGTAATCATTCTCATCCATCCATTTTCTCAAATCGTCTGCCGCTTGCGAAGTCAATATTGTATAGTCATATATCCCTATACTTTTCTGCTCAATCACCTCAACAGATGTTTTTTCATCGAGCATAATATTTGATTCAGGAATTCCCATCATTGGAGTATCATAATAATCATCCTCTCTCAGCTTATCCAGCAAATTTTCCTTGGGTTTTGTAAATTCCTGAAGTTTCCGAAATATTGAATTGTCTACCTTTGACACCTCGGGTTTTGAAGGAAGAGGCACAATCCACCCGAAATCCGAAGAGTTTCCTTTAAAACTTATAGAAATGACAAGCTCTTCTCTACCGTCCTGATAGATGATTAGTGCTTTTTGTTGTGTTTCATATGTATAGTACTGACTAGGTGAAACTACTAGTCCATCTGCAGATACATTCGATGAAAAAACAGCACCAAACAATACTGAAATCATACAGATACTTAAAAATAATTTCTTCATTTTTGAATAATAAATTATAAAGTTAATCAAATCTAACACACTGTTTTGAACAAGTAAATAACGAATACTGTAAAGTTAAGACATATAGGGTTACGCAGTGTATCAATCACCAATTGTTAAAGTTTTCAATTTAGCTTACAATAGATTATTAAGCCTAATGTGTGAATTAGATAAGAACTTTAAAAATAAGTAGAGAATCTATAGTATTAATGGACTTAAACTATTAATACTGCCCGAAATGGACAAAGAAACTCTACTTATTGAAATATATTGTAAAAT
>JAQVGX010000103.1 GCA_028696515.1 Candidatus Dojkabacteria bacterium | reverse complement strand
TTTTGAAATGGCTCATGGGGATAATGGGTTTTGCAGCTCCAAAAATTTCAAAATCACTCAAAAGCAATGATTGGGATCTTGTTGCCGAATCTGAAGGATTCTTTGTAGAGGATACCAAAGGGCCTTTGAAAGACGGGGAAATTGAAAGAGCTAGGAAGTGGGGGGAGGAATTAATAAATGGCTAAGCAGCAAAACAGATAAACAGAGAATTAGATAGTTAGATGGCTAGATAGTTAAGTAACTGAGTAACCAGGTAATTAGATAAGCAGTTCAAATAGCAAAGTAGAAAGCGCAAATCAGTAAACCAAATTACATAATAACTCATGAATCTCATTGACCATATCCTCAGCATAGTTTCTGATTCCAAGAGTAAGACACTTCTTCAAGTAGGTGCTCATAATGACAAGTTTACAAAAGTTTTGGCTAAGCATTTCAAAAGTGTGGATTTGTTTTATGAGTTTATAAAAATTTCTGAAAAAGAAGAGGCGAATATTCGCGTCAAGAAAATGCCCTATGCAGATGTTTTAAAAAGTTTAGAGAACTATGATGTGATATTTATGGATAATGAGTTTCACCATTTTCCGGATATATTTCAATTGTGGACATATGATAGGCTTCAGCCCGATCAGATTTTGATGATAAAAGAATGGGATACTCAGGACAAGGATCCTTATTTCAAGTGCTTTCAGGATTGCCGGTTGCTTCATCAGCTGACGAGAGAGATCCTTTTGAAAGAACGGGATCGAGGGAGAGTTCGAGTGGAAGAGATTTACCAAAAGGAAAAGTACGGTTATGACTCCAAAGAGGAAATGATCGAATTCTTCAAATATATCTACCCGGATCACTGGGAATTTGGTGAGGAAGATTTGATGAAATTGATTGAGGAAACAGAGTTCCCTATAGAAGTGGATGAAGGGTATTATTTGTACTTTGTGAGAAAGGCAAATAGCAAACAGCTGAGAGTAAAATAGAAAATTAGCTAAATGCTTAAAAACCAACAGGCTGATCGGCTAATAAGCTAGTACGCCAAAGAGCCCAATACATAAAGGGCAATCAATTCCCTAAATTATTATATTGCTAGTAAATATTTATTCTTGTACAAAATTGTTTGAACAACATCCGAAAGTGCCTGTTTATCGATGTCCGAATCGACTTGACAACGTAATCCTCAGGTTGTAAAATGGCCACCAGCCCAAAAAAACTTGCTGATGTACTAGCACAAATTACTTCTGAGGCAAAGAAAAATGAAAAAGATAACAACCTCTCTTATGACATTCTTAGTGATTGCCTTTTTTGTACTCATTATTTATCTTATGGTTCAGGCCGAGAAGGGGGCAGTTTCAGTTTAAAAAAGTTAGAAAATAGTTACCAAGACCTCCTGAAAGGGAGGTTTTTTTATACAGCTCTTGAAAATCTTTGATCCTGAGTTTATCGAAGGAGAGAATGATTTTCTTAGAGATGTATAATCCCGCAAAGCGAACGAAGGAAGCTTTTTGCGGGATATGAATGTAACTTAAGCTCTGGAAAGTTACTAGTAATATCGGTAGAATTTTCTTGGGGATAAATAATCCTGTAAAGATGAACGGAGTGAATCTTTTACAGGATATTAGTTCAAACCAGGAGATTTGAACTCGCTACCAGGTTTTACAGGACATTTGTTCAAATCTGAGGATTTGAATAAGCTGCCAACTTTTGCACCAGCTGATTAATGTCGCAAATTCTAAGAGTAAAAACATGAAAGTTATCATTTGCAGTAAAAACTTTTTCTTTTTTAGAAACCTTATCTTCAGGGGGTAGTTTTCCCGGTCTTTTGATTTGTATTTGCCTCCTGGAAAGGAGGTTTAATTTTCTACAGGTATTTACTATGTTAGGGATATTTGGAATTCAAGGAGGACTTGGAAGCTTCAACGAGGAAGCCCTTCTGTATTATATCAAAAGAAATGGGATATGTGATTACAAAGTGAATTATCTTTATACAAGCGAGAATGTTTTAAAGGCTTTAGAAAAAGGAGATATTGATTATGGCCTTTTCGCGGTTTGGAATTCCGTAGGAGGATTTGTATCAGAATCAATATATGCTATGGCAAATTATGATTTCAGTATCGTAGCGGAGTTTTCTATACCGATACAGCATCATCTCATGAAACGTAAAGATATTGAGACAGATGAGATTTATAGGATTCTAGCTCACCCGCAAGTTTTCAGACAGTGTAAGAATACTCTAGCTAGGAAATATCCAAGTCTTCTGCAGGAAAGCGGAACCGGCGATTTGATCGATACTGCTCAATCAGCGAAGGCGCTTGTAGAAAATGAAATTGAAAGTACTACATTCATTCTCGGGCCGAAAAGATTAAGCAGTCTTTATGACCTAGATATTGTGGATAAAAATCTTCAGGATGAAAAGGCAAACAAAACCAGTTTCTTACTTGTATCGAGAAAAAGGTAGAAATGTTGCAGCCGAGTTTTTATGACGTGTTACATTTTTTTCCACTTTACGTTAATCTTATGTTAAGATATCATTTACAAGGCACAGTTGTTCAATGTACAATTAGCAATTGTTAAGTCATTTGAGATTTAACATTGAATAGTCATAAATTGGAAATTAGTCACCTATAAAAAATGGCTTATAAAACTAACGTAAATTACAAGCGAAAAAGGGCATACAAGTCTCGCTTCAAGAAAAGGATTAAAGACATGAAGAGTAAGAGGGGAAGGAAGCTTTGGAGTAAAAGCGCTCTGGGGAAATCGGGGCTTAAAACAAAGGTTAGAAAGATACTTGGAATATTTGCCGGATTGATTTTTATAGGTATTTTTATAGTTACGGTATTTTCACTTTCGGTTGTGGCAAAATATTCGTCCGAGCTTCCTAACCCTGACGAACCGTTTGAGCGTGCTCAGGAGATGACGAGTTATGTCTATGATCGTAATGGTAAAGAGCTTTACAAGATACATGGTGATGAGAACAGGGATATTGCGAAAATAGATGAGATACCACTTGAAGTCCAGTGGGCGTTTCTTGCAGCAGAAGACGTTGATTTCTATACGCATAAGGGAGTCGATCTTGGGGGTGTTGTGAAGGCAGGGCTTTATGAAGTGTTCCATATTGGAACTCCAAGGGGAGGATCGACAATTACTCAACAGATGATCAAAAATACCGTGCTAACGAGTGAGAGATCATACGAAAGGAAGATCAAGGAGATAATATTGAGTCTAAGAATTGAACAAAAATACGAAAAGAAAGAGGTTTTACAGCTTTATTTAAACGAAATCGGTTTTGGAGGCAATACCTACGGGGTGAAAACAGCAGCAAGAATTTATTTTGGAAAGGAAGTAAAGGATCTTACCTTGGGAGAAGCATCTCTTCTTGCCGGGTTGCCTCAAGCTCCAGGGGTATACTCTCCCCTATTCGCTTCTGATATCAAGGCCGCCAGAGAAAAAGCAAAAGAAAGGCAAGGAGTCGTTCTTGACCTTATGCAGGCAAAGAAAGATACTATCAATAAGTATACGCGTGAATACAATGAATGGGATTCTGACGAAGACCTGATTACTGATGAGAAAATCCAAGAGGCACGAGAGCAGAAATTGAAGTATAAAACCGGAAAAGTAAATATCGAAGCTCCTCACTTTGTATTTTATGTTGAGGACGAGCTTCAAAATAGTGAAGCTAAGTACAACAATGGCAATCCTTTTACACTTTCCGAAATCGAACGCGGGGGTCTGAAGATAACCACAAGTTTGGATCTGGATCTGCAAAAGATCGCAGAAGAAACATTGAAAACGGGGCTTGAGACGCATGTCAAAAACGTCGGACTCGGAGGAAATAATGCGGCGTTGGTTACCATTGATCCTAAAACAGGCCAGATACTTGCAATGGTAGGTTCTGCTGACTATTTTGGAGAACCAAGTCCTGAAGGGTGCACACTTGGGGCTGATTGTAAGTTTGAACCAAATGTTAATGTTGCTTTGTCTCTTAGGCAACCCGGATCCTCATTGAAACCTATGGTATATTATACTGGCTTTGAATCGGGACAGCTTTATCCTTCATATATTCTTCCGGACTATCCTATAACTTTTGGTAATAATTATAAACCCAAAAACTACGGGGGTGATTTCATGGGACAGCCTTGGACTGCGCGAAGAATGCTATTTGAATCAAGAAATATCCCTGCTGTAGAGGCTATAGAGATTGTTGGGGTGACCAATTTTTTGAATACCCTTGAGAAGTTCGGCTACAAAACATTCACTAAACCTGAAAATTATGGGCCTGCAGTTGCGCTTGGGGCTGGAGACGTCAAACTTGTTGAACATACAAATGGCTTTGCTGTTTTGGCTACGGGTGGGCTATACCATCCTTTATCTCCGATTTTAAAGATAGAGGATAAGGACGGAAATATTCTGTATGAATACGGGAAAGATGAGTCTAGGAAAGGAGTTCGTGTTGCAGATGAGCGAGCAGCTTATCTCATAACCGATGTTCTGAGAAATTATCACTACACTCCCCCAGCCGGTTATGAATTTGCGGGAAAGACAGGGACATCTGATGATAACAGGAATACTTATTATATGGGCTATTCACCGGAAGTCGTT
>JAQVGX010000025.1 GCA_028696515.1 Candidatus Dojkabacteria bacterium | reverse complement strand
AAGAATGACAACATTGTTTCCTTCAAATATGTCCACTCGACAAGATTTTACGGCAAAAACCATGGTGTTAGGGAGGGTGAGGTCCGTATTTTAGACTCCAGCAATAAACTGATAAATCAAGAGTGGCTTGACGAGGAGAATGGAGAAAATTTTACAAAACAAGAAATTGCTGCTGAACCGGGATATTCTCAAGTAAGACGACTTGTAAATATTCCTCTCACTTTATAAACAAGCTTTAAAAGTGTCAGCGATAATTAAAAATTGAATTCATCAATATGGCCAATTAGCTCAACTGGTTAGAGCGTTCGCTTCACATGCGAGAGGTTACTGGTTCGAGTCCAGTATTGGCCAGTCAACGGATAGAGCTGTCAGTGATAAGACTATTGATAAAATATATAATTATGACCTCAAAAGATAATTTCTTAGATCAGCTTCGAGACAAGGTTCATAATTACAGGCAAACATAACAGCAAACTCATCAATTCTTCCTCTTTCATACATAGTGATAAAAGCATCTATTTGATCTTCAGGCTTAAAGATGTTACCATCCGAAACACTCATAAATGTGCCCGGTAGAAATTGAAAGATGCCTGTGGGGTGTCCTCCTCCGATTTCGTTTGAAGCAACCCTCCAGGGAGTCCAATGACTCTCCTGCTGCCCTACATAAAACATTCCCTTTATGAGTTTTTCATCGAAATCATAGCCTCTCTTTGTCAGAACTTTCTCAATATCTGCAAGATAAGGCTCCAATTCCTTCACATAATATTTACCTGCAATCTGCTGATATTTAAGCTTAAGAGGGGTAATTTTTTTGTTGTTCGTATCTTTATATGCATAAAGCCGCACCCAGTTATCTTCGTTAGTTATGGGGCCATGAGACAATTGTACTGTCGTAACCTTATTCTCAAATACGAAATAAGAGTTTGCTACCATAAATAGCACAACATTTATGCTAAGTATCCAGAAGATTGTTTTTACAAGTTGAAGCTTGCCCATAAGTACATATCGTCCATATAAGATTCAACGTTGTGAGTATATCAAAAATTACGTAGAAATAACATCCTATAGAGCTACTCAGGTCACTTTAGGATATATGAAATATCCCCTATTTCATATATGACTTCATCCGGGACAAAATCGATTTTTTGCTCCTCGAGTTTAAGCCATATAGTATTCATCAAAAAATTCTTACCGGATTTGAGATCTCCTAGCTTATCATCTACAAAGTATATGTTCTGAGGATCAATTTTCGGGAACTTGGATATGAGGATCTTATAGAGTTTTGGATCAGGTTTAACTGATTTGTGTTCGCCGCTGAAAATAATTTCATCAAAGTGTGATTTTAGGTTGTACCTTTTAATCACTTCTCTTCCCCATTCTTTTGGCATGTTTGAGAGTATTGCAGTACTCAGTCCCTTTTTCTTCAATTTCTTCAATAAATCAAAAATACCGACTCTAGGTTTAACACTTGCTATCATTCTGCTCTCGATATCTTCATAGTTGGTTACTTTCAGATTCTTCCAGAACACATTTCTGCTTATGCTGTCTATGTTATACTCAGCATATTCTTTTCTTATCCTTTTGTAAGGAAGACTAAGCAGCGGTGTAAGAATATTTCTTACTAGATGAGGTTCGTCAGTAACCGTACCTATCAAATCAAAAACCACAAGTTTTTTCCCAGAATAACGGATTTTAGATATACCTAAAATCTTTAGTAAATCATAGAAATTGCTTATATAATGATCAGCTTTCGTTTTGACAGATTCATAGATCTGTCTTTGGTCATATAAAACTGTCTCTATTTGCATTTTGTATCCTAACTCTATATCCGTAAGCGGATTGTTGCCTACGATGAATACATCGTTCTTAGTCAATGAGGTCTTTTCTAAAGCCAGGTTTGCTTGATTTACATTTGGTTTATCGGCATCTGCCTCTTCTGAGGTGATAAGATAATCGATATATTTATCAATCTTCAGTTTTTTCAGTTTCTTTATTTGAACATCAGCTGTAAGATCGGAAATGATTGCCGTTTTCAGATGATTCTGCTTAACTATTCTCAAAACTTCTCCGACTTGTGGGAATAAAGTCATGCTTTCAATCGTATGATTCCAATAAATATTTGTTGCATCCCAGATAAGATCAGGCCTGAAGCGATAATTCATGTTCTCAAGAGTTCTCTGAATATACAAATACCTACTATGTGAAGCACCTCTGCCCTTAAGTATGTGTTTTATTTCTGATCTTGATTTGATATATGTCTCTTTGAAAGTTTCCCATTTTACGATCTTAAGATGGGGCTTCAAGAAATTGTAAACCTGCATTTCAGAAGAATTGTTTTCGTTATCAGAGTACATTCCAAGTGCATAATCTTCGCTATTACACAAAGTCTGATCCAGATCGAAAAGTACACCCCTTACGTTATTCATAGTTGACTAAACAAAAATAATTATTCTTTGTATTTTAGAATATATTTTCCGGATTTCATCTCCTTTCCAAATATTATCTCAAGCCAGGAAAGAAGTGTGATATATAAATCGGTTTTCTCATTGTCAGTAACTCTGAGTTTTAATGAGTCTTCGAGGGAACAACTTCTAAGATACCTCAAGCTTTTGATTTGTTTGTTCGTTATCTTATTTCTCTGATTTTTCTCTCTGCTACATAGAAGTCCCAAGTCAAAACTAGACGCATATTTTTTTTCGTCCTCGCTAAGTTGTTTTCCACACTGCAGGCAGGCAGTAAGATTTGGATCAAAACCCGATAGATGCATAAGCTTCAATATAAATGTACATAGGAGTATGAGATTTATGTTTGTAGAAAGCATTTCTAGCAACCCGCTTGTTAAACTGAAAATTTCCTTTTGTCTATCTTCAGTTTTAATTATGTTATCAAGAACTTCACAAATAAAGAATATATAAAAATTTGTTCTTAAACTCGTTTTCAAAGATTTATAGTCGTTTATAGTTTTTGCTTCAGTTATGATATCTAAATTTCTTCCCTTTGCAAAAGCAAAGCTTGATAAGTTTGCCAACTCAATGCTCCCTGACTTTCTGCTTGTGAGTTTCCTGACACCTTTAGCGACTGCGTCTACTCGGCCATGGTACTTAGTAAGAATTGACACTATATTATCTGCTTCACCAATATTTACTTGTTTGAAAACGATACCTTTGTCACTATAGGTTCTGCTCATTCTAAGTCTAACAAAAGAACTATTGTATCTTATAAACTCTAACGGTTAGGATCCATTGCTGCACAATAAGCATTGTCATATAATTGCTCCGGGAAAACTGGTCTGTTTCCGGACAAATTGAGAATGTTGGCTGCAATAAACTCTAGAAAGTCTATCACAGCTTTGGGATCACTTCGCTTCCTTTCAGCATATTCCTCCAGAATACCAATTACATTTGCTTTTGTGAGTTTTTGTTGTAAAGGATCATTAGATAAATATGCATCTTTCATCGTTTTTATCTGCTCCTTTGTGAGAAGGTTTTGGAAAACATTTTCTTTCTCTGCCGACATCATTAGGTCTTGTATAAATTTGAGTGTACCAACAAATTCCAGAATTTATTATTCTCAATTAAGACTAAATAGTATTATCCCCACACTTGTAGTGACATTCAGGCTTCTTCCCTTGCCGATCATAGGTATATGAACTGATGCATCACATCTTGCAAGTGTCTTTTTAGTGATCCCGTAAACCTCACTTCCAGCTATAAATGCCAATTTTTTTTCATTTCTAAAATTATCGATAAGTGCATAATGAGGGAATGATTTATCGGTAATCTCAATTGCAACTATCTTATAGCCATCTCTTTTTAATTTATCTACTACTTTTCCTGTTGACTTGTTGTATTCCCAGGAAACAACTTTTTCTTTATGTCTGGAAGCTTTTACGAGGTCTTTTCCAAATGGCGGTTTATGTGAGATCCCTGTTAGAAAAATTTTTGCTACTCCTGCTGCATCAGCTGTACGAAAGATACCGGCTACATTGCGTGCATACTGTATATTTTCAAGAATGAGTGCAATACTTCTAGAACGTTTTATATGCTTGAATGCTTTTTTGATTTCTTTTTTGTTTAGTTGTTTCATCGATGTACTGTAGGATGAAAAGATTAGATAGGTAGCAAATAAAATTATTTACTCTTAATTTTTTTAAAGTAGAAAATCGAGTGTCCATTATCTACTTCTTCCCTGAAGTATTTTAGAAATAATCTAAAGGAGAGATAGAAAAAAACTGCATTTACAAATAATAAATATCCCTTTCGAGCATCAAATGCTAAAATGGTTATTATTACAAGGATTGCATCAAAGAGAAAAAACATTGCCGGAGCACTTATCTTTACAAACTTCTTAACAATAGGATATATAGAGCTGTAACTTCCGAAGCTATAACCGTGAGCAATGACCAAGGCTATTGAGGTTCCTCCTATAAAACCTTGAATCGCCATATAATAATATTCGTTTGGTATACCTGCTTCAGCTTGTTGTATTCCGAAGAATCGACGAGTAATCTCAATAAAGACAGAAAGAAAAATATAACCATAAATTCCTCTTAATCCAGTCACCTTCCCTGCAACGAAGTATTGAAGAATTAATATTAAAGTATTCACTAATAAAAGAAAGTAACCAAGTGGGAAACCGATTATGTAGTTAAAAGCCAGTCCATAACCAGGCAGACCTCCACTGACCAATTTGTATTTCCAAGAGATAAAGTTGATAGAAAGACCCAAAATAATAATGCCAATAGTTGAATATACAAACAATCGGATCTCTTTCTTCAGTTTTTCTTTCTTTGATATTTTCATTTCTTCTTTGCTTTATCTATGAGTTCATTTAATTTCCCCAATGCGTCTATAGGTGTCATTTTGTTTACATCGAGAAGGCTTAGTTCATTGACGATTGGATTATCCTGTTCAACTGTAAGCATAGGCAATTGCAGATTTGACTGTTTTTTGGGGCTGGTCAGCTCGGTTTCTACGTGTTTAACTTCAAACAAACCTTCCTGCTCAAGACTTAACAGGATTTCTTTTGCTCTGGATATGATTTTATCTGGTATTCCTGCAAATTGAGCTACGTGTACCCCATAGCTCCGATCAGTCCCGCCCTTTTCGATCTTACGTAAGAACACGATTTCCCCTTTTGATTCCTGAATAGCTACATTGTAATTTCTTACTCGGGGTAAATACTTCTCAAGGTCGATTAATTCGTGGTAATGCGTGGCAAAAAGTGTCTTGGCCCCGATCTCGTTGTGTATGTATTCGGCTACTGCCCAGGCTATAGCTACGCCGTCATAGGTACTCGTCCCTCTTCCTACTTCATCCAAAATGATGAGAGAATTTTTTCTTGCATTGTTAAGAATATTGGCGGTTTCATTCATCTCGACTAAGAATGTGCTTTCTCCGCCAGCTAAGTTATCACTGGCTCCGACTCTGGTGAAAATTCTATCCAGGGGAGTGAAGATCATCTCTTTAGCAGGTACAAAACATCCTACTTGTGCCATCAAGACTATCAGCGCAACTTGTCTTATATATGTCGACTTTCCGGCCATATTCGGTCCGGTGATTATTCCAACTTGATTTTTGTCGTCATCGAGCAGTGTATCGTTAGGAATGAATTTTTCATCTTCTATCTTCTCAACAACAGGGTGTCTTCCGTCTATTATCTTCAGTATTCCATCGGAATTAACGATTATCTGCGGCTTGGAATATTCATTTTGTAAGGCTAAGAAAGCAAAATTGGATATAACATCTAGGTTGGCTATAGATTCTGCTATTTCTTGCAACTCGGAAATATACTTGGCTATTTCACCTCTTATCGAAACAAATATTTCATACTCTAGCTCCATAGCTTTTTCGCCAGCATTCAATATCATATCTTCTTTTTCCTTTAGTTCAGGTGTGATATATCTTTCAGCGTTTACCAATGTTTGTTTCCGAATGTAGTTTTCTGGTACTTTTGAGAGATTGGACTTGCTTATTTCTATGTAGTAGCCAAAAACCTTGTTATACCTGACTTTCAGAGATTGAATTCCTGTTCGTTTTATTTCCTGAAGCTGCAACTCCCTCAACCATTCTTTGCCTCCACTTAATGATGATTTTATTTCCGCTAGTTTTTTGTCATAAGTATCTTTTATGATTCCACCCTCCGTAATCATAAAGGGAGGATCTTCCTCTATTGCATTGGTGATTAAATCAATCAATCTTTGTGTTACACTTTTTTTTGTAAGAACTTTACTTGTGTTTTTTAGTATATTGGATTTTAATACTGAAATCTGATCTGCAACTTCAACTGCATGAGTCAAAGAATCCTTAAGAGCTAAAAGATCTCTAGCATTTACGCTTTCTGTTCCAATCTTGCCTAAAATTCTCTCTATATCAAAGATGTTATCAAGTTGACTTCTGATGGATGTAAGTTTATCGGTGTTATTGATCAGTTCTTCTACTGCACTTAGTCTGTTTTCTATTTGTGTTGTATCTGTAAGTGGAGAGATAATCCAGTTAAGTAGCTTTCTTTTTCCCATTGGAGTTTCACAACTGTTCAAGACAGAAAGCAAGGTTGCATCTGAATCATTCCTAAGGGGAGCAACTAGCTCAAGATTCCTTATCGTATCTTCATCAAGAAGCATATACTGTGACCGTTGTTTGTAATATATTTTTGAAATGTGTCGGAGTGCAGTTTTTTGGGTTTCCTGCAGGTAGTTGATCATGACCCCCGCAGCTATGATACCTGCCTTGTATTTATGGATTCCAAAACCGGCTAGACTTTTCACCTTGAAGTGCTTTTGCAATCTGACTTTATTCTCAAAAAGGTCAAAGTCATAATCCGCCATCTCCTGTAATCGTATCCCCTTTAGATATGTCTTGTTTTCCAGAATAAAACTTTTTGAGGCTAAGAGTTCTGCCGGATTCATACGCAAGATTTCGTCTATCAACTCTTTGTTTGTTCCTTTTAAATCTTTATAAAACTCATAAATGTAAAACTCTCCAGTTGAAAGGTCACTTACAGACATCCCATATAAAATATCACTCCTTTGCTTCAACTCGCTTATAGAGATGATATAGTTGTTTTTGCCTTCATCCAGTACTTTCTCACTCGTTAATGTTCCAGAAGTTATTATCTTCACTACATCTCTCTCAACTATCTTCTTTCCTTTTTGCGGCTCTTCGAGCTGTTCGCATATGGCTACTTTATATCCTGCATTTACGAGTTTGGGAAGATAGTTATCTAGAGCATGGTGAGGTATGCCTGCCATTGGTTTTCTATTTTCATTTTTTCCTCTTCCTGTAAGAACGATACCTAAAACTTTAGAGAGAATTTTGGCATCATTGTCAAAAGCTTCATAAAAATCACCTAAGCGGAATAAAAGAACAGCATCTTCATGCTTTTTTTTCAACCTCTCATATTGTCGCATCATCGGAGTAGACATAGTTCAATCTACAATTTACAATTATCAATTTTACTATAAGAGCTATATGACTATCTGGCCATACAACTATATCTTATTTTATATTAAATGGAGGATTTAGTTAAGGAGCACTGTACACCGGACAAAGTTCGAACTATGCTGGTGAATACAAAATTGTTGTAAGTATTTAAGGGATCCTAACCTAATTCATTTTGTATCTTCAACAATGAGATTATGTTTATGATTTAAGTCTTCCAGCATGTACTTCTAGTCTTTACAAAACATTCTCACTCATAAGTCTCTAATTTCTTTAATTTTACTTTATGTAAAAGCGGATTACGAAATGTGAATTACTATTTCACTCTTGGCTTCTTATCAACCCAAGAAGCATCTTAGAAACTGTTTCGAATTCACAATAAAAATAATCGGATTTTTTTGGTGATATTTGTTTTTCATTGTAAATTATTTCAAGAAGAGATACACATTCATAAGTAGATCCCCTTGCTATGAAATAAAAGTTTCTTTTATCTCTCCTTGTGCATTTCCCACTACCCTCAGCAACATTGATAACAATACTGATAGAGGCACGTTTTAGTTGATTCTCAATATTGCTATCTATTTGTTTATTATTTCAAAGAAATACGAGAATCTCTTTGTTTAATGACTTCGCCTTTTTGTAAACGCGAAGTTTTTAGAAATCAAACATAGAAAACATATTAATAGTTTAAATACGTCTTCTGGGGTGAAAAAAGTGGGAGTTTGTAGCTCGTTTGTGTGATTAGTATTTCGGGATATTCAAAAAGTAATTAACTAGTGAGCTCCAAATGACGAACTACGAGTAACGAAATACGCTGAATGCCGAGGAGAGGAGTTGCTAAAGGCGAGACTTGACAATGCTGAGCTTGTCGAAGCAGAGTCAAAGCTCGGCCTAGTCCTACAGATCCGAGCATAGCGAGGAAGATGGAGGAAACCCAATAAATAATAAATTTGCACAACTAGTAATATTGAAAATGCAGATAAAGGGATTTTTAACTATCTATTCTTTGAAAGAGATAATACACTTAAGACAGAATGTTTTTCTTGAGAAATAAAAATGAAGGATATATAAATGCCGGAGGTGAGACTCGAACTCACAAGCTCTGTAAGAGCACATGGTCCTAAGCCATGCGTGTCTACCAGTTTCACCACTCCGGCATTTCGAAACTTTAAATCATATTATTTGCAATTTTATTCTACGTCTACTCCCGCTTCGCCAAAGGATGCGTGGGACTAATTCGACTTTGAGCTTTTCCTCATTTTACTTGAAAAGTTCAAGTTCTCATTGAGCAGTTTCGCCACCTCGGCTTTATTTAACGAAGCCCATTATATCATCAAAAGTACAAATGGGAAATCAATGTTTACGGGCAGGCCTCAAGTTCCTCTCTTGTTGCCCCAGTCATAGCTATTTCAAGATCAGTTTCTAAGGCTCCAATATCGTATAAATAGCATGCAAGCGGATCTATCTCACCGCTATCGCAGTAGCACATTCCATAATTTTCACCGTCAGAGCAATTCTCTAAATCATTTGTCAGGAAATAGGAAAACTGATTTAAATCTTCATATGCTGAAAGGGAAGCGACAGCACTCCCGAGATATGGTATATATGCTTTCATAGATTTTCCTTTTCCACCTGAACAATCGGCCTTTGGTGGTATAGCACATTCTTTATCATCGTCTATTATTTCAAATTCACAATTATCTTCAGATAGATCGTATAATCGACCCTTTATCATAATCTCTATGCCGGCATTTTCTTTTTGACATATCCTTTTAAAACTAAAATTGTAGTTGTTTAAAGTTTTCCAGTATGTTTCGAGAATTCCAGCAGCCCCGCTCAACTCAAAATCGTTGAATGTTCCTGTACTATGCCATACTTCGATATCCTTACTCTTTAAGCATTCTATTAGGTCTAATTCGCTGCCGGGAATAACACTACCGGTTGCAGGATCAACGTAAGCACTACACGCAGACAAGTCAGTAGCAATTTTACATTTACTTGGATCTTCTTCGAACCTTTCACAATTACTACCAACAAGGTTACTTTTGTTAATTATATCAGGTAGTTTGTATACATATTCCCCATAATCTGAAACAGATTCGTACCCTTGAGTCGGTTCATGGGTGTAAAGTCCTGTAAAAGTAGTGTATTCTTTCCCATCATTCTTACACGGAGTTTTTTTAAGTTTTAGCAACCAAGCTTTCAGATCCTCAAGAAACTTCTTTCCGGGATAGTTAGCTGAATAGGTTGTATCCAATTCAAGATCTTCTTGCGTGACACTATTATCTTTCACAAAATGAGCAGGGATACCATTACTTACCTGGGTGTAGTCGTCATAAGGGCCCATAGATCCAAGCAGAACACCTGTACCAGCATGATATTCTACCTTTAACTCGACTCCTTTATCGTTTATCAATTTTGCGTAGCCGGGATATTTAGTTAAAACATCATATTCAAATGTTACCTTTTTTACTGGATCATATATTTGAGCTGGAGAAACTCTTTTCTTAGAGACGCAAAGGTTGTTAGCATACTCATTAGCGTATGTACCTTCATATTCACAACTCTCAAAATAAATCATAGTAGGAAGTGTTGATATTCTGGCTGTGAACACATATTTGGCTATCCAAGTTGGATCAATATCGACTCCAGGAGGAGGTTCAACTGGTGGTACACTTCCGCATAAAGTACCGTCAATCATACAGGCACTTGTACCTTTCTTGAGAAAATCGTTTAAAATTTCGCCCTTAAAGATCTCACCATTTGCAAGTCTTGTTTGCATATCTTGCGAAAGATCAATTACCCACTCATAATAATTACCTGGTACTGCAACTCTCCAATTCCCTTCCTCATAACCTTCAATCTTACTGCCATCAGGATTTCTTAAAGCAAACATGAAGTGCCCTAGAGGTCCACTACCACCGTTAAAAGTAGCTCCAAACTTTGCATATCCGTCACAAAGAGATAATCCGAAATCTATAGATATTATCTCTCCATTATTTGTCTCTAGGTTTGAACAGCTTGTTGTCGGTGCCGGAGGAACTTCTGATGTTTCCTCATCATATATAAGTTTCAGCTTTTCTTTCATCTTTATGTCTCCTCTTGTTTCACATGCCGGAATAGGTGTATCTTCAAATGCACAATCATTTATCACAGCAGAATCATATCCGAATATTTCATCATATTCATCAGGGTCTAGTTCATAGCTTGAGCAATCCTGACTGTGACAAGGTTCAACAACTTCGCACACCTGTTCTAGAGTTATGTGCCTGTCAGGATCGTATAGACCTGCTGGTTTATAGAACAGTGCCGCTTCAACGTTGGATATTTTTGTCATACTTCTATAGTTACCAACAAATGAATCGTAATTTTGGTCCTCCCAGGGGCCTGTTTCTGTGATAAATATATCCAGCCCTCCCAAGCCATTGTTGCTCATCCACTCTTTTAATTCATTTATTTTATCATCCACAGAGTACTCATCGTGTTCATAAACATTTACAGCCAAGCCATCCAATTGGGCCAAATAAGAAAGTTCCAAAGCTAAAAGATATTTCTGGTAATCATAACCTTTCTTCTCACCGGGAGATATATCAATAATCGGACTCAGGAGTTTTATGTTGCTGGGTAGATTTGCGTTGATAACTGAAAACATATAGTTTTTTTCAAATTCGGGATCCCTCCATTCAGCTTCATTATTTGGTTCATTATGACCGGCGATGGCATAGAATTGCTTGCCACCTACTCCATTATTTATCTGATTTAGTGCAGAAATGTAGTTGCCAGCGTCTTGATCCTCAAAAGCACAATGACCTACATAACAAATTCTTATTATGACATCAATATCATGCTCATCAGCTATGTTTATACTTGAAACAGCAGGCTCTATACCTCCTGCATCAGCAATCAATCCCTGATACCATTTCAAACCAAGCTGCTCCATTTTCGAGAACACTTCTTCAGCTTCAGTATCATTTGGAAACCCCCCGCCCATAGCTCCTGTAGCGTTACACTTCAGGGTTTCTTCTGTCTCTTGACTTATTATATGCTTGCGGCCAAAAAAAGCCGTAAAAGCAACTATTAATATAAACACGAAAATGAAAACAGGATAGTTTAATACTTTCCCGACAGACCTCTTAGCCTTTAGCAACTTTGACTTGCTCATAATACAATTTTAAAGCTTTTGGAGGAGATTTGCAATACAAGGATCATAACGATCGTAGAACTATCGTTATACGATCGCTAGATGTACTTTCTTCCTTTCAGCTTATCCGGCAAACATTGCTGTCCGCTTTTTTTGCTCTTCAAATCATGATCATAAATGTACCCCTTCCCGTAGCCGACTTCTTTCATAAGGTCAGTAACGGCGTTTCTAAGATGCATAGGTACAGGCTGATTGAGTGTTTCAAAGGCATCCCTCTTTGCACGAGAATAGGCTAAGTATGCAGAGTTGTCCTTTGGAGCTTTTGATAGATAGATTGCAAGTTGCGCCAAGAAAACATTGCATTCCGGCATACCAACCTTATCACAAGCATCAAAAATGGAATTCGCAAGAATTAGTGCCTGTGGGTCTGCATTCCCTATGTCCTCAGAAGCAAATCTTACCATTCTTCTGGCTAGATATAGCGGATCTTCTCCGGCTTCAAGCATCCGAGCTGTCCAGTAAACTGCTGCATTAGCATCTGAAGATCTCATCGATTTATGCAATGCTGAAATCAAGTTGAAATGCTCTTCTCCATGCTTGTCGTAAAGAAGAGACTTATGCTGCAGGGCATCTTCGATGGTCTTTTTTTCTATTGTTCGACTATCTGCCAATTTAACAGCCAGTTCCAATGCATTTAAAGCTGTTCTTGGATCACCGTTTGCAGCTTCAGTCAGATAAGCTGATGCCTCTGGATCTAAAACAATATTCAGATTCCCGAGGCCTAATTCTGTATTTTTCAAAGCTCTATTAATAATCTCAGAAAGTTGATCCGGCTCAAGTCTATTCAATACAAATACCCTGCACCTAGAAAGCAAAGGAGATATGACTTCAAAAGAAGGATTTTCTGTAGTCGCTCCGATAAGAATCAGGGTTCCATCTTCAACAAAGGGAAGTAAATAGTCCTGCTGCGCTTTGTTAAACCTGTGTATTTCGTCAATAAAAAGAATCGTTCGCATCTCACTTTTCGACTGTCGGCGCATGTTTTTACTATTCTGATTGAATAGAGAATTTTGGAATTCCTTTGAATATTTTGACTCTTTAACTACATTTCTAAGATCGTCCTTGCCTGCCTCAACAGCACTTAGTTGTATAAACTTAGACTTGGTTTCATTTGCAATTATTCTAGCTAGAGTAGTTTTACCGCAACCAGGTGGGCCCCAAAAAATCATAGAAACGAGCTCATCTTTTTCGATCAGTTTTCTAATAGGTCTTTGATTACCAACAAGATGCTTCTGGCCCATAAATTCTGATAAGGATTTAGGACGCATTCTAGCTGCTAATGGTTGATTATTACTTCTCGTTTGTTCTATTTTTTGTTTCATAGACCTATTATAGCAGTTGTGTTTCAATTAGCAATATTTACTGTTTTATATGAAATCTGCTAAAATCAGTGGAAAATTATGAAGGTAAAAGCAAGAACAAAAACATTTACATTCGTCTATCCTGATTTTGAATACAACATAACCAAAAAGGGTATGAAGCCTGAACCTGGTGGGTGGTATCATGAAGGTATTGCACAGCTTGCTGCAATAATTGAAACCAAAGGCTGGAAAGTCAATCTCATCCACATACGTAAACCCATCAAAAAAGAAGAGTTTCTATCTAACATCAACAAACATAATCCGGACATAGTAGGTTTCTCTATCCGCACTGGTGTTAGGGAATATGCAAAGAAACTCATAAAATGGTCTTCAAGGCTTGATAAATTTATCATCGCAGGCAGCTATCACCCGACCTTATGGCCAGACGAAGTTATACAATGGGATGGTATCGATGCCATATGTCTGGGCGAAGGGGAAAAGCCCGTGGAACAAATTATTGATCTCGCGAATAGTGGCAAAGAAATCGATAAAATAGGAAGCGTCTGGATAAAGGAAAAGAATGGAAGTGTGCATAAAAATTCGGTACAACCTCTTACTGAGAACCTGGATAATCTTCCGCTTCCGAAGTTTGACATTTTTCACTTTAAAAACCTTATCGCCTCCCAAATAAAAGCTGCGATAATAGTGCTAACACGTGGTTGTCCCTACAACTGCACTTACTGCTGGAACAATTTTGCCAGAAGCTTATACCCAAATAAACATTGTTATGTACGTTATCGAAGTCCTAAGAACTGCATAAAATACATCAAAAAGGTTCAAAAGACATATCCGGAAGTCATGACCTTCAGATTTCAAGATGATCTCTGGCCGTTTTATAATGACTGGTTTGAGAATTTTTCTAAAGAATATGAAAAGAATGTTGGTTTGCCATTCGAGTGTCATTTACGCGCCAATTTGCTTACGGAGGATATCATAAAACGTTTGAAGGAAATCAAATGTTTTGGAATATACTTTGGCGTTGAAAGCGGAAATGAATATATACGAAATACAATTCTAAAAAGAAATATGACAGAACAGGTACTTCTCGATGCATTTGCTGCCTGCCACAAATTTGGAATCAGAACTCATGCTTATAACATTGTCGGGCTTCCACATGAAAACATGAAAACAGTTCTGGATACTGTAAAATTGAATGCAAAACTTAAACCTACAGATATGTTTTTCCCGGTATTCTTTCCTTATGCCGGTTCAGAGCTTTACGATATTGCTGTAGAGAGCGGATATTTCGATCCCCAAAAACCGCTTAAGCCGGATGTAAATGTTGAAATGCCTGACTTCAAAAAGAATCAGATCAAGTTCTCTTCATTGTATTCAAAAACTTTTGTGAGGCTGTATCAATTAGTTTTAGGATTTCCTGGTATTTTTAGAAGAGTGTTTGAAAGCACTCTTGATTTATTGTGGCTTTTTCCTTACTGGCCATTTCCAGTCCTCAACTGGTACATAAAGACCAAACGTAAGGTTGAAGAGAAACTCAAGGTATTTATAAAGACGAGGTTTTTCAGTCTGTATCTCCTTTTGAAAAAGTAAGACAGTTTCCTATCATGCGGGAAGCGACTTCTTGAGCTTTCAGCTTCAGTTCACTAATTGAACTATTGTTTTCTACTTTGAAAATATCAATTGAATCTTTTTTGAATAATTTTTCGTCAAAATCATCTTTTCTATGAAGCTTTAATTTTGAATCGGGACAAAAATGTTCTCCTTTCTTTCTCCGTTCTCCGTTTCTTAATAATCTCATTTCTATTTTCGATTTTATATATATTATACTGGAATTCCTCTTTGTATCTGATGGTATCATCTTCCACGTACTTTTATAGCTTGACCAAGGAGAGTCAGCAGAGTCTCCTCTTGCCATCTCAATAATTTTTAGATATTTTTTATGAATTTTTAGAAAGTTTCTTACTATAAAACGTGTTGTCATATCAAGTATGAAATTATCATGGAAGGCCATACCACCATCGCTCGTAAGGGAATATTTTTTTGACTCAGGGTCATAATACTTACCAATAATCTTTATGAAGTCAGAATCGTTTACAACTAAGCTAGGAACGCTCATACTTGCAAAGTTTTTAGATAAAAACTTTGCAAAGGTCGATTTTCCGCTTGCAGCAGGTCCAAAGAGAAAGATTGTATCCATTCTGCGAATATATAGTTGAGATATCTTTAAATATTATTAGTATTGATCGAGAAAGTCAAAAAATTCTAACCTTTATGTTAAGGCTGTTGAGGCATAGATATAACTTATCCTTTATAAGTGAAGTTTAGACCTTCGTAAAAAGGTCTTTACATAAACTATTGCTCTACTTACGTTTCGAACTTTTTTAGCATTATATCTCTTGAACCATGTCATCTGTCTTCTTGCATAATTTCTATCGCCTTGTGCAAATTTTTCCTTTAGCTCTTCAATCCCGATTTTGCCATCGATATACTTCTTCACTATCGGATAACTGATAGCCGTCATAGCCGGGGTATCAAACTTATAGCCTTTACCCAAAACCGACTTAACCTCCTCTATCAACCCCTCCTCAAGTATTAGATTGACTCGTTTATTTATCCGCTCATATAACTTTTTCCTCGATTGATAAGGTGTAAGAAAGAGAACATCGTATTGAGATCTAGGTTCTGAGCTCTTGGCTCTGGGCTTTGAACTACTTGATATTTCAATTTGACGAATTAACCTGTGCGGATTTGCCCTATCACTTTCGTTCAATGAGCTATAAGCTTCCTCGTCAATTTCTTTCAGCTTAACAGCTAGCTGACTAGCTGACAAGCCTATAAGCTGCCTCCTGAGTTTTTCATTTGGTTTCACCTTTGGCATTTTGTACCCCTTCACAATTGCGTCAATATACAATCCTGTACCGCCTACCAATATTGGCAGCTTTCCTCGCTTGAAAATATCATCTATTACAGCATATGCTAGTTTTTGATACTGAGCTAGCGAAAGGGGTTGGTCCGGTTCAACAACATTTACAAGATGTAGAACAGCTCCTTCTAGTTTATATATATCTAATGTTTCGATTTTGGGATTTTGGATTTGATATTTGTTTCGAATTTCGAATTTCGAATTTCGAATTTTTTTGACATCCCCCTTTGCTGTTCCGATATCAAGATATTTATATATCTGACGTGAATCAGTATTTATCATTTCTCCATTAAATTTTTTTGCAAGTTCTATAGCAAGTGAGGTCTTTCCGGATGCCGTTGGACCTATTACAGCTATGATTTTATCCTTCATTTTTTCCTTCGGCTGAAATAATCATTTACTTGCATTAAATCTGATTGTTTGTGCTCAATTCTATCTAAAAACAGTTTACCTTCCAGATGGTCGTATTCATGCAAAAAAATTCTCGAAAGCGGCTGTGTCAATTCCTTTTTAATAGTTTCAAATTTTTCATTTTGATATTCCACCTCGCATTTCTTATGTCTTCTAACTCTCCCGACAACATCAGGTACGCTCAGGCACATCTCCCAGGATTTTGTTGTCCCGCCGTATTCACTCACAATTTCTGGGTTTACCACTATCGTTTCGATCTCAGGAAGCCTTATCACGAAGATTTTTTTCAATATTCCTATCTGGCAGGCAGCAAGACTTCCAAAAGTTTTGTGACAATTCTTTTTTATATAGCTAAGCATGTTTCTGCCTAATGATACTACACTCTCTAACTCACTATCTTCTATGGTGGCTGATAACTTTCTCAGTCCTTTGTCTGGGAATTGCAATACTTTTAACATTACTTATCATCAAACTTAAAGTATCATTTTTTGAATTGTTTATCTTACATCATCCGGCTCAAGATTGGATTTTACTGTGATCTTAGAAAACAATCTACGTTTTATTGATATATTAACATGAAACTATATCTAATTCGACACGGCCAAACTGATTATAACTCACAAGGAAGGTATATGGGAACCCTGGATATCTCCTTGAATACTTATGGCAAGAAAGAAGCATTTAAAATAAGAAGACAACTTGATGATCTATCGTTCAACTGTATTTATAGTTCACCTCTCAAACGTTGTATTGAAACAGCAAGAATCATTTCGCCTGATGTCCAGATTTTGAAAGAGAAAGATCTCCAGGAAAGAAATATAGGTGTTTTTGAGGGATTGACAAAGGTTGAAGCAAAAAAACACTTTCCACATCTCTATGCCCGTATAATAACCAGAGTCTGGAAAGAGTCGCCTTATGGAGGAGAGACGATTGCTGCTGTTCAAACTCGCGTTTTCTCATTTCTCGACAACTTAAAACAAAGACAAACAGATGGAAATGTTCTCATAGTCACACATGGATTTATATCAAAGATGATCAACTACTACTTCTACCAAGATCTTTCAGAAGAAGAATTCCACATGTTTAGCTTAAAGAATTGTGAGTTTAAATGTTACAAATTATAACCCACATTTCATCAAGTCAGAGACAGCAAGCTACAGTAATTCAAAATCATTAATTACCAGCTTAAACTTAAAGCCTAGATACTCTGCTGCCTTCCGGCAGTAGTTCATTCTTGAAAGAAAAACATCGAAAAAATCCATAACAGGAGTAAGTTTATCGTCAAGCTGGATCATCAATGTAACAACCTTTGTAGTATCATTTACATCTAAGTCGTTTCTTGTTACTGAATAATTGACTCGATCATGAATACTTGAAAGAATCTTCGATTTGTCTTTCTCCTTTACTCGATCTCTATGAACATCACTTTTGTCAGCAAGGATGAGAGCTGCGGAAATATTATTTGTCAATCTAGCTTCATCTTTATCATGATTTGCGATCGCCTGAATAATTGAAGTCAGACCTTCATAATCATCTGTTTGGGAATTGAATACCTGATGAAATAGTAAACTTGCCCAGTAGTGATGCTGATTTCTATCGAGGAAGTTCCCCATATCATGGCAGTAGCCAGCAATTCCAGAATACTCTATTTCTTTTTCATCGAAGCCGGCCTTTCGAGCTATCATCATAGCCCTGTCAGAGGTTACATGGGCATGACGTTTACCGTGATCTGTGTAGCTCATTGCGTTCAGCTTCCTGTCTGTCTCTATGATGAAAAGTTCGACCTGAGGGTCTTGTTTGATGTTAGAAAGAGTGAGATCCATTTGTATGTGATGTTTAAAATGTAATATCTAGACAATTGTACACTGAAAAGTGAGTAAAGAATAGTAGTGTGAAGCTTTATGGCTATATGGTTAAGTGACAGGATAGATTAGACAGTCAGCGTAAAACTAGACCGGCTACGGACCAGTCATAAACATTTGAAAATCCAGCTACAACCTCATAAGGATCTACTGGTTCAAAGTCTATATCTAAAACATTATATAATGCTCTTAGTGTCTCTATAGATATAGGTATATATCTCTCAGGTCCACCTATTGCTTTCAGAGTATCTAGCGAGGGGTGAGAAGGTAAGTAGGAAACAACAAATGGTCCTGTTTGAATAATTCCTCTTCTTTGCCTTATTTTTTCTAAAGAATATTGAGATTGTTGGAATTTCTGTATTAGGAGACGTAGCTCATACTGTGCTAAACTCAAATAGTAAAGTGCATCATCGTCTAATACAGATATTATCCCGTTTTGGATCACAACACGTACACATCTTAAAGAAGCTTCTGCAAATTGATAAGGGTTAATGGTATCCCATGACTGCATATAAAAAGCTATATCTGCATGTTCGAGCATGATTTCAACCATTTCAAGAGGCTGGGTATTGAACCAAAATCCTAAACCGTCAGCTATTAAGATAATTCCGCGTTCTCTCATAAGATACAAGAATTCTATAAGCACATCTCGGCTGGGGCACATAAATGGCAGCTCAACAACACCAATTACTTCACCTTTTTTAATCTCACCACTTCTTATCAGCCTTGAAATCTCAGAAATACTTTCTATAGAATCTGCCTCAATAGACAGCCCGCTAAGAGAGCCTACTTCCTCAGACGAGGATACATATCTATCATCGCCTTTAAGTTTGAATGTATGAATAGTTATTCCTTCATCAGCTAAAGCTATTAAATCTCTTATCGTACCTTCGGTTTTACCGCTAAGCATAGGACCAAAACGGAATGAGATAAAAGAGACTCCATGAGCAATTGCATCTTTAGATCTAGCGACAGAAACCTCAGATGAATGAATTATTCTCTCCTTACCTATCCTTTGAGCAGTAGTTAGCTGTTCTATCACTTGCTCGGCTTCAGTGTCCTCCATATTTTTATATCAAAAATCTGCCTAGGATAATCTACTACAGGATAGAAGTCAAAGCATGAGAGAAGTTTGAATACAGTTTGATAATTACACAAATTAAACCTATAACAGTCTAGCGTTTCGTGATAAAATCATTTACTATAATATATTGGTCAGCTACATGGAAGTATTTCAGGATGAAAATAGCTTCACATGTTTGGAAGGTGAGATACAAAGAGTAACTATCCGCGGGACATTGTTTATAAGTTGCGAAAGTGTTGATGTTGCTTTGCGAGCCTATGGGTTATCAAGTATCGGCCCCGAATCTTATTCAGGTAATGGATTTACAGCTATTCGGTTGGACATTTTCAGAGATATACATGTAGCCGTAGAAGAAGCACATATACTTATTTCACAACGAATGCCGGTACTATGTCCTCTTTGTGTAGTAATAGATCGAAGTTGTAAATACATAGTTTACGGTCCCCCCCATCTAAGAGTACAGGAGTTTTTATCCAGTTATATAGGACCGAGTGATTCGATATCTTCAATGATCGTAACCTTCCTAATACACTTGAGAAGATGTAATTTCGAAATCGCTGGGGAAATATACAATCTTAAGTCAAACCTCGCCATTGATATAAGTACCAGTAATCCGAGGCTTTTTCTGATACAAGCAGCAGAGTTCCCCACATCACATCTGGTTTCAAATGAAGAATATATACAAGAGTTAACTGCTGAACTCCAAAGAATATTTGATTTGCATACTCTTTTTCCTTGGAGCCAGCTGTTTGTAAGTTAGCAAATGTCCCAGATTCCCACTTATCTTCATCATCCCTACAAGAAGTATGTCAATATACTCCTGAAGCGACATTCCCATTTTCTCATGACCAGCCTCTCGATTGCTCAGTATCCTTTATAACGCAGATCTTCCTGGAATAGTTTACAATAGCGCAAAAATCAAGGGATAAGGAAGGATTGTATTTAACTTTAATTAAGAAAAATTTAATAGTATAATCCTATAATAGTGAAAACTAGGAATTAAACTAAATCAATTATGACTTGGAATTAACAACTCTATCAGTTCAATCCGATAGACAGGAAACGCATGGGAGTGGTCTTGTTATATTTCACGTATTTGATCTGGATCAGGCTCTTGAAGCTTCTGGCTTTGCACCTTTACCTGGTAGAACAACAGATGCCTGGCGAGATGTATTTATGGGACAGCACTACGCAGCTAAATCATACTCACACCTGGATGCATATAACAAATACAATCCAGCAAATGTTCTGATGGAAGCTGTAAATCAATTAGAATTATTTCGTATCGGTCTCCCAGTCACTGAAGTTATTGGTGTTATAACAGATGGAAAACGTTCAGTTTTTATTGAGAGGAGATTTTTGACTCTAAGCGAATTTCTACAGCAATTTCCGGAAACTGATAAACAAGAAGTAGCTATCCAACTTATTAAAAGGTTTGTAGATGATTTAGTAATTACCGATATATGTTTCTTTGATTTAACCGATTTTCAAAAAGTTCTAAGAGACACGGGGATTCAATGTTGTTCAGACGGAAGTTT
Source organism: Candidatus Dojkabacteria bacterium (assembly GCA_028696515.1). GTDB lineage: Bacteria > Patescibacteriota > Dojkabacteria > JAHIVN01 > JAHIVN01 > JAHIVN01. The sequence goes on along the minus strand of JAQVGX010000025.1, from coordinate 139 downwards.
CCGTATAGTCCATACAGACATAACTTTTGTATCAAGGAAGCATCAACATACTCTAACTACTTCTCACTTAAGAGCAATAACCACCAACATTGTAACCATTTTTCGGACAATATGGAGGCTTCCAAATCTCAGCGACCAA
>JAQVGX010000024.1 GCA_028696515.1 Candidatus Dojkabacteria bacterium | reverse complement strand
TATATTTCAATAAGTAGAGTTTCTTTGTCCATTTCGGGCAGTATTAATAGTTTAAGTCCATTAATACTATAGATTCTCTACTTATTTTTAAAGTTCTTATCTAATTCACACATTAGGCATAATATATATAAATATGAAAGCAACCTTAACTCAGGAGAATTTTGCAAGAGCATTGAACTATGTTTCAAAAACGATAAGCACAAATCCTTCGATACCAGTTCTTTCAAATGTCTTGATAGAGACAATCGATAACCAGTTGAAATTGTCTACAACAGATCTTGAACTTGGAATAAGTACACTTGTTGGAGCAGATGTAAAGTCAAATGGGAAAACAACAGTAAATGCCAGAACGCTTTCGGAATTTGTGAATTCATTATCAGCTGGAACATTGACTATAGAATTTCGTGATAAGGTTTTGGTCATAAAGAATAAACTGAGTAGTGCAGAATTCAATGTAGTTGATGCTGAGGAGTTTCCTCCTCTACCACAAGTATCAGCAACTCCTGCTTTTAAGGTGAAAGCTCTTCCATTTGCAACGTCCTTGGATAAGGTGATATTTGCTGCAGCACACGATGATTCACGTCCTGTATTGACTGGAGTTTTGTTCGAAGCCAAATCCAAAAAACTTACGATAGTAGGGGTTGATGGTTTCAGACTATCAAAGAAGGTTATGGATATCGAACGAGCATCGACAACTGAGTTCAATCACATCGTACCGGCAAGAGCCTTGAGTGAGTTAGCAAGAATCACTCATGACTTAGGGGAAGATGACGAAGTTCTTGAAGGCTATCTTTTGAAAGACAAGAATCAGATGATTTTCAAGGTCCAGGATGTTGAGATATCTACAAGATTGATTGAAGGAGAGTTTCCTGAGTATCAGCAAATTCTACCAAAAGAATCAAAGCACAGCTTCAAGGTTGATAAGGAAATGCTCTCAAGATCTCTGAAAGTTGTAAGTATATTTGCCCGCAGTGCTGTCGGAAATAAAGCAGTATTTGAGATACTGGCTGATAAAGGCAAATTGAAGTTGTCTGCTCAGGTAGCTGATGTCGGTGAAAACGAAAGCAGTCTGGAAATCCTTGATGTGAAAGGTGCTGATTTGAAAACGGGTTACAACATAAAGTTTCTTATGGATATGTTAAACGCAATCGATGGAGAAGATGTTTATTTCGAGGCGAACGGAGTTACTGCTCCAGGAGTCTTCAAGGATGCTGAGGATAAGGATTTCCTGCATATTGTGATGCCGATGAGGTTGGATTGATATAAATATTGAGTTAAGGGGTTTCAACCTCTTGTTATAGTAATTAATCATACATTTCTATGAATTCCCTAAGTGAATTTTGTTATTGCTTCTGAGTAGGTTTATACGAAATACTTTGATAGTTCCTTTTCAAAAGAACCAAAAGATATACTTTTTAGTAATAAAAAGTATACAAAAAGTTCTGGGGTGAGACAAATTCAATATATAACAAATCACTGTACAGATAACAAACACAGGGAGTTGTCTCACCCCAGACCCCACTATGTAAACATTTCCAATGCCGTGTTCTTCCATTTTAAGCAAAGAAACTTGGGGTCCGGGGTTTTCAATGTTGTACGAGACCTTATAGGATACTACTATTTCGACCGAGTATTTCGTTGTTAATAACTAGACTGATGTTGCATTATAAATTCCAATTCCTGGCTATAATTCTGTCGAAATAAGAGGGAGAACCTTGAAAACCCCGGTGGCTTTTTTTATCTATTTTTCCTGCCTGCCGGCAGGTACGGTGGCCAGTCAAAAAATAGATACTTTCCTGCCTGCGCAGGCAGGTGCTTCTTTTCTAAAAAGAAGATGTAGAAGATTTAAAGCATATAAACCCACTTATCCGAAATAAGTAGAAAACTTAGCAAGAAGCTCTTTACTCTAAAACCATTTCCTAATAGAATTCAGTCATATTATTAAAATTGATATGTTACAAGACGATTATCGTAGTAAGTACAAACAGATTTGTAAAAGCTGGAATGATTCTGTGTCAATATACAAAGAACTTGTAAGAGCAAATATAAAAAAAGATATGACTGTTCTTGAAGCCGGCTGCGGATTTTCATCTATGTTTAAGGAAGAATACAAGAAGGCCGGACGAGTCATAGGCGTCGATGTCTGCGAAGAATTCCTGAAGATGAATGAAGTTCTTAATGAGAAGATTCTAGCAAGTCTTGAAGACATTCCGCAAATTGAAAGTGAAAGCATTAACTTGATCATTTCCTCCTGGGTGTTTGAGCATATTCAGGATCCGGATAAGGCTTTTGCAGAATTTGCACGAGTTTTGAAAAAGGGCGGAAAATTGATTTTTCTAACGCCGAACGACTGGAACTATATTGTACTTTTGAACCGGATAGTTCCCGATTTCCTTCGAAAAAGAATCGTCGGTGCTATGAGCGAGAACCTGGTAACTGATCCTATGCCAGCGGTTTACAGAGCAAATTCTGTAGGGAAACTAAGGCAGCTGGCTGAAGGGAATAATTTAAAAATAGAAAAATTGGTACTAAACGGTGATCCGACTTATGTAGCAATTAATAAGCTGTTCTTCTATGCCGGAGTTCTGATAGAATCTCTTCTAAGCCTGCCGGTTTTGCAGAAGATGAGGGTGCACATTATTGCTGTTTTAGTCAAATAGTTAGATTGAATTCTTCTTACGTTGAAACCAAAAATCGTTGAAATAAGTCTACCAGAATATGATGTAAAATCTAAACCTGATTATGAGATCATAGGTAAAAAAGTTGATCGTGTAATTGAAGAGAATTTTCCGGATGGAGATTATCTACTCAGATCCATTGGTATAGAGGATCATCCCGATTTAGAATTAGATGAATTAGTTGATATTATCGTCAAAACTGGTACAGATAAATACGATCCAAATAGGCCTGAAGTAGCTCACGAGGATTTTATTGATTACGATCATGATCTACAAGCTGGAGAGTTTCAGATCAAAAATTCTAAGATCGTGATCGATCGGGATCAGAAGGTTGAATCTTTGTTTGGTGATGTTGTCTATCATTTTTACGAACACACTCCCTACGACAGAGGTTATGCTGTCAGAATTGACCTTATTATCATTTATGATAGAAGTAAGTTTGAAAGAGCGAAAAAGGTATCTGATAAAGCTAAAGAACTAGATCCAATTTTTAGAAAGAATTTATTTAAATTTAAGAATCCCGATAACAAGAAAGATGTACTAGCAGGATTGGTAAAAGTATTGAGAGATTAGCTGTAGTTGGTTTAAGTAAAATCACATTATGCCTAATAACACCAATAACCTTAATGATTCTAACAACTTCTTTTCTCATAACAACGGCAAGATCTACTATGAATTGTCAGGTGTAGAAAATAAAGATGCTATAGTCTTCGTTCATGGCTTTTCTCTTGACCACAGAATGTGGGAAGATCAGGCGAGAACTTTCTCCGATAAGTATAAAGTACTTACTTATGATATGCGAGGATTCGGAAAATCAACTGCTCCCAAATCAGCATATTCTCATCACGACGACTTGTTTCATTTACTTGAATACTTAAATATTCAGAAATGTAATATTGTTGGACTCTCTTTCGGCGGTGAAATAGCTATCGATTTTTCTATTTCTTATCCGGATAAAGTTGGAAAGTTAGTGCTGATGGATTCTTCCCTTGGAGGGTATAAAAGCACTGTTGATTGGCATGTCGGCGCTAGAGAATTTGGTTTGGAAAAGGCGAAAAAGAATTGGTTGAATCATGAAGTCTTTTCAAGTATTCGTGATAATGCTGAATTGTTTGATAAGCTGAAGAAAATGGCCAAAGTTTATTCCGGCTGGCACTGGGTGAATAAAGATACAAGACAGAGGCTTGATCCTCCGGCATTAGAAAGACTGAGCGAAATTAATGTGGAATGTCTTATATTAGTAGGCGAAAAAGATTTAGGATACTTTCACGACATTACAAAAGTACTAGAAAAGAACATTTCAAATTCTCAAAAAATTGTTATCGAGAATTCCGGGCATTTAGTGAATATGGAAGAGGCGGAAGAAGTAAATGGCATTCTCTTTGAATTCTTGAAATAATAGATTGATCTGGAGTTGGGGATTGATTTATAGAACGAAATATGACCAAGAAGGATTATTACAAATTAGTAATAAAGAATAGGCAAATAGCGAAAAGTCCTATTTATACTAAATGTCCCTGTCCAAAAGTCAGGTGTGAGTGGCATGGAAAGTGCAAAGAATGCATTGCGATTCACCGGTACCATAAAGACCATCTGCCTGAGTGTATGCAGCAATATGTCAATGCAAAATTGAAAGCGGTTGCCGCTATAGGGGAGCTAGAGGTGAAACATAAGAAAAGAACATCATCTGAGTATAGGGACTATGTTGATGAACAGGATAAGAGGAAAAGATTTTAAATTGACCAGTCTACCACAATGGAAATACAACCATTAACAGAAAAAGAAGTAATAGATGCTCAAGTTCTTCGAAAGCAAGGATGGCAGGATAACTACGTCAATCCTGAGACTGGTGTTACACAAGAAATTCTTGTAACAGAATTAGCATCCTTGCCAGTTCCTCAGAAGGACATTGATTATAACTTAGAGACTATATCCAAACCCGAAAACAAAGACAATAACTTGGTCGCTATTCAAGATGGGGAAGTTGCAGGAGTAGTATTTTATGAACAGCTAGAGAATGGTAATGGGGATATAGGAGTCTTTGTGAAGCGAGGTCATAGAGGGCAAGGCATTGGTACAAGATTGCTTCAAGAATTGATAGCTCGAACAGATAACAGTCTCGAGGTAACGATTTTTGCTAGAAACAGAAGCAGAGCGCTTTATAAGAAGCTAGGATTCAAAGAAGTCGGTGATGAAGGGAAACATGTTTTCAGAGTTGGGGTTTCTTTGCCGATACAAAGGCTGGTACTGGTGAGATAATGTTTTTATGGATGTATTTGCTTAGTAACAATATTTCCAATATCATAGTGAGTAATAAATAACCTGTCTAAGATGAAAATTATAAAGCGTCTTATATTATTATTGTCTTTATCATCTCTATTTCTAACTCCAGCTAAAACTAATGCTTGGACTGAGACGGATGAACCAGTCGTAGAAAACATCATCCCAAGCGTTCACAGTACAAGCTTACCCTATTCTTGGGGCATAACAAAAGGGTCAGACGGTAATTATTATACAGTGTCCTATTCAGGATATCTTTTTAAAACAACGTCGAATTTTAATTATCTAGATACGTATGGATCGTATGGATCGCAGGACGGTATGTTTAGGGAACCTTATGCAATAGCATTCTCTGAATATAATGATTTCATATATGTTTCTGATAGTGGAAATCAACGTATTCAAGTCTTTGATATGGGAGGCAATTTCCAGTTTAAATGGGGAACGAGTGGATCAGGGGATGGTCAGTTTAACGGACTAAGAGGTATAACTGTAGATCAGAACGGAAATGTGTATGTAGCAGATAGATACAATAATAGGATACAGAAGTTTGATGATGAGGGAAATTTCCTAGCGAAATGGGGAACTAGCGGGACAGGTGATGGTCAGTTGAGTCAACCTTATGGACTAAATATTGATAAGGATTCTCGTTTGATAGTAACTGAAGTTGGGAATGACAGGATTCACATATTTGATCTCGATGGGAATTTCATCGCTAGATTTGGAAGCCTTGGGAGCGGAGATGGTCAATTTAACAATCCATATAGTGTTGTTTCAGACAACGTTGGGAATATATATGTTTCTGAAAATGGAAACAGTCGTGTACAGAAATTTGATTCGAGCGGCAGTTTCATCACAAAATGGAATGCGACTGGAGACGATTTCGGGTTTATAAATGCTCCAACTGGAATGATGATTGATAATGGACATATTTTTGTTTGCGAGCAGGGATATAAATTGATCTTAGAATTTGATCTTAACGGCAACTTTATTAAGCGTTATGGTTCTCTTAGCAAATCAGTAGGAGGTTTTGATTTTAATACTTCGGTCGCTGTAGATAGTGCGGGATATATTTACAGCGCTGAACATAATAATTATCGAGTGCAGAAGTTTAGTCCGGCCGGGGAATTTATCAAGACATGGGGAGAATATGGTTCTGGGAATGGTCAGTTCAATTATCCAAGATCTGTATCACTTGATCTGCTAGGTAATCTACTTGTTGCGGATTTCAGTAATCACAGAATTCAAAAATTTAATAATAATGGGGATTTCCTTTCTTCCTTTGGGACTTATGGAACAGGAGATGGCCAATTTAGACAGCCGATAGACATGGCAGTTGATTCTGATGGTAATATTTATGTTGTTGAATTCCAAAATCGACGAATCCAAAAGTTCGATAGTGAAGGCAACTTCATACTTAAATGGGGAGCGAGTGGCTCAGGAGATGGTCAATTTGTATATCCATATGGAATCGATGTCGATAGTCAAAATAACCTTTATATAGTTGACTCGGGGAATTATAGGATCCAAAAGTTCGATTCGAGTGGCAATTTCCTCTCAAAATGGGGAGGTTATGGTACAGGCGATGGACAATTTGATTCTCCGAGTGATGTGTATACTGATAGTAGTGATAATGTTTATATTATTGACCGTAGGTCCAATAACCGTATCCAGAAATTTACATCTAATGGGGAATATATTTTGGGATGGGGAGGAACAGGTCAATTGGGTAATGAGTTTTTGGATGCTATTGGTATTTCTGGTTTTGACAATAAGATTATTGTAGCAGACTCAAATAACAACAGGATTCAGGTTCTTGTTTTTGATAAAACAGCTCCTGCTATAACGGTTAATGATAACTACCAAGAAAATGGTATTTCATACCTAACCGGCACAGCAACAGACGACTATACTCCGGTATTATTAGTTCAGTATCAAATGGAAGATGGAGAATGGGTAAACTGTGAAGCGGTTGATGGAGCATTTGATGAGCTTGAGGAAGAATTTATCTGCACGCTTGGAGAATTACCGGTAGGAGATTACCAGATATTCTTACGATCAACAGACAGCAGGACGAATACGAATGGAGATGCGACTGTAGAGGGAAATGGAGAACTGGTGGAATATACATATTCGCTATTGCCTGAGACTGGATCGTTTACTCTAGTATTTCAAATAACTACTCTACTATTTATGCTGGGAAAGATTATTCGGTCGGTAGAAAGATGTACGGATATCAAAGATCAAAATGTAGAAAAAGACCATAAAGCGGCCGAATAAATAAAACGAAGCTGATAAGCTGAATAGCTTATTGGCAAATAAGCCTATTCCTTCTTAAACTTCCTATACCTATTTGAATCATACGTTTTCTTTCCTTCGGAGTAAGTTAGGTTTTGAGCCTCAATTATTTCAAATTTTTTCCCGGTAGATTTCAACCCTAAAATAGCTCCATCTTTTATATCTTCTCTGTTCAATCCTAGGAATTCTTCCATGAGGGTCGTTATTAAATAACCATGTGTGACACACAAAATTCTTTGATACTTCATTTCAAGCAACTTCTCAATAAGTACCTCTACCCTATTCTTGAAATCATCGTATCTCTCTGCTCCGGGGATATATTCTTGTGCATTGTAAGCCTTTAGCAACTCAGGATAATCACTCTTGGCAGATGCTTTTGAAACCCCTCCCAGGATCCCGTATGTGTTTCTCTCCTTAAGATAAACAAATTCTTTTGTTGGAACTTTTATAATTCTACTAATAATTACAGCGCTTTGACTGGCTCTTTTTAGAGGCGAGGTTAGAATGATTTCAAATCTTTTGGATCTCAAACGAACTGCAGATTTTTTCGCCAGCGCTATGCCTTTTTGCGATAAGGTGGGATCCGACCAGCCGCCGAACTTTCCTGTCACGTCATTCATTTCCTGACCATGTCTGAAGAGATATATTATTTTATCGCTTGATTTCATAAGCATTGATATACTTAAAGGCATTTACAAATTTGATCAAAGTCTCTCTATCCTCAAATCGTACTGCCAGCTCATCAGTAACTAAGAATAGATACTGTTCATTTGCATAAATTCTAACATTCTCTTTATCATATATTAACTTAGTATCCTTGTTGTCAACCTGATCTATCAGCGACTGACGTAATTCCTTGATTGATGATTCTGTGTGATAATAAAATACTTTGCTATCAGCTTTATGATCCTTCAACCTTCGTATTTCTGGAATCAAAGGGATCACCTTCTCCTTTTTAGTCTCCGCCTCCTGAATAATATTGTCGAAGTATTGTATTAGCGAGGTCGGATCTTTTGGTGAAAAGAAGTAAGATTTGCCTTTTTTAGTTTTAGTAATGAATCCCTGTCCTTCTAGTTTATAAAGAACAAAGAGAATAGTACTCTTTGGAAGATTGAGTTCTTTTGAAATCCTGCTGGCTTTTGCCGAGCCTTTTGAATATAGATAAGAGAGCATCTGGGATTCCCTTTTCCTAAGTCCTACTTGTTTAAGCAGTAAATCGATATCCATCATACAGTAAATATTGACGATGGAATAATTATACTGCAGTAATGGCTTGAAATACAAACATTATCCGGTGACGGTAATTATTGCATATTTGTTATTATTTGAGATAAAATTAGCGTAGATAAATTTTTAATAATAAAAAATGAAGGTCTACTTTATGCGTCATGGCGAGGGAATGGATGATGTTGAGAATAGATACGGCGGCTGGGGAGACTTGCCCTTGTCCGATAATGGTAGAAAGCAGGTAAAAGATACAATTGAAAAATTGAAACATTTGAAAATTGAAAAACTCTTATCCTCTCCTCTATCCCGTGCATTTGGAACAGCGGAGATTATTGCTGACGGACTTGGTCTTCAAGCAGAGAAATGGCTCTATCTGAAAGAGCGCAACACTTACGGCCTGATGTGTGGAGAAAGAAAAGAAGACATCGAGAAGAATTATCCTGAGCTGCTGCAAGCATATGAGACGGGAGAATGGGTGCCGGGAAGCGAAAGTGTCGAGGACGTGATTAAGCGCTTAAGGATTATGCTGAAAAAAATTCAAAAGTTCCAAGCAGGAACAGTCCTTGCAGTGACGCATGGAAACTGGCTGAAAGCTTTCTGTAAGGAATTCCTGGGTAAAGAATTGGATAAGAAAGATGACTGCTGCATTTTAGGCATAGAGGTTGAAGAAGGTGATATAGAAGTGATACTTCAGGATGGCATTTCATTTAAGAATTCGCTTGACTGAAATGGAGCTAGCATTGGTACAAAATTCGTACTATCCGGGAGTAGAAACTGTGAGGGATTTATGCCTGCAGTCTCATTTTCCTGGAGTTGATAATCTCGACAAAGAAGTTCTTGAAGGGAATGTAATATGGGGAGAACATATGGTTGCTTTTGTTTTGTTTCCGGTAGTCATAGGGGATGAAATTTCGATTAGAGTGAAAAGATGTGATGCGTTGGCCCTGTGTTTTTTTCATTTCTTTACAGGACAAGATTATCCTTTGAGAGAAGAATTTAGCTCAGCTTTTGAAGAGGAGTATCCCTGTGGGGGAACGCGAAATAAGATCAGCTTTACCAGGTCATGGTTAGGCATATTTTTTCAAGATTCTGAGTGGGTATGGTATATGCCAGCTATTGGAACTAGCATTCTGCTTCAAGAGGGGGTTATAAAAAGAGGATTGAAATCTAAGTCCTTGTGTCATATGGTTCAGCGTGCGCTGGGGATGTTATCACCCGAGGAATTGGATGTTCTCTGGTGGGCATTTATGCAAAAGAGGGGAGATGAACTAAGTGAAGAATTGATCAAGGAGATGCAGTTGAACGGGTGGGCGGTGCCACCAGGTTTGATAACTTAGCAGTGGTAATAACAATATGTTTAATCACGAGCCGAAAAATTACAGGTGTCCTCTTTGTGCCGTTGTAAAGGGGATCGAAGGTAAGTTTCCGTATACCAGGCAGGCTGATATCATCTACAAGGATGACTTCGTCATATCTTATATAGCTTCTCACTGGTGGCCGAATAATCCTGGACATATTTTAGTTTCTCCGCTGCAACATTACGAAAATGGTTACGATGTTCCGAGCGATATAAATATAAGAATTTATGATTTTATGAAGTATATCAGTCTGGCTATGCGTATCTCCTACAAATGTGAAGGAATTTCAATAAGACAACACAACGAACCCGCCGGCGATCAGGATTTGTGGCATTTCCACGTACATGTGTTTCCAAGGTATACGGGCGACGATCTATACAAAAGTACCAAAGGACTTTCAGAAACCCAGCTAAGACTAGCATACGTGAAGCTGATAAAAGAATATATGAGTGAAACTAAATATCAGAAACCCTAGAAGACTACTATTGCTAGAAAATGAATTTGATTATAAAGGTATGTAGTCAAGGTGAATGCAATACTTTTTTGGAACTAGGAGCCTGTAAAATCTTCTTTATATATAAGTTTATTTTTGGATTTGTACTTAAATCCACACATTTTGCATATCAGAGAATTTGACTCAATTGTCTTAAAACAATTGGCACATATAGGTGTCTTGCTCATGTTCCTGATAAGATGATATAAAATACGATGAAAGTATATTCCCCGATAGTTATACTAGCTTTAAAATCATGTAATAATTTAGTAAGAAAATCTTTTAGTTCAGAATAGTTATCTATAGCAGTTGAAATCCTCTTTGTAGATTATCTTATTCTCGCTTACATAAGCAAAGTGGCACTTCTTCGGGCATTCTAGGGTTTCCCTGTTTATCAGGCTGAAGCAGTGAGGGCAAATAGGTGTAAGCTCTTGCGATCCTAGTTCTGGCAACGCCTATGTGCGGGTATCTGTCGATGAAAAGCGTTTCGATTGTTGCTCTAGTGGGATATACAGCAAATGTTTCATGTAAATCGCTAAACTGCCCTATAAGTGTTTCCATAGATAGGATGTTAAAAATACAGGCAGTAGAAGAATTATATCATGACAACATATTCAATTCATAAAGCTTTGTTGCTGAATATTTGATCAGAAAGGATGAAGATTTGCTCATAAATCTACTAAATAATTGCCTTGAACAAACTCTTTCTGCTCCAGATAATTATTGCGAGCCCAGATAACATTGATTGGAATAACTGATTGCCTGTGTCTATTAATTCTTTCTGCTCCTCGTCATCATCATATAAAAACAAAGCAATAGGAGCAAGCTCATATCCATGATAGCCTACATCGGTGCTAGTAACTGTTGTCTGCAAATATGTTGTAAGAATTTCACTCCCCTGTTCTGAGGAGTCATTGACTAGTTCAATTGTCAGTAGTTGGGGTATATTCCAGTTTGTCGAAGTAAAGGAGAAAGTGGTCTGCGATAATAATATGCGAGAGTCTGGCTGACTAAGAAAGAATATAACCTGGACATCATTAGTTGGCGGTGAGTCGAGAGTTAATTTGAACGTATAGTTTTGTCCCTCTCCCAAAGTTATCCCGGTATCAGGAATAGAGAGATCGCTATCAAGTGTTAGCACAATTTCAGGGAAAGAAAAAATCTGAACACGATTGCTTCTATAGTAGTCAGTACTAATAAATTTATTGCCAGTAATTGATAAAAGCGGTGTAGATGCAAAGTTTTCTTCGTCAAACATCAGGTCCAAGTTACCCATAGTGTCGAAGTATTCAAAGCTATTGTTAAATATTTGAACCCTTCCCCAGTCCGAGACATAGAGATTCTCATATTCATCAATAGCAAGTCCTTTAGGGTAATCAAATTCTCCTGGTCCAGCCCCATATGTTCCAAACTCTGAAAGATAGTTCCCATCTGAGTCAAACTTAACAACGCGATTGTTGGAAGCATCAACGACGAAAAGATTATCGAGTGCATCAATAACCATCTGATAGGTTTCATCGAAATTCGGAGTTGACGATCCTGCAGGTGTGATAAATTTGAGAAAATTTCCGTCATAATCAAAAACCTGTATCTGGTTGTTATATGTATCTGATACATAAACGTTATTCTGAGAATCAAACATAACATTTGTCATTGGCCAGCAAAACTCTCCTGGTAAACTAGGAGTACAATTATATGTACCACCTATTTCGCGTTGGTATTCAAAATTCTTGTTAAATATCTGTATCCTGCTATTGCCTGGGTCAGTAACAAATATCTCATTGAGTGGGCTGATCGAAATCCCAACTGGATAATCAAACATTCCTGGATCTGTACCATAATCGCCGAAAGTAGAAATATATGATCCGTCGAGTCTAAATACCTTTATCTTATTGTTCCCTGAATCAGCAACAAGAATACGATTATTATCTTCGTCGAATGTCGCATGGTTAGGTTTGTTTAGGGTGTCATCTGCGTATCCCCAGGCAGCCCATATTTGAGAAAGTGAGAAATCAGAAGAGAAAACCTGAATTCTTCCAGGTCCGGTTGCACCGTCTCCGACATATATATTATTATCTGCTGTTATGGCTAACTTAGCACCATTCCCGTCAGCTATTTGCCCCAGCTGATATCCGTAAGATCCAAATGTGCCAAGCAGGCTACCGCTTGAATTGTATTTTAGAATACGGTAATTGGTTTGATCAGCTGCAAAAACATTGTTTGAGTTATCAGCAGCAAGATGGCGAATATTTCCGGGCGTAATCCAAGACAGAATATGCGTTCCACTGGTGTTGTATTTTCTTATCCTTCGTGGTGTCGCAGTGATAGAACCTTCTGAAACGTAAACGTAATTATTTGAGTCTATAGTTATAGCCATAGTCCAATTGGTCGCTACAAGCCACTGAAGCTGAAAATTTCCATTACTGTCGAATTTCTTTACATACTTACCACAAGCGCCATAGAGATTATTACTTGAGTCAATATCCATTTCTACAAAACTATTGCATTCTGTCCCTGTAAATGTCCAGGAGGACAGTAGTTCCACCACGTTAGCCTTTTTATATCCTAACTCTCGTAAAGTGCCGTAAGTAAGGCAAATTTCTCTGGTTTGCAATCCAGTTTTTGGATGGTACTCTAAACCTTTTGGGAAGAGCCATCTTTGATACCATGTCTGGAATACAATATCGGCACCTTTCCAAGTTTCCAAGGGATTTTCTAGAACGTCCCTTGCTTCTTCAACTAGCGGTTCGCAATCTTCTTCAGGTTTATCAAATTCCTTAATTTTTGTCTGCAGTTTATCAATTTCGCCTGTAATTTTTTGGAAATCGTTCTCAAACTCTCTCTGAAGTGTTTCATTATTGACTTTGCAAATCGATGTCTTTATTACGTTCTTTCGTCTATCTAGGTTTCTCAAGTGTCTCTGCATTGAGAGTTTTTCTTGCTCCAGCGCACCCGAATCCCTTGAAAGTCTTCTTTTATACAATTCGACCAGAAGGTCAAGTGTGTTTTTTTGAGGGGTTAATCTGACAAGTTCATCTTCGAACAAGTCGTGTACACTCCGAATCTGTGTTGCCCTCATACAACCCTTGGTTTTACAATCATAATATTTGAATATCCCGCCGTTTCCTCTGGTGGGGTATCCAAATAATTTTCTGCCACATAAAGGGCAATATGCAATACTTCTCAGTGGGTAGTCAGAATTTAACTTCTTGTACCCATTCTTCTGTTTTTTTTTGCCCTGAAGTCTTTTTTGTATTAAGTCATATTCTTTCTGTGTTATCAGTGAAGGATAATTATGTTTCTGCCACACATGTCTATCATTGTCCCAGAAATAGCCACAATAGAACCGTTTGTTTATAATCCTACTTGCTAGTTGAGCATGAATTCTCTTGCTATTGGGATTCAACCAAGGATGATTAAACCCTCTATCTTGTAAGAACTCTGCAAACTCACGTTCTGATTCTATTGAACCATTGGCATAACCTTTTAGTGCCTTCTGTAGTATATGTCCATATTTTCTATGAACAATAATATCTGATTTTCCATCTTCTCTGCGTATATTTTTATATCCCAAAGGAGCTGTATGAGGAAAATACCCTTTTGCATGTAATTCTTTAATCGACTCTTTAATCTTCGCACCTGATTTTGCACTTAGGTATTGGTCAAAAGTTGCCATGATTGAGAAAATTAAATCTCCTTCTGGTGTGTCCTCAAACTTTGCTGTTACACAGATAAATTTTGTTCCATTCGCTTTTAAAGCTTTATAGTATTTTGTAGAGTCCTCAACATTTCTCGCAAAGCGTGAAGTATCATAGCAACCAAAATAATCGACCTTAAATTCTACTGCAAATTTAATTGCTTCTATGAAATTATCCCTTCCCTCAAGATAACGTCCGCTTTTTCCCTCATCTGCATATATTCTGATTTCCCTACAGCCATTCTTTTCTAACAGATTTCTGACCTCTTTTTCTTGAACTTCTAAACTAACTCCTTCCCTTACCTGTTGTTTTGAAGAAACTCGAATATACCCTATTCCAATTTTATTATTATTTATCATGATTGGTGCAAAAAAAATAAAAAGAAAAGAGCAACCCTCCAAGAAGCCGAAACAGTTCGGCAAGGGTTGCTCTTTTCTGAAAACAAAAATTTATTCTCTTGTACTGTTTCATATTCTTGGATTCTCAATCCATAATAGATAATTTTTAACTTTTTTGCAATCGTTTTAGTTTACGTTCGACTATCATTTTTGCCAGAGAGTCAAGTTCATCTATGAGATTCTGTACTGTTGTATTGTTTATATCTCTATATTCACTCCCAAGTAACTTTCTCGCTTCTTTGATTGATATAATCGGCTTTTCCTCGTCAAACAAACCTTTCATAGCTCATTAGGTCAAGTTTTGAAATAACTATTGCTATTTCTTTACCTACGACTAAGACCAGAGCTATTCTAGGGCGAGATTTATGCTATTTTACTATGGCTGACGAGCGGAATGAGGCTAAGGCTTTTACTATTACTTAATCTTTTTGGCGTTGACTTCCATTAACATAAATGGAAGTTATCCTTGTAAACATTATGAAATTTGCTTACTATCATATGTTAACAAACCAGTCATAAGAAAGTCAAAATAATTATAAGAAATTTGATTAAATCTATACTACTTTTATCAAATTAGTAGGTTTGGTCAGATATAAGTATAGGTCCAAAAATTATTTAAAGTTGACATAATACCCACCACACGATATATGTCTTAAGAACAGCGAAAAATTAAAAAGAGTAAAACTTTAACAAGGCGAAGATGGTGTTTGAAACTTAAGGGGGGGGGATTTAATAATGAGTCGCTTTTGACTTTTGTTTATGTTTATATATAATATCGTATAGGACCTAATATATTAAGACTAAAGATATGTCAAAAGGTAATATAGCCGCTGAATCTGCAAGTTCGGCAACGAAATCTTTCTTTGGTGGTATTACAGGTACTTTAGGAGTAGTTGTGGGTTGTGTGATTGTCTTAGCTCTTTTGTGCGGAGGATGTATATTTTTCACAGTAATCGTAGGGGATACTAATAACGCTAATGAGCCAACAAAAGTTGGTGATTCTAATTCTTCAAGTCAACAACAAGGGGAAAAGGAATTTAAGATAGGTGATAAGGTGAAACTTGGAGATATACAGCTAGAAGTTAAAGAGTTCGATGCTAATGTGATATCTGATAATGAATATATCCAGCCATCCGAAGGTATGAAGTATGTAGCTGTAGATGTCAAGGTGACATATTTAGGAGGGGGTTCTGAAAGTGTCGATAGTTATGACTTCTCACTTTCTGATGAGGAGGGGTATTCTTACGATTATTCTTGGTATGATTTAAAATCACCAAAACTCGAATCAAAAACTCTTAGTAAAGATATGATAGTGAGAGGGTGGTTAACATTCGAAGTCAGTAAAAATTCAAAAAAATTGACTATTTCATATAAACCAAATATGTTTTTAGACGATTCTATTGAAGTTGAACTCTGGTAATCTCGTTCATTGAGATATGACCTAAACTAACCGAGTAAAGAACACAGAGCTGGAGAGAGGTAACTAGGCATAAGGTAGGTTTTTATGAAGGATAATTCTTATTACGGTGTTGTCTATGTATGTACTTCAATCTGTGGTTCTATTCCTTCTCTTTATTATAACTTCCCATTTAAAGCCAAGTTTTGAGAGTACGAGATATCGTTGTCATTCAAAGGATTTAGGTAACTTTCTCCTTTTTTCCCTATTATTGCAATCAATTCTTTAAGTTCCTGTATTATCTGGTTCGCTTTCGTGCCTGAAATCTCCAGATCACTAGTTAGTTTATAGATCTTTTTATATGCAGAAATTGATAAGTACACGTATCCGTTATGGTCAACTGCTAAGGATGACCAATAATAGCCGGAGTATCCTGTGTCGATGATTGCTCTTTGTATTAACTGTCCGTCTTTCGTATATTTATAAATATATCTCGTATTATCTATGAAGTATACATTATCTTCATCATCAACAAACAGGTTCACTGGTGCCCACATGTATACTAATCTATAAGGATCTTCAACACTATTAGGAATTGCTGTGTTGAATCTAGGCGGGACATTTGTAGAATATGCTGACACGTCGGGTTTATTTGTGAATGAAAATCCTATGCACAGGATAGAACATGTAAGCAGTCCAAGTATAGTTTTGGATATAATCCTTTTTTTGTTCACAAGAAAAGGTTAACACATTTACATTAACTTGTGAAGTTGGATACAGACTAAGATGCATCATTTATTTCCTAGTATTTAGATTATATTTGACAGTATATATAGAGTAGATTATGATTTTAATTACGATACCTTGATAAGCGGAAGTCAGAACACAAGTTTTTTCCCTACAGTTTATGAATATGATGTAGCGATTACAGATATAGATCTGGATGGAATAGATGATTTTATTGGCGGATCATATCTGCATGATTTGTATGGAACCGATGCTGGATTTGGGCTTGTATTTTGGGGTGGAAATGAGTTCTTAGGGGATTATTCTATAAACGATGCAGATGTGTTTTTCCCGGGCAATACAACATATCGCAAAAATTTGGGAAGTTCTTCGGCTGTGGGCGATTTTAATGGTGATAACTTCCCGGATATAGCTTTTGGGGCTCCAAGGGCTGTTGATACAGAAGGTAGAGTATTTATTTATTATGGGAATGGAAGCAGAAATATCGATACTACAAAAGATAAGGTACTTAGTTGTGATGGATCGTATTTGTTGGGAATAGAAGATATGAAGACCGGGGATATAAACGGTGACGGCAGAGATGATTTATTGGTAGGACAATGGAACTCAAGTACAAGCAGGTTAGCACTCTTCTTAGGAGGAGCGGATATGGATACAGAATGTCAAACGATAATTAATGGTGAATCGGGGGACGACTGGCTAGCAAGAACAGCTACGGATATCAAAGATTTAGATGGTGATGGATATGATGATGTATGTATGGGAGCTTATAAAAATGATACAGGTGGTTCTAATGCAGGGAGGGTTTATTGCTTTTTTGGATCCAGTGAAGTTTCTGATACTATGAATGTTGGATCTGAGGAATTTGTTAAATTTACAGGAGAAGGAGCAGGTGATAATTTTGGCAGGAATTTATTTATATATGATTTGAATAACGATGGAAGCCTAGATTTAATAGTTGGAGCTTATCAAACAGATACTATTGAGAAGAGTGGCTATGTAGATATATTTCTGGGAGATAGTACGAGAAATATGGATACATCGGCGGATCTTCGAATTACTATCGAACCAACCGGGACACTATTTGGAGCAAGAGTTTTGGCAGGAGATATCAACAATAATGACTGGGCAGACCTTTACTTATCTTCGAGCAAGGGAGGCAATGATCCATGGCCTACTACAAGTACAATAGGAAGGACCTATATTTATGAAGTTAAGCATGGAACTCCGGAGTTCACCTCTCTATCTTCAACTCAAGAAGACAACTCGCATACATTAACCGGAAACATTACAGACTCAGAGGTCCCCGTATCCGGTGTTCAGTGGTCTCTTTCAAACGATCCATCAAAAGAATGGTACGAGTGTGAAGCGGATGACGGGGCTTTTGATGCGGAAAACGAAACATTTACCTGCGAAATACTGGAGTCGCTTCTGCCGGAAGGTGAATTTACTGTTTACTTACGTTCATACGATATTAACAATGTTTATATGCCGATTGCTGCTTATGGTCTGGTGAATGTGGTGCGGGAGGAGCTGAGTCAGACTGGAAGTTATATAGTAATTTTCTATCCTAGTTCGATTATCTTTCTGTCGCTAATAGGCTATTTGCTCTACAAAGATATTCTTACAAAAGTGAAAGGCCTTTAGTTTTTGAGATTTTCTTTATATAGAATTTCGCTATCTGAGCTTAGCAAGAATCCGCATTTTTTACATCTATCATCTTCCTCTCTGATCTTACTGAAGCATCTCGGGCAAATAGGAGTTTTTGGTTTTGTTTTTTTCATGAGAGACGCTTGTCATACTATAGTTGAACAATTGTTTAACAGTTGTATAACAGTTGCAGTAAAAGTTAAGATGCTAATCATTGCTTGCTATACGTAGCTTGCTGTATTTGCTAAAATTAAACGGGCGTAAAAATAGCTTGTGACGTTTGGCGACGAAACTGCTTTTTTATGCCCAATTGTTTTATGCCCAATGGCCAAATCCCAATTAATAATTAATCGCCTAAAATATAATAACCCAATTATCTCGGTAATTAGCTTTCTCCAAAGGCGAGCCAGCCTACGGCTGGACTTAGCTATCTAATTACTCTCATCTCTTTCTAATCTATATAAAACTTACTGCTCTTATAACATTCAATTATCTTAGTATCTGCCTCGATCATAGGTTTTGGCAGTTTATCCAGGCTGTACCACTTCCAGTTAATAATTCTGTCAGGTTGCCTGTCTTTTACTGCTCCTGACTTGTACTTTGCAATTGTTCCAATTGTTATGTTTTGTCTGTTTATTTTTGGTATGTTTGCTCTATTGTTAGTTACACAGATTACTATTGGATTTGAAATCTTTATATTTGCCTTGAAATTGGCCTCATTTTTGGCCGTTTCCTCAAAAGTTTCACCGAATGCTAGTGATCCTCCAACTAGACAGTACTCTCCTCTGCACATATCAGCCGTTCTTTTTCCGAGGAGAATTTTCCCCTTTTTGAATACTATACATGCAACTGCTACGAGTGGGCCAATATTTGGATATATTTTTCGCTTTCTTCTGGAGCTTATGATAAATCTCTGAAGATCTGCTTCTCTATACTTTCTATCACCTCTAGTCCCAAAACGAATTGCTTTTAGCTGTCCCGATTTATCCCACCTTTTAAGTGTGTTGGGGTGTACATCGAGTAATTCGGCTGTCTTTGATATAGAAACTAGTTTTTTCATAACTATACCATAGTATACCACATTATATAATACTATACAATTTTACAATTCATCTTGAATTTTATCAGCAATCATTTTTATAGTTTTATCGTCGAATAGGTCGATTTTATGAAAATCGAAAGTCAAAACAGGCGCTAAATCAAAAGTCTTTCTCCAAGTCTCATATTTGCTATGAATACTTTTTATGTGGCTCAAGTTGATTTTGTTCGATCTGTATCTTGCTATACTTCCAGCGATTCTTTCAGGGTTGCTTTTGAAATAAACTATAAGGTCAGGTTTTCGTATGATTTGGATAGCTTGGCTGTAAAGATCTTCGAGCAAATGAAAATCAACACGAGACAAATATCCCATCTCATACCAAACTGTTGCAAAAACTCTGAAATTTTCGTATATACTTCGTCCTTGAATTACCGGCCCGATTTTCTTCCGGATCTCTGCTTGCTGTTTGAAATTCTCTTTGAAGAAAAAGAGCTGGCTGTGAAATCCCCATTTCTTTTTATTCTTGTAAAATTTATCTAAAAATGGATTGGACGCTGGATTCTCAGGGAAAGCCTTAGCCTTAAATATTCTTGCCAGCACTCTTATCAAGTGGAACCGTCCGTTGTCTCCGGTTCCCATTCCTCCACTCACTGCAATATTGAAATTGGATTTGCGTGCCTTCAAAACAGCTTTATTCAAAGTTTGTTTGATCTGTTCCAATTCATTCTCAATGCCGATCAAGTTAGTACTAACAGTGTAGTCTTCGTCTTGAGATGTTTGAGTGAAGAAAGACATCGGCTTCTTCAAGGCCTTGGCTATTCTACAAAGCGATTCTATAGATACGTTTATTTTGCCACTTTCTATGAGGCTCAAAGTCGGAACGGAGTAATTTGTTAGCTTCCCAAGTTTGCTCTGGGAAAAGCTTAGCTGCTCTCTTGCAATTCGTATTTTCTTTCCTATAAATCTATTAATCATCGTTTAGCTTGACTAAATGTAATGTTTAATTATAACAAATACATAAAATGAGTCAATGTTTGTTGTATTCAGAATCAGAAGAATAAGAAGTCGAAAAATTATTGTGTAAAACAAAGCTTTCCCATTCTTTACATGTTTAGGAGTATTCAGGTTATACTAGAATAGGGAGCGAGATGGAGTACGGTGGAGATTTTTGCTGCTACTATCTGCAAAGTACCGCGACTATTTTTGCTATCTTCCGTTATAAAAACTATAATTAGCAATAAGCTAGCAGCTAAAAGCTTTGTTGTTGGTTGCTTGATATTGGCAAGTATGTTTAGAACTAAGGAACTACTCAAAGAAGAATATACAAAACTTGAGGATGAAATAGATGTCCATCCTCTACAGTCATTTGCCTGGGGAGAATTGAAAAAGCCGAACTGGGAGCCCGTTAGACTTGGAGTATTTGAAGACGATGATCCCGTTTCAATTTTTACAATTCTCACAAGAAAGATCCCTTTTTATGGGAAAAGGTTTGGGTATGTACCGAGGGGGATTGTAGTGAGTGAGGGGAAGTATTTGACTGGAGTGATAAATCAGCTATCAGGAACCAGCCGTCAGCTGGGGTTGACGCATTTGATGATTGACCCGGATAAAGAATTTGGCTCGGGGCTCAAGGATCACGGCTCTGGGATGATAGAAAGGGTTTATAGAGAAGCTGGTTTTGAACCATCAGGTCCACAG
>JAQVGX010000023.1 GCA_028696515.1 Candidatus Dojkabacteria bacterium | reverse complement strand
CTTTTACCCGACTTGTAAATAAACTTTTAGCATTCACTTTTGGTTTGTATATCAACTATAAATACAATTTTGATTTTAATAAACTTGATCACTTAATGAATTTATTTTAATTCACACATTAGGCATTGGAATTAATTCGTCGAAGTGCCTGCAGTGAACTTGCCAGACTGTCGAAGTACCTGCACTGAGCTTGTCGAAGTGTACACCAATTGGAACTAATATATTAGAACAAATCAAAAATGAAAAACTTTAACAATCAAGACGATGCAGAGAAGCTGTTACAACAATTTGCAAAAACAAGCTCTTACCCGGATGGGAATTTTACTGAACAGCTTAAAACGCGCGTACTTGAGAAAACAAAGTCAAATAATTTATTTTTTAGTTTCTTTAACATGAATGTTAAGAAATTAGCCCTTTTAGGGTCAGGGCTGTTTGTGTTTCTCGCGATCACCCTAACATCGGGATATCTCTTACTCAAACCTTCCAAATCAAACACCGATACAACGACACTATCTGGAGCCGATGCTAGAAAAGTGTTGCAAGCTCTCATGCAGAACAATGGCAGAGGTTCTTATCTGGTCAATTATCAAGAGCAAACAGCTCTTGCAGCTGCAAAAGACAACAGTTCCTTTGCAGAATCTATGCTCTATCCAGTTATGGATCAGTACAAATACTACTATACAAAAAGTACAACAACTGCTGGCCCGGGAAGAAATATGTGCCGGGCATATTCTTACGTTGAGGCTGGAACGAGTGAAACTTATGAATATTTTGATGAGAATATCTTCAATTCTAAATATATCTTCAAGGACGAGAATGGCAATCTAAAGAATTATTCGCTTTCTACCTCTACATATTTTATAGAGTATCTGGGAGGAAAGTATGCAGTAAAAGTTGAGTACGAGAACGCAAATGGTATTCCTATTCTCACCGAAGAAAGCAACGAATCAAATAGTGAAGAAACTGCGCCCTCGCAGGATAGCGGAGATAGCACGGATGTAAATGATGGGAATGCAAATGACGAAGATCTTATAGAATCTATCTGGGGCGATAACGTAAAGGTAGAAGAAGTCCGAACTGATGGAAAACTTGAATATTACATCATAACATGGGAAGAAGAAACTTTTTGCGACTTGGATGTCGGCATTTATACCGAAGTAAGTCAGTCAGTAAGTGAAACAAAAGCTTCCACAACATCCCCGGAAGAAGCACTGGAGAAGATCATAAGAAAATCTTGGGTTAAACCGGACGGCTATTCTATATACAAAGAAGAAACTTATTTTGATGAGATAAAGCCGGAGAACCTGATACAGACAGTTGATTATGAATCAGAGAATTCTAATGCCGACTTTGAAAGCGTCAAAGATAAGTTTAATTTTGACTACAGTATAGAAGTACGAACTCTCACTCAGGATGATATATCATTTGATCCGGTGCAGTACGAAAAGGATCGGGTTGAGTATCTATCAAAAGTAGAAGAATTTCTGAAGTCCGAAAGTTTATCAATCCTAGCTCCAGAAGGAAAGAAATGGCTGCTGGACAGTTTCTATGTTTCTTCTATCTATAGTGAGCTTGAGATCTCCTATATGCTAGACAGAGATTTCTATCCTGAAGGTTCGATTGGGGATCAGATGTACGAAGATATGAAAGAGGCCTATACACCCGGACCAGTAGAAGCTTTAGCATATGTCACTTTCAGAACGAAGAATTATGAAAACTTTAGCAGTCTTAATATCTATGACAAGAGCGAAGATACAGCTACAATTCTGAAGAATATGTATGAAATAACTGAAAAATCTGACAAAACTGAAATTGAGATTACTATTGATGGTAATAAGGTAACGGCTGATAAATATTATCTGAAAGAAAGCTGGAACGTTTCACCTTCTGGTGGCGAGGAGTCAGGTGGTATGAAAGAGGATCCTAGTACTGAAGAAACCGATACATATACAACAGTAATCATAGTTTTTGACTATGCTGGTTCAAAGTATATTATCACCGAAGGTTTTGATTCAACAAACGAGACTCAAGAGATCGACACCGTTTATAAATCATATTCAGGAGATAAACCTAGTGAGTTGAAAAAGATCATGGATATGATTGAAGAACTGTTAGTCAATTCTGGTAATGATATGATCATGATTCCAGAGATTCCTGAAGAAGATTATGGCAACGATGTACCGGTTCAAGGATAAGTACCAAATATGCTTGCGGAGCCTTGCTCCGCAAGCTGTGCCCGTCTCTCTGCGTGGATTCTTTGTCCTAATTGTGTCAATATTAAATATCTCAGAGAACACCAGTATATCCGACATTTCGATCGTAAGAAATTAATCGTGTCATATTAAATAAATGCTCAGTGGCCTATTGAATTAGTAAGAAGGGAATTTAAGGATAGAACCTAACACAGGACAAGCTTAGGCTGAAACTTAAAGCCTTTTCAATCTCAAGCTATTCAGCAAAACACTTACACTGCTAAAAGCCATAGCCATACTGCCAATGATCGGAGAAAGAAGAATTCCGAAAAATGGATACAAAACACCGGCTGCTATAGGTATACCAATAATATTATAACCGAACGCCCAGCCAAGGTTCTGCCTTATGATTCTCAATGTCTGACCAGAAAATTTTATTGTTTCCACAACCTTTTCAAGATTACCTCTCACTATTACTATATCTCCTGATTCTATAGCAACATCTGTACCAGTTCCCATAGCTATGCCGATATCTGCCTGGGCCAAAGCCGGAGCATCATTTATTCCATCTCCCACCATGCCAACAACCCTTCCTTCTTCCTGCAACATTTTCACAGCATTTGCCTTGTCCCGAGGTAAGATTTCAGCCTTAACCTCATCTATCTTAAGTGATTTCGCTATTGATTTTGCAATCCGGGTATTATCACCCGTTAACATCACCACTTTCAGTCCTAACTTTTGAAGCTCTTGTATAACCTTATTTGCTGATTTCTTAATTGTATCTGCCACTGCAATGACCCCAGCGATCTCATTATCAATTGCTACTATCATTGGTGTCTTTCCCTCTCTCTGCAACCTATTCAAATCTTTACGAATTCCATTTATAATTACCCCTTTCTCTTCCAGCAGTCTCTCGTTTCCAATAAAAATAGTTTTTCTCTTAACTTCAGCAAAAACTCCCATTCCTGGAATGGAATCGAATTTTTCCGGATCATTTATTTCTTGTTGAGAACTGTCACGCTGCCACCTCTTAACTATCGCAATACCAAGAGGATGTTCCGAATTCTTTTCAGCAACAGCTGCTATTTCTAAGAGACTTCTCTCTTTCATACCGGAACTTATTATTTCGACTACCTCAGGCTGTCCTTTTGTAAGAGTGCCGGTCTTATCAAATATGATCGTATCTATCTTATTTGCTACCTCTAGTGCCTCGGCATTTCGAATAAGAATTCCCTTCGACGCAGCTTTCCCGGTTCCAACCAGAACAGCTGTTGGAGTGGCAAGTCCGAGTGCACATGGACAGGCAATAATCAAAACTGTGGTAGCTACATAAACTGCTATTTGAATGTGATTCACATCAGAACCAATTATCCCAAACGCAGGAGCAAGAACAAACCAAAATACAAATGAAAAAAAAGCTATGCTGACAACCACCGGAATAAAAATCGCTGAAACTTTATCTGCCAGCTTCTGGATCGGAGCTTGAGAATTCTGAGCTTCTTTTACCATTTCAACTATCTGCGCGAGCATTGTTTCTGAACCGACCCTTGTAGCCTTGAACTTGAAACTACCGGTTTTGTTCATTGTAGAACCGACCACCGCATCGCCCTTCTTTTTTTCTACAGGAATAGATTCTCCGGTCACAGTAGATTCATCAACGGTGGAAGCTCCTCCAATTATCTTTCCATCTACAGGAATCTTTTCCCCGGGTTTAACGATAAGTACATCCCCTACAACAACCTCATCCACAGGAATTTTTTCCTCAGTTCCCTCACGAATGACAGTCGCTTCCCTGGCTTGAAGCTCAAGCAGCTTATATATTGCATCACTAGCTCTATTCTTAGCTCTCATTTCTAGAAGTCGTCCTAGAAGAATGAAAAAGGTGATAAAAACAGATGCTTCAAAGAATACTGCGACTTCACCACCCAGTGAGGAAAAAACTCCAGGAAAAAACAAGACGATAGTTGAGAACAACCAAGCAGTAAACGTTCCAAGTGCAATAAGAGTATCCATATTTGCAGCTCTGGCCTTTAAAGCCTGCCAAGTACTTGTAAAAAACTGTCTGCCTCCCCAGAAGAGTACCGGTGTAGCAATCAAAAATTGGATAACATATATAGCTGGGATCTCAGATGAATAACCTCCAAACACTATATAAAACTTACCAAACAAGCTCATTTGCTCACTAAACCCAAGGCTCCTTCGAACAAGCATCAAAGCCATCTGAACAGCAAAAATGAAAGCACCAGCACCAACCCACATCACCTTTTTCTTCAACCTTCTATATTCTTCACTCTTAAGTTTATTTGCCTTATCTTCTTTTTTTTCATTTATTTTTACCGCTTCCGGAGGTGAAACAAGTTTTGTCTCATCTTCATCAGTTACAAGTTCATAGCTTCCTGCACTTTTTACAGCTTTTTTGATAATCTCGATATCAACCTTTGAATCATCATATGAAACAACCATTTTTTCAGTACCGAAATTTACATCAACACCCAAGACTCCTTCAAGCTTTGAGACTCTACGTTCTATCAGACTCTTGCAGCTGGCACAATGCATTCCTACTATGGGAAATGTTTTAGTAGTTTTCATGATTCTGTTACCTTATAAGCCAAACCAACACTATTTATGATCCGCTTAATACTCCCCACATCTTTTTCTTCAACATCTTTCAATCCAACCTCGCCGATTTTCTTTTTCTCATCAACAATTTTGATATAATCAATTTTATGCTTGAATTTCTTTTCTATATCCATTCTTATTAACTTACAGCAGGCTTCACAAAACATACCGCTTACGAAAATCTTAGTATTCATAAGTTTTATTTTAAATTAGATAGTTGTTCGATATTTAAAAAACGATTTTCTCTTAAACAGCTGGCATCATGTTCTAATCGTTGCAGTCTCTACCGTGCTACTAACAAACTCTTCCCCATTCCCCTGATTTACACCCACTACATCTATACTTCCCGATATCATACCCATCCAGCAGCTAAATTTGTAAGTCCCTTCTTTTTGCGGGGTGAACTCCTTCTCTACCTTTTTAGAATCGATTCTTAGCTCTCCCTCAAAAAGACCGCTGGCCACGATAGCATTTGAACAGCCACTTACCCCTTTGTCATAAATAATCCATTTTACCGGTATACCGACTCTAACTCTAAAATGAGTTGGAGTATACTCATAAGATTTTGCATCCATTTCGATTATTTGCTTACCGTCTACAACAGGAGGCAAATCCTGCTGATCTTCTGCCTGTATCTGTTTGCCTAGCTTAATATTATTCAAACTTTTCATGCCAAGAACATTTAATTGAGAGTTAATATTGAAAACAGCAAAAATTAAAATCAGTATCCCTGCTACTTTCAGAAACCTCTCAGAAGCATGAGCCGGCTTACCTATCATCTTCATACTCGACAGGCCAATTATAAAAAGAAATGGAAGTGTTCCAAGTGCAAACGAAAACATGATCAATCCTCCCTGGACAACATTCCCCGAAGCAAGAGCCAATCCCTGAGCTGTTATGGTAAATCCACAAGGAAGAAAAAAGGTAAGAGCTCCCATAAAAAAAGGCATATATTTTCCCTTGAAATTCCTCTCATCAACCAACTTTCTGGACAACCCCTCCGGAAGCCGGAGTTGGAAACCCTGGAGCTTTTTCACCCCTAGCATTTGCAGTGCAAACATGATCATAAGAACCGAAACTCCGATGGTTATAATTGAAGATAGAGTAATTGAAACTTTTAAGAATTCACCTACCGCACCAAGCAGAGCACCCAGTAGTACGTATGAAATCAGTCTTCCTATATGAAAGAGTGTATTCGGCTGCAGCCTTTCAAAACTACTTTTTGAACTAGAATAGATCTCCATCCACTGCTTCGACATTGAGAGGATAATCCCACCGACCAATGCAGCACAGCTCGATGCCCCAGCAACAAGCCCAAATGCAAAGAAAGCCGGAAGAGATGAAGATGAATTAACGCTTATCAGTGATGAAATACCTGATCTATTTAACAGTAAGAATCCCGAAATCAAAAAGGTCACAATCCCTCCTATAAAAAGCAGATCAGATAATTTCTTTTTGTTAAAGTCAATTGTCCCGTTTCCTTGTATTTTTATCAAAGGAACTGACTTAGGAACAGATAGTTTCATACTAGAAAATTTGTAGCCCACCTCCTTGAATAAGCTATTCAACCTCCCAGCGTCCAAATTCTTATTGTCTAGCTCTATCTGAACCTCCGATTTTTTCGTAGAAGCTCTTGCATTTTTAACACCTTTTATTTCTGCAAGTTTTTTCTCGATCAATAGCTCACAACTGGAACAATGCATACCCTCAACATAGAACTTTCTCTTTATTGCCTTCTCTGTCATTGTGCCCAATAATAATAGAAATTAAGTAGCAACTTTAGTTACCTGAATCACCTCCTCTATTAGTTTGTTTTTTATCTTAACAGACTTGGAAGACATTCCCTTGGCAAAACATGTATTCAGGTGCTCAGACAACTTTTCGTTTTTGGCTGACCTCAGATAGCCGATCACCGCATTCAACTGCTGCAAAACATCAATACAGTATTCACCGTTTTCAACCATAGTGATTATTTTGTCTATGTGGGATCTTGCTTTCTTGAGAGATAGAACAACTTTGGGGTTGCATTGCTTCATTCTTTATAAAATGACATATAATTTAATATTTCTGAAAGACATTTTGTTTGGTATTTCTCGAAAAAATCATTCCTATAAATATCTCAATTATATTTACTGCCTAGAGCCCAGTATGTTGTACGCGAACCAGGCTCTGGGGAGTAAATACAAACTCTATACCAATACCTATGGTGTAGGTTACCATAGGTATATAGAAAATGTCAAGTAAAAAGAAGAAAGCGCGGAACAGAAATCACCCCACGACCAGTTCTTAGATAAACCCTACCACCCCAGCTCAAACCCCCTGCTATTCGGTGAACAAGTTTCTGTAAACACTATTCTTCTACGATTGTTGTATCTTCTCAGAGATAGTAATCTTGCGTTGCTTTAACTCCTCAAGAAATTGAGCGTACTGCTCTGTCTCGAAACAGTCCTCGGGTGCCACTATCCCCTTGGCTTTGATATCACCACGGGCAAGAAACTTAGCCGCGATAGCTGCCGGAAAAGAAGTAGTTCTAGACATAGCAGATAAGCCAAGGTGCTCATCATTCTCTTCCCACATTGAGTAGTCTACTTGTATAGTTTTCCCATCCTTGATTCCTTTCACTGTATTCCACATGACACAAGCGTCCCCTTCTCCTTCATTTGGAACTAATTTTGGAGTCAAAATCGAGCTAAGGAAATCTCTTGGAACAACCTGTGACCCGTTGAAATCAACAGGTTTTATACTTAGCAATCCCGCATCTTTCAAAACCTGCACAGCCTGTCTATGCCCGGGCCATCTTATGGTCTTCTCTGTAAACTCCTGAAGATTTTTCCTTGTGTGAATAAAGCTAGGCATACCGGGAGTTATGAAACACTCCAACTCCTCATTCTTATTGAGTTCATCAAAGACGAATTCTTCATAACCATCCATAGCATCTACCAGCTCTATTTTTCCATTCTTTATCACGTTTACCTTTACCATGTACTCCCGCAAAACATGCTCAAATGCCCAAGTGATCATGTATTTAAGAGGATGGTTGTCCGCAAATTTCTTTTGCGGTATACCTCCCACTCTTGCAATCGCTGACTCTACCTTATCCATTTTCTTGATCCCTTCAGCGACAGTTATATTACTCAGCCCGGGAGCAAATCCCATGCCATCTACAAACGTTACACCCCTCTTTAACGCTTCCTGATGCAGCCATTCTCCATAATCTGCTATAGATTTGTCTTCAGGAAGTTCAAGCCCTTCAATCTCATATTCGTCCGGCCCTCTATGATATTCTTCCAACACATCGACTACATTAAGCCCTGCCTCAATGGCAGCTTCAACCGCTTTATAATCTGTTTTTCGATCAGGTAAAGTTATCACTCCAACATCGAAGTTTCTCATCAAATCGACAACTTTTTCCTTTTCCGAAAGATCCAGAGAGTGCTCGGTTATCTTATCGCTGGCTATCCATTTTTTTGTCTTATCCAAAGATTCTTGGCTTCTCCCAACGATTACTACTTCTGTGAATTCATCCTGTTTAGTCAGATCCATTGCTACAACAGATCCGATTTTACCAGTTCCTCCAATAACTAATGCTTTCATTTAACTTTAATAAAAAATTAGATAAAGAATTTAACTTAAAACCGGAAATTTATATTAATTCTATCACCTGCAATATCTTTCTCACAAACTTCACCTTCTCTTTTCGAATCACATAGTTCTTCCTATTCCCACATCTCATCTCCTCAATCAGACCCCCATCTCTTAAAGTTTTCATATGATAAGACAAAAGATTCTTTGGGATATCAAGCTTCTCAATAAGATCACATCCGCATATATTATCTCTACATTTATATAGAGATTTCAGTATCATCAGCTTATTTTCATTAAATAGCCAGAGGTTCTTCATGTTAGTTCAAAACGATTTGAACTAGTTTATATCAGGGAATACTAAATGTCAAGTACTTTCTTATGAAATTTTTCTGATCTGCATGAGTAGCGATTTCCTAAGCGAATAGGCACTGCCTCTTTCTTTAACAGGCAAAGCACAGATTACTGAGGTATATTGGGGAGCCTTTTTATCTCTATACCATTTCAATTCCTTTCCGCATACCTTTTTCATCAATTCATTACAATCGACGCCCACAGATTCCAGGCTATACCTTCTTTCTTGCGGGTATCTACAGGGTTCGTTCGATTGCAACTGACATGGTTTACACAGCCGGCAGGCTCCAGTCCCAAGAAACTTTGAATCAAGTTGTTTTTCAAATGCTCTCATCAATTTTTCAATTCTTGTTTTCAGAACAGAATTCGCAATCCTCAACTTGAGGTATTCTCTATATTTCGTATTCTTGAACTGATCTAAGCTGAGTGTAAAGGCAACAACAAAAAGCCAGTCATTTCCTTTTGTATGATCAGTATAGCTTGGAGAGTAAGGAGGACAGGTGTACTTCTTACCATAATTAGGACAACCATTTTTACACATCTCTTCAAATTGTTCTTTATTTACTTTGACGTCATCTCTATGAATAACTCCATGGTAATAACGAATTTCTAGTCTATGTTTTGGGGTACTAATAATAAAAGTATTCATTACTTAGAATACGTTCTTTGACAGGATAATCCTGAACTTGATTAATTACATAAACCCGGTTAAGAACCATATTTTATTCTTCGTCTATACTTTTCCACAATAATAATGACGCATAGCTTCTATATGGACTCCAGCGTCTGCTCAATTTTAGAATCCTCTCATTCAGGGTCTTTGTTACCCTCAAATTGTATAATCGTACAACAGCTTTCCTTAAGCCCAAATCTCCTATCGAAAATACATCTTTTCGTCCTAAAGTAAATATCAGAAACATTTCAGCCGTCCACTGTCCTATTCCCTTTACCTGAACAAGGCTTTCAATCACTTCAAGATCAGACATTTTACAAAATTCCTCGTATGGTATTTTTCCCTCTGAAGCAAGCTCTGCAAGATTTTTGATCGCCCGAACCTTTGACCAGGCCATACCGGCATCACGAAGATCCTGATCTTCTAACTGAAGAATTTTTTGAGCTTCTGGAGTCTCATTCTTAAACAATTTATTGAATCTTGAAACAATAGCTCCTGCGGCATAGCCGGATAGCTGTTGGCCAATGATTTCCCTGCACAGCTTGGCGAAGTAGCCAGTATGATCGTCTGTACCCTTGACCGGAATAACTCCATATTTTCTGACCAGTAAATAGATCTTCTTGTCCTTTTGTTTAAAGTAGTCTTCGATTGTCATAGACATAAATGTTTATACAATGAACTTAATAGCGCCTAATTGACCTAAATTACCCAATTACCTAGCTCCCTAGTTATCTAATTATCTAACTGTCCAATTTCCTAAGTCCTTATCTCCTCCTCCAGCCACTCGATCTTTTCTCCCCTTTCTCTTCTCCACCATATATCCGCCCAGAAATAGTGGGTCGCAAGTTTTGTAAATTCACCGAATTTGGAATTTAGAAAATTTAGCAGCTTCTTCTCTGGAAGAACTTTTGATGATTTGAAGAACACCTGAGAATAAATCTTGCGCTCCCAGTTCGGTATGTGCTTCAACTCGCTATACCTATGGAAACAATCGCATAGAATATACTGAGCCGTAGCGATACCTATCCCAGGCAAGGAGAGGAGATTTCTTTCCTGCTCAGATTCAGAAAGTTTTCGCAGTTTTATTTCGTCAATTTTCTTCTGCTTAAACAAAGTAGAGATTTCAATTAGGGACTTTACCCGATACCCGAGTTTAAGTAACTTCAACTCATCTCCGCTTGACTTTAGAATTTCAGATGGTTCCCAAAAACAGGAAAAATACTTGCCGTCAAAGTGGATACTTCTTCCGAATCGGTCAAATAGCGACTGCATCATACTCATAGTCCTATAGACAGGAGCATTTTGGAGTACAATACCAATTACTAAATACTCATAAAGTGATCCTGAATGGAAAATTCTCATCCCCTTGTACTTACTTATAACATTCACCAAAAGAGGATCTTTGGAGGTAACTTTATAAAAGTTACTCAGATCATATGCTAAATTGTATCTCCAAGCTACTTCTCTTTCTAGAGAAGCGATATCATCTTCCAGAAGAATTTTTTTTGAAAATATTGTCAGCTTTATCCTTGGCTTCCCTTTTGAGGACTGATCTTCAAACTTCAAACCCAATAAGCCGCCCTTCCACAGACAAGAATGCCATTTGACACTACTTTTCCATTGCAAGTCACTAGTTTTAAAATGAGAGGGATTGTAAAAGCTGCAGTCAAAACTGAACGGGCTTTTTGGATAAAGGTAAACTGCAGCTTTTTCATTCAATTCTATGGCTAAGGTTTTTCTTTTGAAATTCTGTACATCTTGAATATGCTCAGTATCATGCCAGGATAAATCTAGAATTGAACAAAGAGTAAGTCTTGGTCTTTCTCCTCTATGCCAATTATGCCAAGTCATCCCCTGAGCATTAGCATGTATGACCTGCCTTGGAGCTAATGATTTGAGAAATAAGCATATATTCATTCGGCTCTTTGCAAAATTTGCTAGCAACTCTTTTCTGGATAAAGTCGAATATTTTTTTAAAAATTTTTCGTTATAGATCTCATCATCTACTCCATCATACTCAGGCCTTTCACCTTCCAGAAATTTCTTTGCAGACTTAAGACAGATCTCATCCCAGCCAACAAAGTGAGCCAAAAGATCGTGAAGATCCCAATGCCAATCCTTCCTCAGCTTTTTTCTCCAGTCCTCTTCCCGAACCGATTGCAACTCATATAATAGAGCCTTGTAGCTCTTCTCGATTCTCTCTCTTATTTCAGTTTTCGACAAATAATTTGATATCATTATTACTTGATACTTAATATTAATATCAGAAAAACACAGATTGGTCCTAAGAGTATAAACTATTTGCTGTTAGCTGTTTTGTTGTAAACTATCCATCCCTCTCCAATTCATGATCTGCACTATATGCGTCTCGTCATGAGGATAATCAAAGTAGTAGTTTAGAGTAATGTGTATTCGGCCCCATCTGACACCATAATCCTGTGATAAATCCGATGCACAGTCATCTTCAATCGTTTCAATCAGCCTTTGTCTATTCTCCTTAAATTCATCAGTAATCTCTTTTATGCTAAGACCGGCACGCTGCTTTATAAACATTTCGTTCATAGCATCAACACGTTTGTCAAGCTCAGGATACCCCGTCGTTCCCTTAAACATAGTCGGAAGTTTCCCATATATTATTGATTTTACTATTCTTACATTCTCCTCGTCCCAAGCTGACAAATGCGCAAGAATTTCCCGCACTCCCCAAATACCAAACCACTTCACGTTCATTTCCTCTTCAGTCAGTCCTTCGGCAGCTTTCAAGAGTCCAAAGTGTCCTGCCTTGAGCCTTATTATTAGTTCTTTGCAAAGCATATTGTTAAGTGATATGTAATAAGTAATATGTAATATTGGGGTGACTAAAATGCCAATTCACCCACTACGAAACCTTTCCCGCTACCAATCTTTTTGAACCCCGCTTTTTCGTACATGGACCAGTATCCGGAAGAATAGTTGGCAACATCCCCTCCTGTTCTACCGCAAGCCTGCACCTTTCTAACTCCGTTTTTAGTCAATAATCTGATAACACGTTTCATTAAAACTTTACCTAATCCCCTCCCTCTGAATTCTTGTTTTATCGCAATACAGCTGATGTACCAGGCATTTGTTTTTGTACTCCCTTTTGAAAACTCTTCCAGCTTGATAAATTCTTTCTTCGGAGCAAACTGAGCATAACCTGCAGGCTTTTTATCAGAATAAAGTATCAATCCTCCGCTAAGATCATACTTTTGCGTCATCCTTTCAAACCATTCTTTCTTATTCTTTGCAGTTCTCTTACCTTTAGCCATCATGTAGTACATACATTTGTCACAGTCGTAGTGCTTTTCCGCGTCCATCGCTGGAATGTCTTTATAATTCCTCGATGTAACTTTGACGATTCTTATTCCCATTAATCTGTTGACTATAAAACATTAGAATAGCCTTCCAAATCATTCCCTTCACTATCACGAAATTCAATCACCCAATTTTTACCGATTTTTGTCAAAGGATAAACCAATTTCACGTTCAATCCTTCAAGATGTTTAAGGAAATTCTTCATCCCGTCAACTTTTATACTCAGCAAGCAGTTATCGCCATATTTTACTTTTTCTTTAACCCTGTTATTCGCGAAAAGACCAATTCTGAAACCTCCGATTTCCATAACGCTGTATAATCTATCTTTTTTTGAACACTTTTTAAGAAAAAGCTTCTCGTAAAAACTTATTGCTCTGTCCATGTTCTGCACACACAAGTATGCTGAATCTATTTTAAATTTCATTTTGTTATCCCCAAACTTTTTTTAATGCCGGAAATCTCTTCATCCCCAAATGATCCATCACAGCAACATTCCATCCCGTATGAAATATCTCATGTTCATACATAGCCCAGAACATTCTAACTACTGGAATGGGATCAGTCGACCATCTGACCTTGATCTTGAGATTCTCAATCTCCAACGAACTTAGTGTTTTTACCAGCTCCTTATCCGATTTTTCCAACTCCTTCAGCAAATCTTCCTTTGACATGTTTATCAGAGCCTTGTTTCTATAAGCCCCATAAACAAGTTCCCCTTTTCGAACTGCAACCAGATAATTTCTTTGGACAGAAATTTGATGAGCTAGACTTTCCCTGATAGAATCCGATCCGATACATGAATTATCAACCATTCTGAAATCAAAATCTTTTTCTTGTACTCGTTGATAGAATCCCCTATTGACATACCTGTGTATGAAAAAATTTTGAAGGAATCTCAGTGCTTCCGGATTTTTAACCTTTGATGTATCCATCCCGGCAAAGAAGATATTAACTTACTACATTATACCAATTTCTGCTTGGAAATGTTGACCGAAGACTTCTCCTGTTTCTGTTCGCTAATACGCTATCGTATACGTTCTATGATACGGCATCTTATCCCTGTCCAGTTTCTGAGCTAAGTTCCAAAGCATACCGTCAATATGCGAAGGGGTAACCTCCGGGAATTTTCTGCTTAATCTTTCACGGATAAGTTCAACTGCCCGAACAGTCGCTGCTCGAATCTCGACTTCATCCTTTGACTGACTAGTAATTAATTGGAAATTATCAACTTTTTCGGCTAGTGATTTTGAGTATTTAAGAACCTTGATACTTCTCAGTATTTGTGGAATTTTGTAATCGGCAAAAGCTGTCAGACTGCTCAATCTTTTTAAGGGATTTCTACCAAACGAGACTAAGATATCACTTATCATTTTAGAGTTTAATTGGGCCCTTTTGTAGAAATATACTTCTTTTCCTTCATAGTTTGACATATCCTGGAAACGCTGAAAGTTCTTGATAAGTAATTCTGCTAATTTCACTGCATCGTTTTCTGATCCCTCATATATTCTATAGAAGCTCCCTCTGAATTTCCTTTCGAGAACTTCCCCGGCTTCATTGAGACACTTCATTCTTTCCATAAGTAAAGGGATTTCAACGTTCCCAGAAAGGATTGTTCTTAAGTTGGATAATTTCAAGTTTTTCAGATAGCCCCCAGTTAAAAACCGACTGTCTGTTTTGGCCTCATTTTCCAGAACCCTGAATAATGCCAAAGCCCCGTCCAGTTCCTCGCCGTCAAAATTGACCGTCCACTTTGCATTACCTTTTTGTGCAAAAAAACAAAAATTAAGAGTATTAAACAGAAATACAAGTTCAATAAAAGTTCAAACGGCCAGTTATACTTGGCTAACCTTATCTCAGAGATTGACAGATCATTCTGTTTGACTTTTTCGCTGAGCAGCCTGATAGCTTTTAAGCTAATTGAGACTTGAGTTGAATTCTCAACAACATACTGCGTAGACTCAAGAACTTTATTTATCATTTTAGTCTTTTTATAAATTCTTCCGGACCCAATACTTCCGACACCATCCCAGCCAATGGCCAGTCTTCAATTGGCTCAGTAGAATAAATGTGCCTTCCTTTTGCATATGCATAACCGATTTCCATACTTACACTGTTCCCGACATAGCCTCTCTTGCTTATCACGTAAACACAGTCAGCCTCATCGATTTTTTCAAAGTGCCTTAAGGAAACGCGCCTTGCATTTATAATTCCCTTTTCCTTTGATAACTTACTCAAATCTCGAAGTTCGATATCTCCATCTCTCTTCTTCCAGAAAACCTCGTCCGGGTAAGGCTCTAAAACTTCAAAACCCTCCTCTTCCAATAATTTCTTTAGACAGATCTGATCCCTGTAGAATTTAAAACTATTACATAAACATACTGTTTTCACTTACGAATTTCTAAAAATTTAACTGAGCATATGCTGTAGCAATAGCTTCTGCTAAGTGATCAATACGCTCTCGCTTATTCCTGGTAAGAAAGTTAACAACATCTTTCTCCTGCATTCCGAACTCTTGCTGAAGATAAACTCCTAGTTCCTTACCCTTTTCAAAAACTTGTTCAGCCAAATGCCGGGGTACATTTGATCCATTTGATAATGACATCTGTCTCTTTCCTTTTTCGTCTTCAACTAAGCAAACCGCCAAATCTACGACATACTTTCCAACCTTTGCAAGCCCCGATTCGATTGAAATAAGCAACTCAAAATCTTTCTCTAGCGTCTTCAACCTGTTTAATCTATTTTCGGCCCCAAGTAACATTTGGTCAAATCCTATCGGCTGGCTTGGAACCCCTGATTTTATTCTTCTGCCAAGAACTCTCGACTGAAAGTTAACTTTTTTGAGACCAGCTGATACTGCATCTAGCTTCAATCTGCTTGTAGAAGCCACATAAACTTTGGGAAGAGATTCGAAGTGCTCTAGAATTTTGTCCAAATCACCCAGAATAACCTCCGGCTCCATTGCCATAATCTCAGATTTGTAGCCGGTGCTCTCGGGAATTGGATTGTAAAGAAATACCGGCCGATTATTTACATATGCAAATCCCATTTCGAGAAATACATTGCCTCCTATATAATTTTCTGTATCATTCTTTTTCAGATTTACAACAAGAATAGCATCAGAATTTAAGATTTTCTTATAGTGATCTTTTATGAGATTGTATTTTACC
Source organism: Candidatus Dojkabacteria bacterium (assembly GCA_028696515.1). GTDB lineage: Bacteria > Patescibacteriota > Dojkabacteria > JAHIVN01 > JAHIVN01 > JAHIVN01. The sequence goes on along the minus strand of JAQVGX010000023.1, from coordinate 5,490 downwards.
TTTCTTTCAGAGTCTTCTTCGTATGTGAGATTTTCTTTCAATTTTTTATCATCTCCTCCAAAGCCCACTGGAATATACGTTTTTATCTTCCGAGATTCTAGCTTCTTTTGTATATCCACCATCTCACTATAGAATGAAATGCTTCCGCAAATTGTTATTGTCACTTTAGATACTAGTTAATATTAAATATTTCCTACTCCCTCTTCGTATTCCGACTCTGTAGAATCTATTTCTCGAATAGACCTAAATGTTTTTCCAAGCTCGAAATACTTGACCGGAATTTTGATCTTTTTGGCAAGATGAATTTCCTCATACACCCCATCAGAGATCGGGCCAAATACCCAAAGTTCATCCGCTTTCTGAACTAGTGTGTTATTGGCCCGGCGGATCTTATCTCTCCCTACTTTATCCAGAAGAAAGTAATCGAAACTCATAAATGGATTTATGGGGGCAAAGCCCTTGCTTAACACATAAGCTACAATATGTTGCCGCATGAAAAAAGTGTCTTTTGATTGCGCAGTAAATATAACAGGCAGGGGTTTGTGAAGTTTTCTAGCTGGATGTGTCACCACAGAAATTCTAATATGTAATATCGCAAACCATAGATTCAGAGCCTCTGGCTGAAAATTTAAAGAAACCCTACATACAAATCACTTTCTCTCCGATATCAAACAGTTTTCTTTTCCCATATTTCTCTATAATAATTCTAGATGGAACATATAGATTTTGAGGAAGTTTTTTTAGATCAAACCACTTCCATTCAATAATTTCTTCAGGTTCCATAACTTTCAAACTCCCGCTAAAAGAGGTAATTTTGAATCCGAGTGTTAGGAAATGCGCATTTCTGCCTACGGTATTATTTATAGAAATCAACTTGGCCGAATTTACTTTCAAACTGGTCTCCTCTCTCACCTCGCGTTTTACGGCTTCAATATAGCTCTCCCCGAAATCAACCTTTCCTCCAGGCATAGTCCAGCTTCCTTCTCCATGAAGCAAACTTGATGCCCTTCTTCTATCTTCATTTCTAAGTCCCAGTAACACCTTGCCACTCCTTAAAATCATTGCCCCAAATCCAAAACCCATTTTCTTAACATTCTTCATTATTTGAAACTAATTAGATAAAATTCTAATATCTAACAGAAATCCTAAATAAGCTCTAAATATGAATCTCTCAAGCCCTAGAGAAGCTCAACTTATATCGTTATGAATTTGAATTTAGACATTGTTTAGCATTTAGGATTTAGAATTTCGAATTTAGAAATTATTAGTTATATGAACTCCTTCCTTAAAGCTAATACCCTTCGTTCCTGACCTTAAAAGTTTGTAAATCTCAAAAAATTCTTCAAGAGGTTTTATCACTTTTTTGCTAATATCATATTCAGAGATCCATTCATACTTTCCCTCCTCGCAACCAATCAGTTTCCCGCTTGGATTCAAAAATTTAAAAATAAACATGACCTTGTCCTCCAAAAGTTCTTTCTCTTTTGAAAAAACTTTGTAATGTCTAATACCAATCAACTCACCTTCCCCTTTCAGATTTGTCTCTTCCTTCAGTCCCCGTTTTGCAGCATCAGCAATATTTTCTCCGAACCAGACCTTTTCTGTCGGAAATCCTTGACAGCCGAAAAAGGGATTCTTTTTTCTAGTATAGATGAGATATTGTTTAAAATTGTTGGCCTCACGAACACAACAGATAACTGTAGTCAATTTAGGCTGAATTCTCATCTCGCTTGAATTTGTATGCATCCTGTTAGCGTATTCCTTACCAGCTTGTGTAAGCTCGTACATCCCAGAGCCCAGCTTAGTAATCAATCCATCCCTAAGTAGCGCGTCTAAATGATATGTGAAATGACTGCCCTCTGTTTCTTCATCTTTAAGCCGGGAATAGCGAAGTCTTTTCGAGAATAATAACTTCCGAAGAATATCCAATTTTATTTCATGCACTCCGGTCACTCTTTATATAAAAAAAAACAAACATCTAATACCAAATTACTACTTCCAATCCGATTTTAATAAGTCGCAGAAATAAAATCCAGTAAAAAGATTTTACCTTATTTAAAACAGAGTTCCTGTAAAAAACAAAAGTCAGGGATCTATATGACGAACAAAAAGCATATATTCGTTGTCGAGAGATTGATAATTCCCCCCATAATGTTTAACCCCTTTGAGAATCATCTTCAAGTTGGTAACTGCAAGTTGTGGCCAGTATTTGATGTTGTAGAAACTTGTATCCAGCACAAAGCCAGCATTCCTCAGTAAGTCTAAAACCACTTGATACTCATTGCTTCCAATGATACTTGCAAGGTGAGTCGAAGTAGTTTCAAAAAGAATTTGTTTGGCACCATGAGCCACAGCATGACCCAGAAGAGCCTTGGCGACTTCAGCTTTCCTATCTTCTGGGACATCATCAATGATGTAAAAGGTTGAAAGTTGAACACTGTTCCTTGAAAGAGGGATATGGCGTACCCTGACCAGCCCTATTGCCGACTCGCCATCAAACGCTACAAATAAAGATCCCTTTGCAGCATCTTCTTCAAGTTCTGATCTGCTTACTCGTGTAAGATAAGGGACGTCTAGAACGACTATCCTGTCATAAAATGAAGACAAATCTCTAGCTTGAAGATCATCACCAGAAAGCACTATTACTTGAAAAGTTCTTCGAGCTTCCTCTTCCATGCTGATTATAAATATATATGGAATATATTATATCATGGCAATAAGAAGATGCGTAACTCACATATGATATTGAAAACAGGGAAGAAAATCTGATCAATCCCATATTTTATCTGTGTTCACCTTCTTCATACCCTTACCACACTTTGGACACTTACCTTCCCACTTGTTCAAGTTTGTACCTTCACATCTGGGACATATCAAAAATTTACATTTTTCTTCAAATTCCGGCTTATAGCGAACACTGCTTCTGTCCAGGTCTTTCAACACTTGTACAACTTCCTTACAATCGTTGCACAATTCTGCTCTGAAAATAGAAACGAACCCTCTGTCTAGAGTATTTGGAGGAGCGGAAGATATCTCGTAGCCACACGACTTACACTTATAATTATAAGTCATACCCATATCATTTCTCTTTCATCCTTGTCTCAAAGTTCCAGTTATCTGTTGCAACAAGAATAACAAAGATCAACGCTAAGGCCGGGATCAATATTGCAACAATAAATGTGATAACAAGATCGAGCTCAAAAATAACCTTTCCTGCCTTATCTTTGACAACTAGCATTTTTGAAGATATATCTCTGAACAAATCTCCCCAATCGTTTTTAGTCTTGCCTGAAGTAGTTGGTCCATTCTTTTCCATAGTATTTTCATAAAATATAAATTTTAATGTTTTAGAATTTTGAGAGATACGTTTTTCTCTTCTGCTCTGATCTCTAACTCACCGCCGACAGGAAATGTAAATCTCGGCTCTGTATGACCGAAATCTGCATTGGCAATTACCGGGATATTCTTCAACTCATCTTTTCGTTTGATCATCTTGATCAATAGATCCTGCTTCACTTTACTCTCATTCTGAAATCTTCCGACCACTAGCCCCTTGACTCCCTTAAATTCTTCCTGAAGAAGAATTGACTGAAGACACATATCGAAGTGATGGATTTGTGTTTCAGCATCATCCTCAAGAAAGAGTATAGAATTCTCAAGACTTGGATAGTACTCTGTTCCTTTGAGTAAAGTAAACAAGCGGATATTGCTGCCAATAATTGTTCCCTTCGCTTCACCGGGATTTATCGGCAAGTAGCCTTCACTAGGAACAGGCTTTCTATTCTCCTGATCCAGATACCACTCATCATCAGTCCACTGCTCACTCGGAAACAAATCAAACGGCTCGTTTGAAAATATACACTTCCTGAAGTACTCTAGTGTATAGTCAAACTCAAGTTTCTGGCCAAAGGTAGTATAGTGGGGTCCGGAATAGTTTACCAGCCCGGTTTTTGCATAGATTGCATTGTTCAAGGTTGTGATGTCTGAAAACCCACAGAAAATCTTCGGATTATTCTGAACAAGCTCCCAGTCAATGTATTTCAGAAGCTGATTGCTGTTGAAACCTCCGATAACCGTGATCACTCCCTTTACGGTGCGATCAGAAAAAGCCCAATGCAGATCTTCTACTCTTGACTCAACGCTTGAGGAATTAAACTCATCGTTTTCCTCAACATGCTCGCCGAATACAAGCTTCAACCCAAGTTCTTCAAATCGCTTGTTGGCTATTTGCCTCGTTTTTTCAGAAATAATTACCATACTGCGAGATGGAGCTACAACAGCTATCGTATCACCCTTTTCTAGTTTTGATGGATATATTTTTTTCATGAATTCTTCAAAATGTTTAGTGTCTCTCCATAAATAAGATAAACTTTAGAAGACCATCGCTTGACCAGTAATTATACTTGGATTTGGGAGGGATTATCACTAGATCTCCTTCCTCGACCTCACTCTTTTGACCGTCAATTTCGACACTACCCTTACCCTTAACAACAAAGTAAATTCTGGGAGTCTCGCCAGATTCGCGCTCACCGTGCTCACCATCTAATTCGCCGTAAACCCATGTCCGCTCCTTTATGAACTCATCGATGTGATACTTCCTGCCTGTTATCCCAGGCTGCGCAAAGCTTTCGGCTTCAGTTTTTTTGATTATCATATTTATTACTAGTTCAAAAGATTATCAATTGTAATACTCCTTTAATTCTTCATAAGCTCGTTTAAACAGATCGAATTTCAAGCCTCCCTTTTTCTTGGCAATCTCCTTTGCCTTTTTTGTGTATAGCTGAATTGGTGACATATCTTTAAAAAGTTTTGTTATTTCATACAATGACTTTAGCTCCGGAAGAGTTGATTCTGCAAATTCTACACCAACACGCACACTCCCAAACAAGCCTGCATAACCCATTTTCTCCAACTGATCAGCATCATAGACAACCTTTTCTTCTAAAGTAGTTGGCTCAATCTTAAACTCCATATTTTTCCCTTTGTGGCACAATATACAACTTTGAATCAGCTTTCTCTCCTTCTCATCCCAATCATCAAGCCATTCTATGCATTTTTCAGAACCAATTTGATGGTGAATCGATGGGTCGGGATTATAAATAAAGCCGATGTCATGAAGTACGATAGCCGGGAATACTATATCCATATTTGCATTCTCCGCTTCGCCAATCCAGATCGCATTTATGATGTCCCTGTAAATATGATCCCAGTTGTGAGCAATAGGTCCTCTTTCCTCGAACTCATTTTCTACCTTTGTATAGAGATCTTTATTTCTTTTTTCTTTGAAGTATCTACCTAAAATTTTCATCTTCAAGAAATCATTTAGAATAATTATGTAACGGCATTACTCAGACTCAGTAAATATATGCCTAATGTGTGAATTAGATAAGAACTTTAAAAATAAGTAGAGAATCTATAGTATTAATGGACTTAAACTATTAATACTGCCCGAAATGGACAAAGAAACTCTACTTATTGAAATATATTGTA
>JAQVGX010000022.1 GCA_028696515.1 Candidatus Dojkabacteria bacterium | reverse complement strand
TTCTTTCTACTTCGCCTCCGAAGTCGGCATGTCCCGGAGTATCGATAATGTTAATTTTGTAACCGTTGTAATTTATTGATGCGTTTTTAGCCTTTATCGTGATGCCTTTTTCTCTCTCAAGTTCTCCAGAGTCGAGGATCTGATTTTGTTGCATTTCTTTCTGGTTGTCCCGAAACAGATTTGTCTGCCTGAAAAAAGCATCGACGAGAGTAGTTTTCCCATGATCAACATGGGCAATTACAGCTACATTTCTTATCTTGTTGTTATCTTGTGTATCCATGGGCTCTGATTAGACCGAATTATGATTATATTCTTAAAAGAGATGGATATCAAGGTTTAAGCTTAATATTATGTCTTTATTATGAGTAGATTCAGTGGTAAAGTAGATTGGATAATTTAGTTAATAATAATCAGATGAACATTTTCAAAAATTTCCTGAATCATTACAAATCAAAAAGAGAATGGTCAGAGGGACTTGGTAGCGAAGTTGTGTATCTTGTGAAAATTTTGAAGGAAGAGAATAAGCTGGGAACTGTCTTGGACTGTGGAGCAGGGGAAGGAAGACACTCGATTTACTTAGCCAAGGAGGGGGCACAAAGAGTTGTTGCAGTTGAGTCTGACAGTGAACAAGTAGATACGATAAAGCAAAAAAAGGAAAAGTTCGGATTAGGGACATTAGAGCTTGTTGAAGTCGATGTTGTTGAATACTTGGAGGCTCTCGAGGACAGCCCTTTTGATGCAATGATAGATTCCGGATTATCTCACTGCTTAGTTGATCAAGTGCAGAGAAAAAGATACTTTGAACTTATCCGAGGTAAACTGAAGAAGGGCGGGTTATATTCGATTACTCATTTCTCGGAAAATGAAGTATTGTCCCAGACGCACTTTAAAACTGACCTACCAGGATTGAAGAAGTTATTTTCTTCTCAATACTGGAGACCCGAGCTGGACTGGCAAGAGGAAAACTGGGCGAGGAAAGATGGCAAAAAGCACTTTGCTTATAAAGCAGTGTTAAGAAGGATCTGATGCACAGTTGTTCTAAAATTTACCCTTTTAAATTCTCTAGCAATTGCAGTGCTTTTTTCTGGGTCGATGCTCTTGTGTTTTTAGAATGCTTTTCAAGAAATGCCTTAACTTCAGGATCGTTTTTGATTTTGTTTGTATATGTTCTAAAACTTTCTACTACAAATCCAACTGCTATATTATTACATTCTGTCGTATCGTACTTGTAGTTTTCAACTTTCAGAAGCTCATCGGTTATTATTTCCTGGAATTTGGGTTTAGCCTTAGCAATTTTCCCAAGAGCGTAAATAGCATTATTGGCTGTTATCATCTTACCAGCGTTCAGCATGTCCGCTAATCGGCCAATCAGCTTATCAGACATTTTGTTTTCTGTATCTACAGCTGCGAGATTGCCTATAATTTTTGTGGCTGTCCATTTAAAGATGTTGTTTTCACTTTCAAGCAGATTGATAAAAAGATCGACATTTGGATAAACAATTTCCGGTTTTTTTTCACTGATTATGAGAAGTGTCTTAGAGCAGCCATATTTGATACTGGCATGTTTTGACTCCAATCCATCGAAAATCTGAGGAAGGAACTTGCTGTTTTGGAGAATAATTTCTGCTATTTTTTCAGTCTTTATGTGTTTAGTTTCAAGCTTTTTGAGTAAGTTCATGGCAAGATTTGAATAATAGATCTATTTTCAAAGAAAAATTGTACAAAATGATGTAGATGCTGATTTAAGATGATGTTCTTATTTTACAGGGTTGGCAAACAGGTGTAAATTGTAAAGTGATTTGCAGAGTGTTATATTAGTTAGGAAGTGAACACTATTGAAGTTCGAAATCTCAAAAAATATTTTGGCAAAACGAAGGCAGTTAACGATGTTTCTTTTGATGTCCCCAAAGGACAAATTGTAGGTTTTTTGGGGCCGAATGGAGCCGGCAAAACTACTACGATCCGGTGCATCTTGGACTTTATCAGGCCCGATGGTGGCTATATCAAGGTGTTTGGCAGGGATAGTATAGAACAATCTCATGAGCTAAAGAAGGATATAGGTTATCTGTCAGGGGAGGTCAGTCTGTATGAATCTTGGACAGGGCGCGAACATATAGATTTTGTGAAGAATTTTCGTAAAGAAAAAATAGACGAGGGTTTTCTTATGAAGAAACTGGACATTGATCTAGACAAGAGGACTGGGAATTTGTCTACTGGAAACAAACAAAAGCTTGCACTTATGTTAGCCCTGATGCACAAACCCAAGCTGCTTATCCTGGATGAACCCACGACCGGACTGGATCCGCTATTGCAAGAAACGATCCATGATGTTCTGAAGACTGAAGCAGAGAAGGGAACAACAATTTTTCTTTCTTCTCACAATCTACCAGAAGTTGAAAGATTGTGCAGTAGGGTGATCGTCATAAGAGAGGGGGAACTAGCTGGAGAGGAACGTGTGGATGACCTGAGGAAGAAAAAGCTATATACAGTAAATGTTTTCTTCGAGGGGAAAGTGCCAACAGGGGAATTTGGGAATAATGGCATTTATGTCTCAAGGGTGATGGAAGATGGGCTTGTACTTGATGTGAGAGGTGATATTCGTCCCCTGTTAAAGAAACTTGAAGCATTTAAGATCAAGGATATAGAGATACTACATACCGATCTTGAGAAAGTCTTTTTAGAGTTTTATAAGTGAATATGCTTGGACTCATAAAAAGAACAATTGCAGTGAAAAAAAGGACAGTTTTAGTTTATGCTGGTATATGTGCACTGCTCAACTGGGTATTTGTATTATTTTATCCTCATATGCACGAACAAGCAGAGGTTTTGACCGAAGCTTTCTCAAATTATCCAGAGGAATTTCTGATGGCGTTTAATGTAGATGCAAGCACACTCTTTTTAAGTTTAGAATCATTTCTGGCTGCAGAGAACTTTAGTATGTTATGGCCGATCATCTTGATAGTTTTTATCATCTCTCTTGCTGGCTCGGCTATAGCAGGCGAAGTGGACGATGGGACGATAGAGATTTTGTTATCCCAGCCCGTCTCTCGATCGGAAACATATTTGGGTAAATATCTTGCGGGGATTTTTCTTGTCTTTATCTTTGTGTTTCTATCTATTTTCTCAACAATTCCGTTTGCTTGGATTCATAATATCGATTTTACTCTGAAGACGCATCTCATCATGTCTATTTTGGGTATGCTTTTTGCATTTGCTATTTTCAGTTTTGCTATGATGGTTTCTGCTATCTCATCAGGGAAAGGAAAGGTAGGTGCATATACAGCAGGGTTTGTAGTTGCTATGTATGTTTTGAAACTTTTATCGACCTTTCAAGAATCGGTTCAGAATTTGAAATATCTTTCGTTTTTTCATTATTTTGATGTGAACGCCGCGCTAATAGAAAGTAGAATCTCACTGGTCTCTATCATTGTGTTTTGCATTTTCGGTATTGCTACTAGTTTAGTAGGCTTGCTGATTTTTCAGAAAAGAGATGTGGCTGTTTAGCATATATTATCATTACCATTTAAAACTTCATTACTCTAACTATTATGGAAAAATTGATGATAACATTAATATTGGTTATTGGCTGGCCGGTCTTGATAGTGATGAGTTATCTGATCATCAAAAAGGGTTTGAATTATTATCGGAAGCTGAAAGAAACTGTAGTAGGAAAGCTTATGATCCCAACTATTTTTGGCTGGTTATTTGGCATGTACGCATTGGGAACTGTTGCTACTGCCTATATGCTGAGCCAGCCGTGGTATTTTTTTGTGATCCCATCTTTTGCAGCTTTTCTTGTGGCAATTATCATAGTTTATAGAGCCATAGGAAAATGGGAAAAGGAAGCAACAGAGTTGAGGGATTTCTATAAGAATTTAGAAAAGCTCGTAAGGGAACGAACACAAGAACTTGAAGAGGCCCATAAAAAAGCTCTTGTTCATGAAAAAGAAATTCAAAAACTTAAAGATCAGTTTGTATTTATTGCTGCTCACGAACTGAAAACTCCGGTAACCGCTATCAAATGGGGTATTGATATGGCTATAGAGGAGGGGAAGCTGGATAAGGAAACGACAGAATATCTGAAGAATGTTCAGCATTCAAATGAAAGGCTCATCACTCTAGTTGAAGACCTTTTGAATGTAGCTAGAATTGAAGCAGGGACTATAAAGATGGATATTCAAAACCTCAACCTTGAAGAAGTCGTAAGAGAAACGATGAAGGAAATGGAGAGTGTTTTCAAGGAAAAGAAAGTAACAGCTTCATCTAATTATAATGCCGCAAAACAGGTGACAGGTGATCCAAACAGGATCAAGCAGGTGTTGATAAACTTCTTATCAAATGCTGCCAAATATAATAGAGATAATGGAAACATCACACTTGAGGCTGTAAATGATGGCGACTTTGTGAAGGTTTCTGTAACGGATACTGGTATTGGTATCAAGAAAGAAGCTATGAAGAAATTGTTTACCAAGTTCGGAAGGATAGAAGATGATAAGACCAAAGATGTGGAAGGGACAGGGTTAGGACTATATGTAACGAAGCAGATTGTTGAAAAAATGGGGGGAGAAGTACTAGCAGAGAGTGAGTATGGGAAGGGTTCTACCTTCAGCTTTACTGTTCCGATAGTAATGAAAACGAGTGAAGAAGTTGTAGATTGAGACAAATAAATCAGCCCTTTGTAACTTCCATCTTGTATTCGGCTACAGTTTTCTCTGTATCATAAAGAAAGATAGCATTTATCTTCCTGCCTTTCAGTACCTCCGGAACTATGTAGTGATTATCCTCCCACATCTGGGATAGAGGAAGTTTGTCGGTACTATACCAAGCTGGTTTGATGGGGTCTGTTTCTTTTGGTTCTCCTTCCCATTTAGTGGAGGTGAAAATATGTACTTCCTGATCCCAGGAAGGTTTATTTGGAAAGAAGAATATTACTTTGCCGACATGCCTCAACTCCTGAATTTTCACTCCGATCTCTTCTTCGACTTCACGCATTGTCGCTTCTTCCTTAGATTCTCCCTGCTCAATTTTTCCTCCAATCCCAGTAATGAGATTCTTCCCGAGCCCCAAGGATACTTTTTTTCTTAGGCCCAAAAGAACCTGCTCAGGCTTAAGCAAATAACATAGAACAGCTGGAGTCAATTTCGGGGCTTTTTTTAAATACTCATCAATTTTGGTCATATCAGCTTACTGAAAATTTATTATTTTGACTTTATCATTTTTAACTTATTCTGCATATGCATATGTTGCACATTTTTTATGCATAATATAAACTTCGACTATGAAAGTCTACTTCACATGCTCTACAGCCGAATTTGATAAACACAAGAAAACTTACAAAGCTATTAGAAACTTTATTATTCACGAGGGGCATGTTTTGACTAGAGACTGGATTCCTCATACAGAAAGAATGTTGGTCAATGGGAAAACCAATATCAAAAGAGACATAAAAGATATCTATATAGCCTGCATGAAAGCAATTGATGAAGCCGATGCTGTAATCATAGAGGATACTGTATCAAATTTCAGTACAGGACATCAAATCACGATAGCCTTGCAAAGACGGAAGCCTACATTGGTTCTCTGGCATGGTAAAAAACACAGAAGATTTGAACAGATGTTTGTACATGGTATAGAGTCAGATATTCTTGAGATAGCAGAATATTCTGATCAGAATCTAGAGGGGGAAATTAGAGGCTTTCTTGCGAAATATCATGACAATAAAGAGAAGAATAGATTCCACCTAGTTTTGTCTGGTGCTGAGAGGAAATACCTAGATTGGGTACAGTATCATAAGAAGAAGAGTAGAACAAAGGTGATACGGGAGGCCTTGAATGAGAAACGGAAAAAGGACAAAAAATATGCAGCCTATCTCAGGCGAGGAAATTAGATTAGAGCTTTGTTTTATTTTTCTTCTTCAATAACTCCTTCTATCCTGATATTTTCTAGAATCGTATTTAAGACGGGAATATCTTCAACTGTGTTAATCGTTTTTGAAAGTATTGCAATCAAAATGCCGAAGATGATCGTAGCTCCTATTGCGTAGCCTACCCCGTTAACAATCCCTTTCAATAGATTCCACTTCAGGGAAACGCTACGATCAATAGTTTCTTCCAGTTTCTTCATATTTTTATTGAGCTTTTTGACATCATCTTGATCCATGGTCTGAGGGATAACAATTGAGTTTATTGTAATTATTCAATATAATTACAAGGATCATTATACTACTGAAGCACCCGTAGGCCAATGGATAGACCGCCGGTCTTCGGAACCGGATGTTGCAGGTTCGAATCCTGCCGGGTGCAGTGTATTGCTCTTTCTAGAATTTTTCTGATAGAATTGAATTCTGGAATTTCAATGAAAAAGCTAACTGAAAATTGAATCTCAGATTATTCCAATTCAATGTTTATTGAAACAATTAAGTAGTTCTTTTGGATTTGGAAATTGCTTGTTCGTTTACAGGGCCCTGGGGATTTGATTATTGGTCAGTAGCTTCCTTCTTCTCTCTTTATAAGGAAATCTGAGATATGAAGGACAAGCAGCTGGTAGAGCAGTCAGCTCTTATCCCGCTTTGCAGGACGTGGGTTCGATTGCAGGATATGAATGAATCTGGTTGAAGAAAAGCTATGCTTGACCTTAGACAATTTGAAAAGCTCTTTTTGAATTAGTTATTGGGATTTGGTCATTTGTTCATGGGGACGTAGCTCAGCTGGTAGAGCAGTCGGCTCTTAACCGATCGGTCGTGGGTTCGAATCCCACCGTCCTCACCAGACAAACATATATAGTGGTCAGCTCTTTACCGCCTTGCGGGACTTGTGTTCGATTCCCCTTTCCTCACTTTTTATAGCGCATAACTCTCATTACCATTTTGAATATTCCCTTGTGTCCTTTCGTGTTTGGGTGAAGACCGTCGAATAGGAGTTTTTTATAATCGATATTTATCCAGGAGGAAAAAATATCGATAAATTGAGTACTCTCTTTTTCACTAACTTGCCTTAGAACCTGATTATATCTCTCGATCTCATTGTTATTATAAAATTCAGAATTGTTCCAAGATACCGGATTCGTCTTACTTTCTTCGGCGGGAGTAAGACCTACCACCAAAACATTTTTTGCCATTTGTTTTGAGATCATAAGAATCTTTGAAACGTTTTTTTGGAACTGTTCGAGAGGAATAAATGGCTTTTTGTTATTTATCAGCTTACTATCATTAAGTCCAATAGATAGAATAATAGAATTTTCATTTTTGTGATTTAGCGCTAACCTCTGTTCTCCTTCTGTTCGAATTCTTTCAAGAATGGATGTAGAATTTATGCCGGATATACTGAGATCGTAGATCTGATTGAACTGACTTTTTTCTAACCAATTAAGCTTGAGTAGATTTGCCCATCCTCCATTTTCAGGATCGTAAACTCCAAAAGATATGCTGTCACCAAAAATGCAAAGTCTTGCCATATTGAAGAAATTATAGCATAGAATTATTGGGGGAAGAATGCGAGTCTAAATCTGTTATCGATATAGTGTGACCAGTTCAGTTATTAAGGATAAACCAATGAAGCATGTTCCCCTGTCTTAGTAAATACATTTAGCCCCTGGAATCAAAGTTAAACTCCGATTCCAGGGCTGAAAGGTTTAGTCAAGGAGCCTAAGCCTCTCGACAATCATATTATCTCTTTCCTTGCTATTTTATCTTGAACTTCTTTGATAAACTTGTCAATTTCTTGATTGGCCCGTTGTTTTCCATCTCTCATTCTTACTGAAATCGATTTGTCTTTCACCTCATGATCTCCAACTATTACGATATAAGGAATCTTCTGCAGTTGAGCTTCTCGAATTCTTGCTGAAAGAGGGATTGACTTGTTGTTTAGCTCTACTCGTATTTCGTTTTCTTTAAACTTGTTCAGAAGCTTACGTGCGTAACCATTCTGCTTTTCCGAGATAGGAAGTATCGCTGCCTGCACTGGTGCCATCCAAAGCGGAAGCGCTCCTCCGAAATGTTCAAGTAGCACTACCAATAATCTTTCGTAAGAACCAAGTATAGCTCTATGTACCATTACCGGCAACTGCTCTTTTCCTTCTTCATCGATGTAGCTCAATTTGAATCTCCTCGGAGAAGCAAAGTCAACTTGTACAGTCGGGATTTGTACATCTCTGCCAAGTGAATCCTTGAACATGAAATCCAGCTTCGGTCCGTAAACAGCTGCTTCTCCTTCACAAACTTGAGCATCAAGCTTCATCTCATCCGAGATCTCCTGTAATAGCTTTTCACAAAGCTCCCATTCGTCCTGTTTCCCTATGTACTTATCAAGATTGTTTGGATCTCGAACAGAAAGGGAAACCCACTTGCTTTCCCAAAGGCCAAGCGATTCAAAGAATTCCTTTATTATTTTCACCATGATCTTGACTTCTTCTTTGACTTGATCAACCCTGCAAAATGAATGTCCGTCTTCTACAGTGATTGCGACTACTCTCTGTAATCCTCTTAGTTCGCCAGGTTTTTCTCCTCTATACTGCTTGTTTGATTCCATATAGCGGATAGGAAGCTCTCTGTAGGATCTTGGTCGTGAAGCGTATATCTGAGCCTGGTGAGGACACTGAACTGGCTTCATAGCCCAGTCTTTATATCTTTCTGAATTTACATGCAGAATTTCTTCCGGAAACTTCTCTGCATGTCCAGACAATTCATAAAGACCAATTTTGGCAATATGCGGAGTCATTACCTTTTCAAAACCATATTTCCTGCATACCTTTTCTATGTGCTTCTGCAGCTCCTCGATTATCACACTTCCTTTGGGAGTGTAGAGCGGCAATCCAGGGCCTACAAGATCAGAGAAACAAAAGAGATCAAGCTGCCTGCCTATTTTTCTGTGATCATTTTGTTTGGCTTTTTTCAGATTTTCCAGGTGTTCTTTTAGAGCTCTTTCAGATGGAAAGGCAGTGCCATAGATTCTCACAAGCATTTGATTCCTTTCATCTCCTTTCCAGTAAGCTCCGGCAACAGAAAGTAGTTTTACAGCTTTTATCTCATCAGAGCTTTTGACATGTGGTCCTGAGCAGAGATTGATAAAATCTCCATTCTTATAAAAACTTACCTTTTTGTGGCCTGACTTTTTTAAGTCTTCTGCCAGCTCTTTCGAATAAGGCTGGTTCTTCTGGTCGAGGAACTTTATTGCATCATCGATTGATTTGTATGATTTGCTGAAGATTTGTTTTTGACTGATTATCTTTTTCATTTCTTTTTCTATGGCCGAAAGATCGTTTCTTGAGATCTTTACTTCTTCGGGGAATTCAAAATCATAGTAAAAACCATCGTCAATCGCCGGTCCGATTGCCAGCTTCACGTCAGGATAAAGACTCATCACTGCTTGTGCAAGAATATGAGCCGATGAGTGGCGGATTCTTTTTAGATTATCGTCAGATTTGTTCATTGTTATTTATATAATACATTAGATTAACAAAAATATAAAAACATAGAAACATAGATTCCTCCTAATTGCTGGCTTAAATGAAGTTTATTTCCCGGGCAAGAAAAAACTCCCGCTGCTGGGAGTCTATATTCGAAGTGTTGAAGAATATAACGGCCAGCAGGCTAAGCCTTGACCGTTGTAGTGTACTTTGCTTGTTTATACCACTTTTTATTCTCCATAATTCATTATACCACTTTTGGCCAAATACTTTCAAATTCAGTATAATCTTTTGGAAATGAGGAGAAATGAAACAAACAAAGTATTGTTAATCTGTCTTTTTCTAGGGAGTATTTTTGCCTTTTGGGATATACTGATTTTTGCAGGATTACAAATTCCTGGGAATGTTGAGTACTTGAAAAAAATTATTAGTACCCAGGAGGGAGATGTTATTTCTGGTAACGAGGGGATATTTCAGGAAGTGGTTCTTGACGAGGTGAATCCTGAAGTTAAATTAGAATCAAATAGATTTGATACTGAAGAGAAAAAACTTGATATCAAGGTAAGTTCCAATGAGGATTTGAAAACTGGAGATTTTGGTGACTATCTCATTATAGGTAATGGCGGGGAAGGGAAGTATGTAGTTAGTCTCGGAGATTTAATCGTTGGTAAGAATGAAATCACCCTCATGTTTGAGGATACCAGCGGGAATTCTACTTACAAAGAAATCGAGATTACCCGCAAAAGCCCCTATATACTGGGGGCAAGTACCAGTGAAAGAATATGGGTTAATGGAGACGATTTGCTGGCAGTTGTTGATCAAGAATATTCATTGCCAGCAGAATATTATCCACGGGATCTAGTCTTTATTTCCGATTATGGAGTAACTGGACTAGCCAAAGGTATGCTGATTCGAAAAGTTGCAGCAACTGACCTTGGAAGGATGAACAAAGATGCTAAGACTTTGGGATTTGATCTTGTTGTTTTATCGTCATACCGGTCGTATGCGACTCAGGTCAACACCTTCAATTATTGGTTGAGTGCTGTAGGAAAAGATGCCGCAGAGAAAAGGTCTGCTAAAGCCGGACACAGTGAACATCAGCTTGGGACAGCGATAGACTTTACCTGCTCAGAGGTGAGCCTAGCTGGAATAGATTTTGCTGAAACAAAGGCTGGGAAATGGCTAGCAAAAAATTCATACAAATATGGTTTCATCCTATCCTATCCTGATGGCAGTGAGGACATCACTGGATATGAGCACGAAGCGTGGCACTTTCGATATATTGGAATCGGTGATGCAGAAAAAGTACACAGTAGTGGTAAAATTTTGATAGAATATCTACGAGAAACGAAGATTTGATCTTCAGTTCATTTTTATACAGCTTTAAAATTCGATGGCAAAATGTAAAATTGCAATTGATATAACTTCATTCAGTGATCAGTATAGGGACCGCGGGATTGGCAATTATGCAAGTAATCTTGTGTCTGAGCTTGTAAAAAAAAGCGGGGTAGAGTGGCATTTGCTAGGTTACGAATCTGAAAAGTCATTGCCCGAAGAAGTAGGATTCCATTCTCTCGGACCAGCGAGGCTTTCTACTCCGATGAATTTATTCAGATTCGGGCAGGATTTTATGCCAGTTATCAAGTCTCTCAATCCTGACCTTTACTTTGCTCCTCACTTCGAAAGAGGCTTGCCTGTTGGCTCTACCAAAGTTGCAGTCATGATGCATGATATCTCTCCCTACTTGTCGGGTAAGTATTCAACACAAGGAATACATAGGAATTTTTTGAAAGGGCTTTTCTACAGATACAATTTGAGCAGATCGAAAAAAGCTGATCTGATTCTTACAAACTCACTGTTTACAAGGAGCGAGCTGTTGAAGGTAGGCTTTAGCGAAGATAAAATAAAGGTGACATATCTAGGCCTCCCAGATGAATTTGATCTGTCGGTACTAGAAACTGTCAAAGACAGATCGAAAGTATTGGCCAAATACGAGATAACTAAGCCTTATATTCTCTACTTCGGTGGCTTTGAGCCAAATAAGAATACGGAAAAACTTTTTGAAGCTTTTGCTAGAATTAGAAACGAAGCGGACGTCAATCTAGTGATTTCAGATAAGAACTTTGAAAATAAAAACAAACAGATCATTGCTAAGACAAAAGAGACCAAACAGGCATTGAGAACTATTAGTGATCTGAACCTATGTCCAAATATAGTTATTAGGAGTTTTTTTGATTGGCCTGACCTTCCGATAATATGTGCTGAAGCTCAAGCCTTTGTCCATTTGTCAGGCTATGAAGGATTTGGGCTGGCTATTTTAGAAGCTATGTCTGCAGGTTGTCCGCTTATTGCTTCCAACAGAAGTTCATATCCCGAGGTTGTTAAAGATGCGGGCTTTTTAGTAAATCCTGACAACATCGAAGAGACAGCTAATGCAATTCTTGAGGTTATCAGGAACGGGGAGCTTCGTGATAAATTAAGCAAAGCCGGTCGTAGGAGGTCGAAAATCTTTTCTTGGAAGAAATGCGCCGATCAAACTTTCGAGGCCTTTAAAGCTATATTAACTGATTGATTCTGTTTATGCATCAACAACTTAAGATAGGATATCTCATAAAGTACTTCCATCCTATAAAGGGAGGGGCGGAGAACAATATTCTTAATATTGCCAGAAGAAGCGCTGAGCAAGGTTTTGAAGTTCATGTATTCACTTCGGACAGAAAGGGGAATGAAAGGTGTGAAAGAAGTGAAGAAGAGTACGAGGGAATAAAGATACATCGTTCGAAAACCTGGTTTGATTTTACTCATTATCTTGGATTTTATCCTTCTTTAATAAAAAACTTACTTAAATACGATCTTGATGTTATTCATGTTTCGGGATTTGGATTTATGTGGCACGATTGTGTATTGATTCTCAAGAAAATGTTTTCGAGAAAGACTAAATTCATCTGTACCCCGCACGGCCCCTTTATGGCGCTTCAGAACTACAATATCATTCTAAAAACTCTTAAATTCACTTATACCGCAGTACAGAAACTTTTTCTTAACTGGTTGTATGATGCTGTTATCCAGGTCAATACCTTTCAGTGGCAGTGGATCCTAAGGTACGGTATCAAAAAAAAGAAGGTTTTCTTTGTTCCTAATGGGGTTTCCTCACAGGTCCTGAATACCAAAGTTACGGATAAACAAAAAACTGATTTCAAAAGAAAGTATGATCTTCAGAACAAATTTGTCATTTCTTCACTTGGAAGAATTGATGAGTATAAAGGAATTCAGTTCCTTGTTGAAATCCTTCCAGATCTAATCGAAATCAGGAAAGATCTGGTTTTACTCATTATGGGCAGGGACGAGGGATATGTGAGAAATCTGAAGGCCCAGATATCAAAGCTCAAAGTCAAGGATTATGTTAGATTCATTGTTAATGTTAGTGAAGATGAGAAATTTGTTGGGCTTGAATTGGCGGAAATCTTTTATTTCGGCAGTCAATGGGAAGCTTTCGGCTTGGTCCTTCTGGAAGCTATGGCTCATCGAAGTGCTTTTATTTCGACCAAAACAGAAGGAGGCAATTTTCTGACAACTGAAGGTGTCAATGGGTTTCTTTTTGACTTTGGTGATACAGATAAGCTTTGTGAGCTTATGGAGATTCTCATAGAAGATGAGAAAAAAAGAATAGCTATGCAGAGTGAGAATCTTGATAGAGTAAAGAAATATACCTGGGGGAATATTTACATAAAATACTACTTGCCTGTATTGGATTTCCTCTCAAACAAAAGGATTTGATATAATAATGCGACCTGAATGATAATATGAGCAAAAGTGATAAAATCATAAAAAGAATCTTTGAAATGCTGCCGGGATTGATCTCTTGGTTTGTGATAACTCTCCCGATATGGGGCGGTATTTTAATCCCTGAAATAACCGCATATTTTATATTGAGTTTTAATGCTTTCTGGGTCTACAAATCCTTATCTTCAGTGCTGTTTTTTACGATCGGTTTTTTCAAAATACGGAATAGTGAAAACATTGACTGGATGAGCAAATTGGAACGGTTGGACGATATTACAAGAAGCATTGGGCTGATTGATGAAGAAATGAATGAACTGACAGAAAAGAGATTTGATGAAGCTGAGTTTGACAAGAAAACTAGAAACAAGTATCCGTTGATAGCTAAGAGGGTTATTTTTAGCTTCGAAAAGAGAAAAGCGCTTAGATTCTTAAGGGCTGAGGCAAAGGAACTACATTCGGTCAGAGATGATATAAAATTAGATTGGCAGGAAATCCGCCATATTATCATCATCCCTTTCTGGAAAGAGCCTATCGAAGTCCTGCGAAGGAGTATGGATAGACTGGCGATTCAGACTTTCCCCAATTCTCATATAACAGTTGTTCTTGGAGCAGAGGCCAGACATCCACCAGCTATCGAGATAGCTAAGAAACTGAAGGAGGAATATAAGGGAAAATTTGAACATGTATGGACAAATAATCATGTATTGACAAGCGACGAAATAATAGGAAAGGCTTCAAACATGGCTAGTTGCGGGAAATTGGCTCAAAAGAAGATTGAGGAACTTGGCTGGGATAAGGACAAAGTAACTATAACAAGTTGTGATAGTGATACTCAATTTCACGAAAAATATTTTGCTTATCTTACATATTTGTTTGTAACGGATCCTGATAGGCACTATCACTTTTATGCAGCTCCTATGGTCTTCTATGCAAATTTCTGGAAGGTACCCTTCTATTCCCGGGTTGCCAATACCACATTTACCATAAACAATATTGCCAGTTCAGCACGAATTGACAAATTTATACAAATTTCATCTTATTCTTTTTCATGGAGATTGTTGGAGAGTATAGATTTCTGGTCAGTAGACATCATTCCAGAAGATTTTCATATGTTCTTCAAGGCGTTGTATAAATTTGGAGACAAAGTTATGACAGTTCCTATTCATTTGAAAAACCTATCTGATGCAGCAGAATCAATCGATCATCCAGGTACGATCAAAAATCAATATGAACAGGTCAAAAGATGGGCCTGGGGTGTTAGCGATGACGGATGGATGCTTAGACAGTTTTTTATATCAAAGAAGAAGAGTCTATATATGTTTTACAGAACTTTCCACACTATATGGGATCATCTTACCTGGTCGATTATTTCCTTTATTCTCATGTTTGGAGCAAACATACCGACGCTTATCAACAAGAGGTTTTCGATGACGGTTTTCGGGCAGAAACTACCAAAGGTTTCGTCATTCATGATGACTGCTACTTCTATAGCCTTCATATTAACTCTTATATTGGATTTCTTTTTGAAACCGAGAAGAGAAAAGAAAATAAGCATATTTCAGGCAATACTAGAACAGTTTCAGTGGATCGCTTTTCCGGTTACAGGACTTGTCTTTGGTGCTATACCTGGTCTTGATGCACAGACTAGACTTCTATTTGGTAAATACATGGAATACCGACTTACCGAAAAACACTAGTCTGTACTTTGTGTGTAGAGGGTATAATTCTCAAAGACCATATCTTCCGAGAAGTTGTTTTGCTTTAAAAAATTCTCGATTTCCTCTGGGTTCTGGGCATATTTATCGATGATTATGATATCGGGCTGGCTACGGATCAGATCTGACTTGACTTCGCCCAAATGGTGATATGCATCCTTGCTTAAAAGGTATCTGGAAGGCGCATCTATGTTATAGAGCTTATACAGCCAGGGATTATCTGTCCATGCGTACATATTTGTTATTTCCGGGTAGTTCTGAGATAGAAATGAGGAAAATCTATAGGTCTGGTAAGTATCGTTCCCGAAAAACTGCACATAAGATGTAGTGTCGATGACTCCAGTGAGGTACTTGACAATGTTGGAGTAGTATTCTGCAGTATTAACAGAAGAATATATTCTCTTTCCTGAAGTAAAAAGGTTTAGAAAAACAAAGATTGAGGTCAAAAATAGTGCCGTTTTCAATTTGCCCAAAGGTCTTCGTAGTCTGGATAATAACTTTGCAGTAAATATCGAAAAGACAGGGGCAGCTTGAATAAGCAGATGGATTTCAGGTTTGTTTTGTACCAGAACAGAAAAGCAACTTATGATAAGCCAAAGTCTCACAAAAAGATGCTGACTTTCGGCCTTGTTTGATCTGAGCTTTGAGGTGGTCAATAGAACTAAGGCCAGGCAAATGATACTTTTTAAAAAGAAAGTACTGGGCCAGAAAATAAATCCCAGACCATATTCCTGAGTAGCTAAGACGCTATCTAGATTATGCATGAAGACGTTCTGAAAAAAAACTTCAAGTATACTGTTCTTCATCAGATAAAATAATCCAAGTGCTAAAGGCAGGCAAAATCCCATAAGGTTGAGAACGGGCTTAGCAAATTCTTTCTTTCGAGTTGACGGAAAAAAAACTATAATCAGTATGATTTCCGGTATAACAAAGACATTAAAGAGTATAGATAACCCGAACGAGATTCCAGAGAAGAAGGACTTCAAGGCTTTGTTTTGTTGGTAGAAATAAAAACCTAAAAGGAGAAAGAAAATCGAAAAATTTTCCGGATATGCAATATTTGAGCCAAGAATCGGGAGTCCGAGTAACAAGGTTGTCAATAGAGCAGAGTATATTCCTATTTTTGTACTAAACAACTGATTAGCTATTTTATAGCTAAGACCTATGCTAAAAACTGTAAATAATAAATTGATTGCCTTTAGGGCAAAAAGACTATAGCTGCTAATTTGGTTTGCTATGTAATGGACTCCAAAGATCCCGGGTGGATAATTGGTCCACAGATCCTCATAAAGATTTTTTCCAAGTTCGAGCTGGTGAGCTATGGCAGAGAAATTCCCCTCATCTGTACTCCAGTGCGGTTCAAACAGGGATGGTATTCTGAGAATAATAAGTAGAAGGATTATAATTCCTAGAAAAACTATTTCTTTATTTATCTTATTTTTCATTTGGATATCTTGGTAAATCTGAGTTGCCATACTCTCAGAAAGGCTTCTAGGAATATCTTTCTGCTCATTTTTGCCTTTCCCTTTACACGATCAGGAAATATGATCGGGATTTCGCAAAACGAAAAACCCATCTTAGCAACTCGGTGTTTCATTTCTATAGCGTAGGAATAACCTTCTGAACGGATTTCATCAAGACCTATTTTCAGGAGAACATCTCTTTTGTACATTACGTATCCTGCGGTGAAATCTTTGATCTTTACCCCTAATATTGTTCTTGAGTAAAGGCTTCCGCCCTTGCTGATAAATTGTCTGAACAGACTCCAGTTTTCAACACCACCTCCTTTGATGTTTCTTGAACCTATTACCATATCATACTCTTTTATTTTTGTGAGGAAATCCGGGATGTATTCCGGTTTGTGTGAGAAGTCAGCGTCCATGGAAAGAATGTAATCAAACTCTTTGTCAATTGCCTGTTTGAATGCTGTTTTATAGGCACTTGCCAGTCCTAACTTGCCTTCCCTGTGAATTACGGTTACTTGAAAAGGGGGAGTATTGAATTCGCTTGTCAATCTATCTGCTATTTTACCAGTTCCGTCAGGAGAATTATCGTCGATGATGATTACCGTTGTTTCAATCTGAACCTTTTCAAGAACCTTTTTTATGGCCTTGACTATATCTTCCAAGTTGTCTTTCTCATTGTAAGTTGGTATTGCGATGGCTAACTTCTTCATTGATTTTCAAATAATTATTTATATAAATCGCAAGAAGTTTATCACATTTACCCTCCTTCGGAAAGATAAAATGTGCTAGGTAACGGAGATTAATTGTTCTGAAAGATTGACGAGCAGGGGGAAATCCACAGGATCTTCTTGTGAGATAAAACTGATAAAAGAGCTACTTGCTGTATCTGGACATTAAAAATTGAGTTAAATCATTTTTGGAGGTATGATTTAAAGGAATTGAGAAATCTAGATATGGAAAAAGAAAAAAGAATACTTTTTGGAGTGTTGTTTTTGTGGACTGTGTTCTATGTAGTTATTCTTATCATTGATTCATCATTCAAATTTCTGCCATGGTGGGATATTGAGTTGTATCAAGAGCTGGCCGGAAAGCTGTTTTCGGGTCAAATCCCATATGTTGATTTTTCCTTTGAGTACCCTCCAGCCAGCATTTTGATATTCGCATTACCCAGAGTATTTGCTGCATCAATTGATGCGTATAGACAGGTATTTCAGTTTTTCAGTTTTCTTTCGGGGGCAGGGATATTATATCTCACTTACCTTACTGCTAAAAAAGTAAATTTGCCAATAGGTAAGGTTCTTGTATTTCTGTTATTCGGCTTGATCCTGATCATGCCAATTCTTTTGACAAGATTTGATATAACTGTCGCTCTTCTAACCTTCGCTGGTTTTTACTGCTGGGTGTCGAAATCCAAATCCAGATCAAAAATAAAAATTATTGGTTATATGCTGCTGATTTCAGCCGGTTTTTCCAAATTGTATCCTTTCCTGGTCATTCCTTTCCTACTCATATATGATTATAAAACCTTCGGATATAAGGAACTTATAAAGGGTTTGGCAGCATGTCTTGTTTCAGCAATTCCCTTTTTGGTTCTATCAGTTATAGGATGGGGCGGATTCATAGATTTGATAGACTATCACGCTGGGCGCGGTCTGGAAATAGAAAGTACATATGCCTCTTTGCTCCTAGTTTTGAATCAATTAAACCTGATTTCAGACTTTCATATCATTTATTCGCACGCCAGTTACGGTATCGCCGGGCATATAGCCTCAATTTTGTCTGGGATAAGCCCTGTTTTATTTATGTTCGGCCTTTTGTTTCTCATGCTAAGTGCTTGTAAGGTCAATTGGTCTGAGAAATCTGCATACAAGTTGATTGCTTACATTTCAGCATCAATTCTTCTTTTCATAGTTACAAATAAAGTTTTCTCAACCCAGTATTATGTATGGTTATTCCCTTGGCTGACTCTATATACGTTCTCAGAAAATGATTCTAAAAGAAAGAATTTATTAATTAGTTTTTTTCTGATAAGTAGTTTTTTTACATCTCTAATTTTCCCATTCCTGTGGTGGCATGTTATAGAAGAAGAAAGATTCTCGATAGTTATACTTTTCGCAAGGAACACCCTTTTAACATTGCTTTTTTTGGGTCTATTTATTCGATTAACCCTTTCGAGGGAACTTGAGCGGAATGATGTAGAGATTAAGTCGGGTGATAAAGTGAAGAATTGAAATTGTGCCGAAAATTATAGATCCCTCAACATGCCACCACAGGAAGTTGAATCTTATGTTATATAGCTCTGGGATCGAAAATCTCAAGATCATATAAAAGCCAAAAAGGGCAGAGGGGATGAGCGATAAGAGAAGTACAGTATTCCAAAACATGTTGAAAGTCGACGGCGCAAGCAGCTTAAATTTTTTACCCAGTGAAGATTTTGACATGTGCCAAGTCAAAAGATAAAGGAAGAGTGAAATCGAAAAGGGGATTGGCAGATTGTAAGGGTTTCTTTCGTTAGATTGAATATCAGCGTTGCTGTTTGATAGGTTATTTACTTCTAAATTTTTTGTTTTTAAGCTTTCGGCTATGTCTTTTATTTGCGATGGTGAGAACTTGTACTCTGCCCTAAGTTCGTATAATAAACTGTTTGCCGTGTACATTTTCTTCAGGTCAAATTCATTTATTATTTGCTGCAGTAGATCGTCAGTGTCTATGCTCCAGAGATCCGAGATCTCTCCTATTGTCAATGTTTTAAGTTCCTGGCCCGAAATCTCAACTGAATACTGTTCTTCTGCTGAGCTGTCTTGCTCGGAAGTAACTGTTTGTGTTGAGGCTGTTGTATCAGTTGAACTAAGCTCTCCGATATAATAGCTTTCAAAAAGATAGTAAGAGCTTGATTTATGATCTCTTCCAAGTCCAGCCTTGTCCTTGAAATCCCCGGTCATGTCTTTTCCACACCACTGTCTTATATCAAGATATACGTCATGCTGATCCAGGTACTCTGTCAGGTCGTAAACCTTATTCTCAGAAATAGTCCAGCAACTGGCAGATGCGTCATGTTGAGCGACTTCTTCCTTTGTGTAGGTATCCGCAGCAGTAATCTTTGCGGGGAACAAAAGAAAAAACAATAATGATATTCCGAAGATGAACTTTTTCATGCTAATTTTGTCAATAATTTACCCTGTGATTGTACTGAAGAGCCGTAGAAATGAAAAGCCAAAAGGATTTGGTTACTTCCAGGATAACTACTGTATATTATGAATAGAAAATATTGTGATTTTGCAAAAGATTATTTATAATTGTATTGATAATTTCAGCTTCTGCCTCTTATGAAAACTTTTGATACATCTCTCTCCGAAGCAACAAAATCAGTATACAGTACGCTACTTATGAGCCTGAAGGAAGATCCTTTGAGATTCTTAGACTTAGCTGGTGTTTTGATTGTAGTGATAAGCTCAGATAAAAGGATTGTTTATATGAATAAAAAGGGTCATGAGTTATTGGGTTGTATCGGGGAAGATGTCCAGGGACTGAACTGGTTTGAGAATTTTATTCCATCAAGGAATAGAAAGGCAGTTGAAAGTGTTTTTGAAAAGATAATGGCTGGTGAAATAAAATCGGTGGAGTTTTATGAAAACCCAGTTGTTAGCAGAAGCGGAGAAGAAAGATTCATTACTTGGGAAAATTATTTCCTTCAAGATGATGGAAACATTCTTGGCACTATAAGTTCAGGAACCGATGTCACTCAGAAGAAAAATGCTCTTGAAGACATTATGCAGAGCGAAGAGAAGTATAGGAATCTTTTTGAGACCTCAACAGATGCCATACTGATATATGATTTTGAAGGAAACTTTCACGATGCAAATCCAGCTGCGCTGGATCTTTTTGGATATAGGTAGGAGGAGATAAAAAATCTGAAAATAGAAAAATTATGCACAGAGAATAATTCATGTAAGCTAACTCAAATCATGCAAGAATTGAAGACCAAGAAGGTTGTCAATATAGATGTAGATTTCGTACCCAAAATAGGGGACGTTTTTACTGGAGAAGTCGCTGCCAGTTATTTCTACTATAGCGGGGAAAAAGTAGCCCAGTTGGTTATTCGTGAGGTGACGCAGAGAAGAAAATTGGAAGCGGAGCTGAGAGCTAGAAATCAAGAACTTAGTAAAATCAACAAAATGATGGTAGGAAGAGAGCTTAAAATGGCTGAGCTGAAGAAGAGATTAGGCAATTGAGGATATAAGTGACCAGACAGCTAGCAGCCTAAGCAGCTTGATGACTACTAATCCTCCCTCTTGTTAAGACTTATTGTAAAGGTACTGCCTTTTCTCTTTTTGGATTCGAGTATCAGCTTTCCTTTGTGAAGCTCGACTATTTTTTTAGCTATAGCAAGACCCAGTCCTGCTCCTCCTGTTTGACGCGATCTTGATTTGTCAACCCGGTAGAAACGTTCAAAGATTCTTTTGTGGTCTTCCTTTCCAATTCCATCACCCTGATCTATGATACTTACTATGATTCTGTCATTTTTGGTTCCCATCTCTATCTTCACGGTTGATTTCTCTGGTGAATACTTTATTGCATTTTCGATAAGATTCATGATTGCTCGCTGGAGGAGTTCTGAGTTGCCTTGAGTGACGAAGTCCTTTCCTGTTATTGTAAGGTCAAGCCGGATTTCTTTATCAATAGCTATTTTGTTTAAGTTTCTTTGGGATTCTTTCACTATTTCTTTCAAGTCAATTTTTTTCTTTTTTATGTGGTTTTCAAGTAGGGCAAGAAGAAGGAGATCTTCTGTAAGCTTATTCATAAATTTTATTGATTTCTTTGATGTTTCTACCAAGGACAATATATCTGATTTTGAAATTTTGTCATCAAGAAGAATCGAATCGAGATTGGTTTGAATAATAGCTAGAGGTGTTTTGAGTTCGTGTGAGGCATTTTCTATAAACTCTTTTTGTGCCTCAAAGGAAATATTCAATCTAGCTATCATATCATTGAAGTTTTTTATCAACTCACTTATCTCGTCTTCGTTGTCTGCATATCTAAGTTTTCCCTTTAAACTCTTTACGTTTATATTCTTGATCTTTTTGTTCAATTCTTTCAGAGGACTTAGCATTTGTCCGGCTATGATATAGCCGCCTGCAAATGATACAAATGAAAGAGGGATTAATGATACAAAAGTGATCTTGCGAAAGTTTCTAAGATCATTCTCTCTATATTCCTTTAAAAGCTCTCTCTTTTCTTCATCTAGATTTTGGATCTTCTCATAAAGAGTTGGATTGTTTACAGCCATTCTAGGATAGGCTGGAGGGGGTCTTAGCTCGCTTCGATAAAGATTTGTAACAACGATATTCAATATGCGGCGTAATTAAAAAAATGTGTGGGTTTTTAACTACTTTTTTGGCTCAAAAGCTCTTCGATAATTTTCTTTTTTCTATCAATTCTAAGACCCCTGTGTATGTTAACTTTTGATTTCAAATGACAAA
>JAQVGX010000102.1 GCA_028696515.1 Candidatus Dojkabacteria bacterium | reverse complement strand
GCTGAGGGAAGAATGATTATCGACAAACAGGTAGATGCATGTATTTCCTATTATGAAGAAATAGGTGAATTATTTAATGGGGAATCCCTTGATTATTATTTGTGGATGCTTGCGGTAGAGAGGTTTATGCATAGGGTAATGCCATCCAGTTCAGATGCTGAATCTTATCTCGGAAATAATACGGCTTTCCAGTTGGGGATTGTGACTTCTCTATCCTATGTTTTGCAGATTACCAGGGATCGTATGTTTTCTTGTCTATCGGTTGGTAGTGATGAAAGTTATTTGACTAATGCGGAGAAATTTTTACAGGTTCTCGAATACGAAGCTATTGCTTTTTCTTATTACTTTTCAGGCGGTTACCGGCAAAGTGTTCAAGAAAATGAAATTGACGATATACGAATGTTTGCGGATGCGTGGAAATCTTCCTATCGCACTAGGTATTATGAACCTTGTCTGTATGGAGGGCGGTACTATATAGATAGTAGAGAATTGGAAACCGCGATTGCTTACTATAACTCTCAGTTCTTTGGGCAGGCAAATGAAGCTCTACGGGAAATTCTCTGGAATGCAGATGTACAAAGATTTGTTAATACGGAATACCTTTTGACTACGATGACAAGTCCCGGCCCGAGGAGTGGGAAAAGTACTTTAATTTCCAGTATTGCTAGAGTATATAGGCATGCTGACCGAGTATGGGTAGACGAAGGATATGATCTTCTGGCTAGTCCGAGTTTGAAAGGTAAAAGAGATGGTCTTATGGAAAGGCTGAAATTATATGAAAGTATAGGTGATATAGTCTCAGCCCGAGAAACGTTTAGTGAATACATGCTAAGCAGGCTAGATCCCATTGATCAGTTATATGAAAGATTTAGGCGGTTCATTTCTGCTCATCCGAGAAACCAGACTATTTATGGGTTTATTGATACTGCTGGGGTTGCCTGTTTAGCCTCAGTAGCGGCTAGGAACAGAGTAAATGATTTCCTGCGAGATTATCCTGAATTGAAAGATTCACTGGAATACGAAGCCTCAGTAACTCTTGGCACAGAAGTTGTTGATGTTGTTCGAGCTTACCTTTTCAGCTATATGGATTCGATGCGTCAAGCGATGCTGAGAAGCGGAAATAGAATATTGGTGCTGGATTTACCGGTACGTATTCTTAGGGAGAGGAGCCTTGTGGATCACAGAAGGTCGGAGGTAAGAAATCCGCATCTCGATGATGCTCAAGCTCTGAGATTGATAGATTTGGTTCTGGCTGATATTCTGCCCGAGACAGCAGTTGTCGTAAAAGGTGCGGTATCGACTCATCTCAACCAAGCCGTCCACATAAAAACCCCTTTACAACTTGCTTCGTCGGCACTGATAGCAGATATGCTATCTGTTATAAGGGTTAACATGAAATGGGGGCCAGCTCATAACAACTCTGATTTATCAAAGTTAATAAGTATGAGGTTAACCGAGTTACTGGTTTACCATAAAATTCTTAGACTTCAGGGAAGTATGTAGATCTACTTCCTGTCCAAAATCCCTCCAAGAAAACTCAAGCAAGTTCAAATATATTCTATACAATTTCCATACCTGAGATGCAAGATAGAAATAGTTATGCAAAAAGTATAGATAAAACTGCTCCTGAAAAGAACTTTGACGATTATTGTCCTGATTGTGGCTGTGCACTTCGTTATTCGGAGGCAAGTTTCTACTGTCCGGTTTGCGGGTTCAGTCAAGAGAATCTTCTCTTTGATCTTTAGCCTAGAATTATCGTAAATTGAAGATATTGAACCGTGGAGATTTGAAAGCACAATGATATAGAAACATTGAAACTACAAGACTTCCTGAAGTATTTGGCAACGATATTTAAAATATTTGACGTTTGAAGCGATTTAAATTATGATAACTCCGCAGAGAAATTCTTCAAATATTATTTTGCGAGATATAAACATGAGCCCGCAAGAGCGCTTAAACGGCAAATATGTTGACACTACTGATCTTTTGGAGCTTAGAAAGAAATACAAGGATAAGAAAATTGTATTCACAGCTGGTAGTTGGGATCTGTTGCATGTCGGCCAGATGAGGTATCTCGAGAAAGCCAAGCAGCAGGGAGATTTACTTGTAGTCGGAGTGAACAGCAACGAGTCGATTAGAAAGGTAAAGGGGAAAAATAAGCCGATTATGGATGAGATGATAAGGTCTGAAGGGCTTACGTATATGAGGGCTGTTGATTATGTGACTATCATTCCCACTCCAAGCTGCCAGCCTGTGCTTGGACTTCTAAAGCCGGATATTTTTGTAACTGTCGGTGAAGAATGGAATGATGAATTTAAGAAATCCAAGGAATATAAAACTGTTAAAGAATATGGAGGTGAGGTAAAACTTGTTGAACGGCAATCTCCATATATCTCAACAACAAAAATAATAGAGAGAGTTGTCGGAGCACATATGGGAGACGTATTCAAGGAGTTTATGAAAATGCGCAAGAAGCCGCTGAAAGAGAAGTAGTATCAGCTAATCAGCAAACTGCTAAACAGCGAAACAATAAAACAGATAACACCCCCACTATTTAGAATTCCAGAAAATGTATTTTATATATTACTTCTACAAAATGTTTAGATTTCAAAGTCTTAACGTCTGGGAAAAGTCTCATTTATTTACAAAAGAAATCTTTAATCTATGCGACGATTTTCCTAGTAAATTTAGATATACATTGGTTCCACAGCTTATAAAAGCGTCATTATCTATTACTAATAACATAGCAGAAGGTAGTGGTCGCTCTTCAAAGAATGACCAAAATCATTTTTACTCAATAGCGAGGGGTTCGACCTTAGAGGTCGTAAACATGCTTTTACTTATCAAGGATATGAATTCGGTTGATAATAAAACTATCAATAAGTTATTATCTGTAGGTGAAGAAATATTGAAAATGTTATACTCTCTGAGAAGGAATAACTAAGCAGGATTTGTTTAGCTTTTCGTAGAAGTAAAAAATGGCAAGAAAAAAATACTACAATCCTCAGACAAACATCTTTGATCTGAAGAATAAAATCGCTCGAAGCTGGGACTGGTATGATGATATCTGGAAGAAAGTTGGCAAATGTGTTTTCTGTGATTTGAGGGACAGATATATTATCTTCGAAAAGAATGGAGTTGTATTAACTACAAATCTATTTCCCTATACTGATGCGCATCTGTTGATAATTCCACGAAGACATATCGAGTATGTAAAAGAATTTACTAATGAGGAATGGGAAGCTCTGCGAGGTGTCATGTATGTTGCTAAGAAAGTTCTGAGGAAGGTATTCAAAAAGAAAAACCTCTGGTTTATATATCGTGAAGGAGCTTTGGGACAGGCTCAAAAAACCGTTGGGCACCTGCACATCCAAGTAGTTCCTTATTCTGAGGGACTTGTAAAGATAAACTACCAGCCGATCAGCTGGGCACCTGGAGAGGTAGGTGACAGATTAAAAGAGGAGACAGATTACTTGGAAGACAAGTATGAAAAATACTTATTGAAATACGGAAAATACAAGCCTGTTGAAAGAAGAATTGTGGTTAATGGGATAATCACCAATTCAAATGATGAAATTCTTCTGGTTCGTAAGAAAAATACTTTGCAGAAGGGATGGCAGACTCCATCAGGAGGAGTAGAGGGTAATGAAAGTCTACAGGAGGCACTAAAAAGAGAGGTCATGGAGGAAACAAACTTGAGAATTAAGAATTTAGAATTTATCGGGATTGATGAAGAGGAGCTCCCGATACTCTTTGAAGAGGGTTTTGTGAAGAAGTGGAGATGTATTTTTATGCATTACAGGGCGAAGATTGTTTCAATCAGGGGCTTGAAACAGGCGGTTCAATCCAGGGGAGTTGAACCATCAGCCGGGGATGATGCAAAAGAGGCTAGGTGGGTTCCGATTAAGCAGCTTAAGAGGTACAAGTTGTCAAAGTTGACTGAGAAGGTTTTGAAAAAGGTGGAGATTATGTGAATTCGTTTCAAGGCAGGTTTAGATGGATCTTACCAGGTTATGTTTCTCCAGGCTCTCTCAGTATCGTATCGTTTATATAGATTTTTCCAGCCATATCTAGTATTTTCATCGACTCTGAAAAGTTCATTTGAAGATGCAGCCTCTCTGGCTAGGTCACACGCTTCAACCCAATCAATTAGAGAAGGCTGTTCAATTGATATTAGAATCAAGGAATCTCCGTAATTTATACATCCTAGATCACCATAGTTGATACCATATCTGTTGGGAAAGTAACGTTTAATTTCACCGAAATCGATAAGTACATTGATGCAGCGAGGGAAAAAGTATGCCTGGAATCTATTATCAGAATTTACTCTATAGATATGATCAGTAGCACCATAGAAAATAGATCCCCAAAATTGAGGACTACAATATCTAGTGAGGCTCCCCTTTTCAACTAATGTTGTTAGTACTTTTAATGACATGAGAAAGGGTAGAGATATAAAAGATGTATTTACAACTTCTTGTGAGAGGATTCTGTAAACTCCAGGCCAGTCTCTAATAACGCTCGTCATTGACTCATATCCTTGTATGATTTGACCTTGTTTATCAGGACTATCATGAACATCTTCGAGTTTTCCTCCGGCAGCTGATATTCTAGACCTCAACCTGGCCTGTTGTTTTTGTGGGTCCGGAATTAATATATAAAGGTTATCTGGAAAAGGGATAATTCTTGGTGTCTGCATAGGAGAATAAAGCTGTATGAACACTTCTTGTGATCTGGGATATGGGCCTTCTGGGTAAACACCTTGATATACGTGTGATAGGGGGGATCTGCTAGCACAGATTAATGTTTGAGATGATTGAAGCATGGAAATATAACTAGGACTAAGAGACGCCCCATCCGATGTAACACCATCCCATAGCATTCTTCTAAAGGCTGCAAGTGCTAAAAGGATAGATTCAGGATCACTTAGTGCTCCAGAGGTAATAAGTTCATAGGGAGAGGCATCATGCAAAAAACTCCAACTTGGAGGTTCTGCCAACAATTGAAAGGTGAAAGTATTTCTGAAACGAGGGACAAGAGTTTGTGGATGGGAATGGATGGCGCCTTGCATTGAGGTCTTTCCGGTTGAACCTGGTCCATCAATGGCGATGTAAGTGCGTTTGTAGTAGTAACCAGTGCAAGGTTCCATTTGGTGCTGTG
>JAQVGX010000101.1 GCA_028696515.1 Candidatus Dojkabacteria bacterium | reverse complement strand
ATTAAGTGTTGAGATAAATGAATCGGATAAGCAGAATTCTGATATAAATATTCCGAAGAAAGGCCTCAGCGAGAGAATACGAAGTAAACTGAGACTTTGGAAGGCTAACTTTGTTAAGATGTCGTCATCACACAAGTTCATGCTGATAGGGATGATTATACTTATCGGAGGATTAGCATCAGTTGCACTTATCTATGGGTATATCATAGTTACTACGCCAGGACATAAGGAAATAGATACTTCATTTAGGCTGTTGAAAGTAGAGAATGCCAAAGGATTATCTTTCTTAAGTGAACTGCCTCCTCCACCAGAGATCCGTGATCAAGAAAATCCAATCAATGGAGAACTATATACAAAAAAAGAATTTGCAGAACTTAAGAAAAGGAGACCACTTTTTGTAATAATCGAAAATCATACTGACGCCCGTCCTCAAGCGGGTTTGCTTGATGCAGATCTCGTTTATGAAACACTGGCTGAAAGCGGTATCACTAGGTTTGCAGCTGTATTCTGGGGTAAGGAAGCAAAAAAAGTTGGACCCATAAGAAGTCTTAGGACATATTTTCTTGATTGGTCTTCGGAGTATGACGATCCTCCGGTATGTAATATTGGCCAGGCAGGATATGAACCTTGGGAAGAAGTGATTGATCCAGAGGCGGACGCAAGGAGTTACATACAGAAATACAATATCAAATCATACAGTTGGTATGGAAGAGATGTTTTCTGGAGAGACCAAGATAAATTCAATAAAGGTATCGCCTGGGAACATGTTGCTTATTCTGAAACTGAAACACTCTGGGCTGATGCTGAAACTCTTGGATGGGTTGGTCCCAGTTCTCTCGAGTCTTTGAAGTTCAAGAAAGATGCTTCAAAGGATTCCAGATCGCTAACCCAGGAAATTTCTATTGAATTTTTGAGCCTAGGTTCTGAAAGCTATAAGGTAAAATGGGTTTATGAACGAGATAGCAATAGTTATTTGCGTTACTTAGCCGGGAAGCCACATATTGACGATAATTATAACAGACAAATATCTGTAAAAACCATCATAATTCAACATGTACCATACCGCCCGACAGGAGATAAGAATGGGCGAATTGTTTTTACTACAGTCGGTACGGGAGATGCCGACATATTTCTTGACAGTAAGCAGATGAAAGGAATCTGGAAAAAGGAATCAAGAACAGCAAGAACAAAGTTTTATGACGAGTCAGGGAAAGAGATCCCAATCAATCGAGGTCTTATATGGATTGAGGTAGTTCCAGTTTCGGGTGATTTTGATCTAAGTAAAATTGTGATAAAATAATCACTTGTTTAAAAGTTTTGTAAATTATGGCATCACAACTAGAAGAATCAACAAAGACTGCAAAGAAAATAGCATTGGGCTGTGGTGTGATGATTGCTATTATTGTTATCATTTCTATTGTATCTCAATTAATCAAAGGTGAACCTCCGCCATGTAATCCCTATCCGGCTGTAGCCGAGAACAAGTTTGGGCAATTGCCGCGCCTGGAGCTTGAAGGCAATGAGCTCTCTCAAGATGAATCTCCCAGATATGAAGTCGATCTGGACAAGCTTCCGCAGATGGTTTCGTTTGTGAATGTGTACAAGACAAAAACCCCCAGACAATCTTTAACAGCTCAGGATGATGCAATCCAGGTAGCTACAAATTTGGGATTTAGAGAGAATATGCAGAAGTTGTCAACAAGCGAATTGAAATGGAAAAGAGATACGTCAACTCTTAAGATAAATGAGTTATACAATACTGTCCAGATAACAACAAATTATAAAAATACTCAATGGATAGCAAATGATAATTACATCTTAGTTGATCAAAATCCGTATATTGCATCTGCAAGAAACCTCTTCCGTAAAACTTATGCTGGGGCAAAAATGGATACAGCTGAGGCTGTGGCAACTTATCTCAAAATGGACAGTAATTTCAATTTTATTAAAGCTTTTTCTGCTTCCGAGGCTGATTTTGTCAGGGTAGATTTCTTTAAGCAGCTTGAGGGAGTGACACCGTTTGTCCCGGCTGGCTGTACTTCAGATCAGCGTAAATATGTCCAGGAGAATCTTGATAGTTTGAGAATATCATACTATTTACACACTATAGAACCTCAGAAAAGTTATAATTATGCTGTACTAAAAGGGACAAGTGGAACAAATGACATACTTGAACTTAGTTATATTGACTGGGAGATCGAATCAAGTTCTGTTTATAGCACTTTAACTGTAGGTGAAGCCTGGGAGGAACTAGAAAAAGGAAATGGTTATCTTAGATCACTGTATAGAACATCTGTAGGAGATCCTTTCCAAAACGATTTTACTATTCCGATAGAAGCGTATCTATTGAACGATGTTGAAATGATTTACTATACAATAGATGATTATACACAGTATATCCAGCCTGTATTTAAGTTCTCAGGGATAGCACAGATACAAGGGACAACAGATAAGTATGCTGAATTCATTTTCTACTACCCAGCGATAAGGTATTGAGTTTGTGGCCAATAAGTGTATGAGCAAGTGATGTAACGAACTTCTCAAAACTGATAAGTAGTATGAAAAACAAGAAACTTATTTGCTAACTAGCTGTAAGTGTTTCCAGCTCCAAAGTATTATTCATTTGTAACGAGTAAACTTTGATACACGACCAATGTAAAACTAGTGTAAAAAATATTCAGGTTATCAATATAAATTTACCTTGGGAATCGACATTCCCTTTCTATTCTGTAAGAATATTTTGTTCAGGAGTATTCTCCACGTCAGGGGTTACATTATCTTTGACGTCGTCTGTTATATCCTCATTGGTTGGGGGGGTAGTGTCTTCACTTGACGTCTTCCCCTCTTGTTTTGCTTTTACGGCATCTATCCTATCCCTCAATAGTTTATTAACGTCAGATTGTTCCTGGTAGTACTGAGAAATCGAATTCTCATATAATGTTAGTGCGTCATCATAGTTTTCTACAAACTCTAGATAGTTTCCCAATGCGAAGATTCCAAGGGGGTAGCTAGGTTGAAGAGAATAGGCCCGGAAGAATATTTGTTCTGCCTGTTTTTGAAGCTCCTCGTCTTCATTAAACTGATAAATGTATCCTAGAATAATGTAATTGTCAGGATTATAAGGATTTCTGGCAACAGCCTCTGAGACGGCTTGTAATGTTTCTGCTCCGTAGAGTTTCCCTCCAGACAGATCTATTAGCTGCTTATAAATAGTTGCTGCAGTTTCCCAGTTCACTGAATCTACTGGATTGAGTAAAATAGCTTTTTGCAGTTCATCGTTTATGACCTTCTCATTATTTGACATAATGACAGAGGCATTTTCATCATTTTTAAGGTTTTTTGCGTTGTCTCTAAGTACTAGAATGCCGAGGTTGGCAAGCTGCCTGTGATAATAATCCTTTTTATCATTCTTATTGATAGCGCCAACTATGTTCTCGTTTGCCTCTTCAAAAGCACCAAAGCCTGCGGCTACGAGAGATTTTTTGTATTGTATTTCAGCGGCAAAATTTCTCAAAACAAAAAAGGAAAAAATTATCAGCACAGTACTTGCGACAAATGAGAACACATATGGGAAAACTTCTCCCTGATCACCTTTAGTGGAGTTTTTCGATATCTTAAAGGCAAACTCAAATTTCTCTTTAGCGCCGGGACTCTGCGCAAAATATACTGATACTAGTAAGGCTAAAACAAGCCAGGATGCAAACATGATCACCGCATTGAATACTGTTAGAAAGCTGATTATAAGAAATATTATTGCCGAAAAGGAGAGACCGGACATGAGATAATTATCCTTGTTTTCGTTCTTTTTTATGATATTTTTCAGTATGAACAAAACAAGCATTACAGCAAGCAAACCAAAGGCCAAAAAACCTATCAATCCAGTATTTGTGAGAGTATCCAGAATCTGGCTTGTACTCCTTGTATAATTCTGATGCCAGTTCAGCTGATAATTTTGTTCTATTGGTCTGAAGCGGGGAAAATTGTAGACATAAGTATCAAGACCTGTTCCGACCAGAAAGCCTGAAACTTTGTGCGCCCTAAATGTACCGGTTACTACTGCCCATGTAGTATCAAAAGGAGGGGAAGTATATCCCGCGAAGCTGAAATTTTTGGAGACTACATCTCTCAAATTCGGAATTACTGAGAAGGATAAAGAGAAAAGAGCAAAAAGTATAACAGGAACAAATTTTACCAGAGCATTTCTATTTTTTGTAACTTTGTAGAACAAGGAAACACCGACAATGATAAAAACCAGAATCCAAACCAAATATATCGAATTGGAGATTATAGAACTAATTCCTATTGCAAAAAGCAATAAACAAGCAGATACGATTTCAAGAATCTGCTCCAGAGCATTTTCTTCTACGTTATCTGATATTTGTGAAAGTACCAGGGGAAGCGAAAAGATAAACATATAGAGTAATGTATTCGTACTTCCTACTGGTGTAAAAATTGGAGTAGTGAGTGCTGAAAGTGACGGATTTGATTCTGCGATGCTTTCGAAGAGTCCTGAAAACATCCCGAAACTGTTTAGCACAGTAAAAAGGGCAAGAAGAACAATAGATATGATATAACTTCTAAGTATGAGCTTTATGTAATGTGTTTTGGCCAGGTTGTTTACAATAACATAATACAGAAGAACGAGAGTGATGCTGATGATCAGCCCTCCAGTCATCCTAGAAAAATATCCCCAGATACTTGTTTGTGAATATATAGAAAATATGGTTGATATTACTTGTGAAATCAAATAAATAATTATAGGAATATCAAAGGGTGTTTTGGCTAGGACAAGCTTTTTGCTGTAGGTTACCTTGACTGCCCACAAAATAAGTAGGAGGACAACGCCAATTACCAGGAAAGTATTCTTGAATGTCTCATAGTATTCATAGGTAAAGGGACTGAAAATCCAAGGCATCAGGAATGTCATAGCTGCCAGGATATATGACATAATCTTTGTTATTACTCCAGATTTACCCCTACTGTTCAACTGCTCAACCCCAACTCTTCTTTTCTTGTACTCAGAATTCATACTCAGAATATCGCTTTCAAACCTAGATTTGTATACAGACTCACTGCTGCTACTTTCCATAATAATAAACTATTGCCTAATGTGTGAATTAGATAAGAACTTTAAAAATAAGTAGAGAATCTATAGTATTAATGGACTTAAACTATTAATACTGCCCGAAATGGACAAAGAAACTCTACTTATTGAAATATATTGTA
>JAQVGX010000100.1 GCA_028696515.1 Candidatus Dojkabacteria bacterium | reverse complement strand
TGAATATATGCCTGCAGTTGAGAATGATGTTGTGTTGTTATTTATCGTTGAGTTCGAGATATTGAGATTGGCCACTCTGGAAGTGTAAATACCTGCCCCGCTCATGTAAATGGAGTTTTCTGATATTGTGGTTTTGTCAATATTTACAGTTCCCTGTGTTGAGTTGTTTTGGAAATAAAGAGCTCCCCCATAATAGTTTCCTCCTGTTGCCGTGGATGTGTTGTTTGTAAAAATTGAATTGGAAATATTTACTGTACCGGTAAAACTGTCTATCCTGGCTGCGCCTCCGTGTTCCTGGCTTGTATTGTTCGTAAATGTGCTGTTGGTTATAGTCAACGAATTGAAACCGTTTGCCCATAGTCCGGCTCCGAAACGAGCTCTGCCTTCTCTTACAGTACAGTTATCCAGTACAAGTGACGCTCCTTGTGAATACATATAAATTGTACCGCCTGAACCGGAAGAATCATTTCCTCCGCGAAGTGTCAGATTTCGTAAAGTAGAAGTCTTGCCTGAACCAGAATTAATGGTTATTGCCGGATATGCTGAAACTCCAGGAGTAGTTACCTGAATCGTAATATTTGTTCCGCTTCCTTCAGTATTATCTCCGTCAATAGTAATATTTTCTCCATACCATGTATAAAGAGTCGAGCTCACTACTACCGTTTCGCTTCCAGCTCCAAGATTGAATGTTATCGTATCGCCGTCTGAAGCATCCAACAATGCTTGTCGCAGAGTTCCTGCTCCGCTATTAGCGTTACTTGTAACCACAAGCGTTGCAGCGTAGGCTTCTTTTTTTAGTATTTCAAGACCGAATAAACAGACCACAAAAAACACTGGAATTAAAAAGAGTTTGTTTAAGATGAAAAGAGAGGTGTTTCTCATGAGGTTATCGTAATGAAATAGATATCTTTTTTATAGCATTCTCAATAATATATATTCTTTTAAAAAAGATATCAATATTATAATCGAAATTTGGTTGATATATAGCGCCTATAGAGTATGTTTGGGTGTGGATTCAGATGTGTCCGAAATTCTGTTGTTGCTGAGCTATACGAGGCTTTTGTTTTTCATTTAAACCAAGAAGAAAAGGTCACCTGTCCTGATTCTTGTTTCTGCGGGAGGGAAGAAGTCGGAACTATTCTCAAGGATGCTATAGCTGAGAACAGTTTGTTGAAGAGAAATATTCTGCTGAAAGATTTAAGCATGATTAGAACAACTAGTGAGCGAGATTATAGCATAAGAGCTGTAAAAACAAGAAAAGCTTATGGAGTTTCTCACAGAGATGCTGGCTCGGCGCCAAGACTCTTCAAGCGGTAGACACTTGCTTCTTTTCTGATAAAATTGTTGGCATGAAAGAAAACAAGAAGCTTCCGGCTGATATCGGTCTTTTGAGCGTAGTGATCTTTTGGGGGTCATCGTTTATAGTCACAAAGGAAAGTCTTCATACTGTCAATGCTGTTGCACTTGTGGCTTACCGCTTTTTGATCTCTGCTCTACCCTTAGGTATGTACCTCGTATTCTCAAGAAGGGCATTACTTCAGAATTTTCGCAAAGGATTTTTGTTGGGCGCTGTCCTGTTCATGTTCTACATCCCTCAAACTCTAGGCTTGAACTACACCTCAGCTTCAAACTCGGGATTTATAACCGGGATGCTGGTTGTTTTTGTGCCGATTTTCTCATTCATCTTCTTTCGGAGAAATCCGGGATGGATCAGCTTGCTCACAGTGAGTCTGGCAATAGCCGGTCTCTGGATTCTCACAGGAGGCATTTCAGAATTCAACCTGGGAGATAGTTTAACTTTGATAACAGCATGTGCAGGCGCACTTCACATTTTAGTTGCGGACAAATATATTAAGAAATCATCTGATCCATACATCTTGCATTTTCAACAGCTCCTAGTGGTCGGGGTACTTTCCGTTTTCACAGGCATCATTTTCGGACTGGACTTCGGAATTGGCTCTCAGTATGCACTAAATTCCATCATCTACCTGGCGATAACTTCCGGATTGTACGGCTATGGTGTACAGCTTCTTGCCCAAAAATATGTATCTCCGGTTACAGTATCTCTGATCTTTACCCTGGAACCCGTATTTGCGGGGCTGTTTGCTTGGACGCTTGGCGGTGAGGAATTTGTCCTGATAAAGGGAATAGGCGGCGGAATCATCGTGCTGGCGACTGTTTTGCAGGTGGCGGCAGAGGGAAGGAAGAAGGTGTAGAGGAGCAATTAGCAATAATGAAAACCCTCTAGGGAGTGACCAATCCGATTTTAGAATAATGCTCTTTTAGCCTAAGGGCAAAAAGGCGATTTTATCGTACCAGGTATAGGTCCCTTTCGCTCTTTGCGCCAGAGACTTTGATGACAGCAGATTTTCTAAGTTTCAAATGGAACCTCATCTTCATATTGTTCGCTGAGTTTTGCTATAGAGCTTGTCTCCACAAAAATCAAAGCAAAATTGTAGTCAGCTGTAGGGCAAACGAGATGAAAAGCAAAGTGGTAATCTTTTCCAGGGAAAAGGCTCTTTTCTGATAAGTTGGTTAAGTCATTGATAAGTTCCTTGAAGTCAGATTGTTCAGGGTGCATAGGTGAATAATACTCTCCTATGATCTTCTCATCGTATTCATGTTCAGAATTTTTTTTGGCTAACTCATCCAAAAATTTCTTTTTAATGTCTTCTGGGGGTATAAGTAGGTAGAAAGTATAAAGAACTCTGGTATTGGATTGCTTATTCGGTTCGTATCCAGTCAACGCTTTGAAAAAATAGGGTTGAAAGTTGATACCGCTTAACTTAACTGGCTCTTTGATTACTCCAAACTGCTGATTATCATTCTGGTCAAAGGATGATGTAAAAAAAAGCTTAGACAAATATTCTTGGGATTTCTTATTAAATTTGTTTATATCCATATTCCACAGCTAATAAATAAAACGCGAAACTACACTTGATACTATATGAAATTGGGGAGGAGTTGGCAAGCAAATTAGATTCAAAAGCAAAGAAATATATACAGCTAATGTGATGCAGAGAGTTTTAGGAAAGAGAACTTTTATCTGTATCTGTCGTAATATATGGGGTTTGAATCTATGAACTAAAGTCATTACACAAAAAATGAGACATTTGAGACAGTATAAAAAAGGGAAAACTTTCATAAATTCTAAGTTAGCATTATCCCTAGTCCACCTCCTATAATTACTATCTATTCCTGACTAAAACTCTTTGTGCCCTAAATTCTGCAATCTCCATTGCTAACCTTTCGGTTGCTGTAAATAAAGCATTATGTAACTGAGATTCATTTCTTTGTGTGGCCAACT
Organism: Candidatus Dojkabacteria bacterium; assembly: GCA_028696515.1. Classification (GTDB taxonomy): domain Bacteria; phylum Patescibacteriota; class Dojkabacteria; order JAHIVN01; family JAHIVN01; genus JAHIVN01. Next base: position 1,949 of record JAQVGX010000100.1, on the reverse strand, counting down.
CTAACAATCTAATCCTTGTTCTCTCAACGATTTGAGTTGATAAATCTAATCTCGATCTTGTTGCTCCAGAGTCAAAATTTTCTGGAGATAACACACCTCGTTGATAATCAAAATGACAATCTTCTAAATCATCAATAATTTGAATAACGCTTCCGAGATCAACAGCATATCGTATAATACCTGCTTCTGGATAAATACTACCGCCACTACTAAACAACTGATAATTCTCTACCAAACTAGGAGCAGATCTAGGCAGACAATTATTTAAATCAAAATATGAAGGAAGCAACAACGCAGCGTACAACGCCATCATCCCCCCTTTCTCCAGCTGCATCCGCTTCAACATATTTATGTCATTGACACTCAACTCTCGAAATCCTAAATACCTTCTAAAACCTCTCTCTTGGAAAAGTGTCAACCCCTGATATAGATTGATAGCTAATAGATGTTGTACAACAACCATTCTCAAGGCTTTTGGGATAGAGTAAGCAACATGTTCATAAAATGAAATTACTAAAGACAATTCGGGATCTCTAACTCTTAAACTAACTCCCTCTTCTAAAGAAATTAACCTCTCATAAGCCCACTCATTAATTAAATCCCAAATTAATATAATTTTCTGATAATCGCGTTCATCAGTAGTCCAACCGAATTCATCCATCCACCAGTCATTAACACCATTTGTAGAAACAGCTAATATCATTTTCTCAAGTGGTAGTCCTCTTTTACTAAGCTCGGCATGTGTTATTGCTTCGGCAATAACACGTGCAAAAAAAATATTTCCATCATAATACATAGGGTTCTTACTCAATGGTAATGGTAATCCGCCCAGTGGAAAATGAAGTTCTAGACAAGATGCCTGTAGATTGGCAGAAGTTGTTAGAAGATTTTCCTGTTCCATAAATATAATCTAAAGCATAATAACTATGCATTACGATTATATAGCAAAAATAATTATTGTGTAATTACTCGCACTTATTAATAAAAAATGTAAGTAAAAAAGCAACTAGTGAATTTCTCCTATGTGCAGCCAATCATCTAGAAGGAAAGTTAGTGAAAAGTCTTTCTATTTCTTCGAACCAACGACGTTTCCCCACATCGGTTTTTAGTCACTTTTTCGCCTTACAGGCTATATTTTGAGTTTAGGGGTTTTAGTGTAGCGATTACGTCAATAGCATCAAGGGGTTTCGAGATGGGTGGACGGGGCTTGTCGCTACATTCGGTTTAGAGCGGAGAGGGAGGCCTGCCTGCGCTGGCAGGGATTCCCTTCGATAAACTCAGGGCAGGCGAACTTGTCCTTCGGAGTTCTTCATCCATTACTTTTTAAATCAATTCTTAACATTTGTCTTAATGTGCTCTTCCCCTTACTTGTTTTAAAATACTTTTCTCTCCTCAATGCATCTTGCTTTGATATATGTGCTTCATAGTAGATCAGTTTGAAAGGCCTTCTTGGTTTTGTGCTGGCACTTTTACCTTGATTGTGTTCCAGTAATCTTCTATTTATATCTCTCGTAAACCCTATATAAAACTTTGCATCGGATAGACTCAGAAGTACGTAGGTAAAAAACATGTATTTGTAGAATTAAGTTGAAATTACTTCTGGGGATATTGGGGTATCAAAATTCTCACTGAACCACGTTATGTTCAGTGCTCCTTTGTGAACCAATAAACTTCTCGTCTTGTAGTGAACCCTATGTGGTTCACTATGGAGTGCGTGGGAGTAATTGGAATTTTTTATTGCTCACTGAACCACGTTGGGTTCAGTGCTCCTTCGTGAACCAATAAACTTCTCGACTTATAGTGAACCCTATGTGGTTCACTACGGAGAGAGAGGTCACTTATTCGGAACTTGGTACTTAGCATTAACCTCGATAATCTACAAATTCAAAATAATTATCTTGAGCCACAAGTTAAATTTGGTGAGTAATGCTCACTAAAGTAATCTTAAC
>JAQVGX010000021.1 GCA_028696515.1 Candidatus Dojkabacteria bacterium | reverse complement strand
TCTTGGAACTAGGAGTAGTTGTCGTTGTTGACGAGGTGTACTCTGAATTTTCAAATCAAACTTGTATTAACCTGCTTAAAAAATACAACAATCTTATAATCATCGGAAGCTTTTCAAAAACATTTGGATTAGCTGGACTTAGAGTCGGATATATACTTTCATCCGGGGAAATCATATCTTTCCTTTCTAGAGTTGAGCTATCCATAGCTCCTTTTGATGTCCCAACACTATCTCTGGTTGGTGCTATAGCAGCCATAGAAAATGCTCAAGAATCACTTACAAATATTGAAAAAATTAATAAATCGAGAATTAAAATTCAAAACAGTTTAAGAAAGTTGGGATTGAAAGTATACCCTTCTAAAACATCGTTTCTTTTATTTTCTACACAAAGGTATGGTATAGAATCAAAAGTATTTGTCGAACGATTAGAAAAAGAATTCAAGATTGTTCTCAAAGATGCCTCTATCTACGCGGGATTATCCAAGTATGACTCATACATTGCCATACCTAAAGAAAAAGATATACCAAGAGTAATAAGCGCAGTAGAAAGAACCATCTCTAGAAGGTCTAAGCCTCCCCATTTAACCAAACTAGGTTCTTGTTAAACAACCATTTTTCAACTTACCTTTGTTAAAACATATTATGAACAATATTTTTGAATTAATGAGAAAATACAACTGTGAAGAGATCTACTTTAAATATGATTCTGGAACTAAACTCCGTGCAATTATTGCCATAAACAGCACAAAACGCGGAGAAATGTGTTCGGGGGGCGTTCGACTTAGAAACTACAAAAACGAGGATGCAGCTCTCTGGGATGCTTTCAATCTTTCATTAGCAATGACCCAAAAATGTGCAGCAATAAACGCCAACGTTGGTGGCGGAAAAGCTGTTATCTGGAATAGTAAAAAGGAGAAAACACCTAAGCTAATAACAAGTTTCGCAAAGTTTATGTGTAAATTGGACGGAAGATTCCGTACTGCAGTTGATCTCGGTATGGACTTTGAGGATGGCAATATCATAAAGAAAAACTGTCCTTACATAGAAGGACTTCCTAAAAAATATGGTGGATTAGGAACCGAAGGAGACACAACAGCACAAGGTGTTATCAGGGCTATGAAAATTGGAGCCGAATATCTATTTGGAACCAAATCTCTGAAGGACAAAACGATAGCCATCCAGGGACTGGGCAATGTTGGCGGATATATGGTTGAATTCTTGACAAAGGAAGCAGCAAAACTCATCGTGACGGATATAGATAAAAAGGTTATCGCTTCAATAAAGAAAAAGTATCCGAAAGTAATGGTTGCTCCTCCAAGTAAAATCATGAACATAAAATGTGACATATTCTCCCCTTGCGCCATTGGAGGCATTCTAAACTCAAAAACAATCAGCTCGCTAAGATGCCAAATGATTTGCGGATCTGCAAATAATCAGCTCGAAGTACCAGATAAAGATATCGAGAGACTCGAGAAGAAAAAAATACTGTACCTTCCGGACTACATAGTGAATGCAGGAGGAATAATTCAGGCAATTGTCGAGATGAATAGAGGAACAAAAGAGGAAGCAATTAGAAACATAAGCGTAATTGAGAAAAACATCAAGGAGATCCTCGAGAAGTATAAAAATAGCATGAAGAATACACTTACTATCGCAAATGAGCTTGTAGAAAGAAGGTTAAAATAGAATAAATATTAAAATATCGGGAAAAAAGAAATGAAGATATACATCTGTGAACCAAAAGAAATTGACCAGGAAGCAATAAATCTGCTACAAAAAAATGGTTTCACACTGCTTACGCGAGTAAGAAGATTTGAAGCAGAAGCCCTGTTTATGAGGACTTACACTACCATTGACTATAAATATCTACAAAACTTCCCCGATGTTAAATATATTCTTCGTGCCGGTGTTGGTCTTGATAACATTGACCGTAAGGAATGTAAATCCAGGAATATTGAAGTAATAAATGCTCCTGGATCAAATGCAAATGCAGTGGCAGAATATGTTATTTGCATGATGATACTTGTTTCAAGGAGCATTATACTTCAAATGGCTAATCTTGATAGAAACCTATGGAGAGACAGGACACTCATAGGCAGAGAATTGAGCGGATCAACTCTAGGAATAATAGGCTGTGGAGCTATTGGTCAAACAATAGCAATTAAACTAAGAGCCTGGAATCTGGATAGAATATTAGGCTATGATCCATACCTAGGTCAAGCTGCACTTAGAAATTTCAATATACAAAAGTGCTCTCTCTCAAGGCTCTGGAGAGAATCTGATTTCATTACGCTCCACATTCCACTTAATCCAGAAACCCAGAATCTTATTACTGAAAAAGAGATATCCCTAATGAAAGAAACTACAATACTTATTAACGCTTCAAGGGGAGGAATTGTAAATGAAAAAGATTTAATCACGGCCTTAAAGAACAAAGCTATTATGGCCGCTGCTCTTGATGTCTATGAAAACGAGCCCGATATTAATTCAGAACTAATAAAAATTGCAAATCTCTACACAACACCTCACATAGCAGCATTAACAATTGAGGCTGAGAAGCAAATGTGCATTGGACCTGTTAAAAAATTGTTAGATATTCTAAGCAACAATCAGGAGTTATTATGAACAAGTTCAGAAACCTATGAGACTTGTTTGTGACATAAAGAATAAAAAGTTATCGATTTGGATCACCATGCTCTACCACTTATATATTCCCCAAAACATCTAAGCTCTTGTATATTTTCTTGTATTACTTCTCAATACAATGATAAACACGGCTGCTGGTTCCTGAAGACAGCTAATCTTCTTCTTTGAGCAGGTTTTCTGGTACAATAGACTCTGTATAAAATATGTAACTTTAGCAGGCCAAGCCAACATGACTGCGGTAGCAGCAACGCTTGTCTCAAGTATTGTTCCGGAAGGAAAAGGTTGTTGTTTTACTACTGTTATGTTTTTTTTACATTGACAAAACCTATCACAGCATCCTAGTCTTTTAACCTGTCAAAGAACTGTTAAATTGTTTAATTATGTTCTTAGCCTCTGCTTCACTTCCAGCAGGAATCGGAACTCTGATGTTATAGATCGATCTGCCTGACATAACCTCAAAATCTAAGAATCCAACTGCTCCTTCCTTCGAAAGAGTAACTTCTTTCAGAGTTGTTAATGGCTGATTCCAAAGAACAACTTGTCCATTCATGATCACTCCGGTTTTGGCTATATAAGCCTCGCCCAAAGACTGCATGTTTTTCCTATGAGCGATTCTGATACTTAGAAATGCTACCAGGCCAATTAGTAGAATTAGACCAAACATAGCATAAGTTACTATGAAGCCATCTTCGCTATCAAGTAAGGGGAACAAGACCCCAAAGAATACCCCCCATCCTGCTACTGTAAGAAAAAGGAAAAACTTCCCACGCCTGTCCCGCTCATACTCCTCACCAGCATATTTCAGCCAAAATTGCTGTGAATATATCCAATGAGCTAGTATATCCTTTTTTTCAAGAATTCTCCCCTGCTCTTTTCCCGTTCTATAAAGTAAGAATGCGATAGCTATTGTAGAGAGAAAAAGAAAGAATGATAAAAAAGATATGGCAAAGCCCCCATCAAATCCGTCAAGTCCAATTACTGAAGGTATAAAGATACCCAGAAAGAAAAATCCGGCAAGAGCTAAGGAAATTCTACTCCCATTTTTGTAGGAATTTCTAATCTTCATTAGTTTAATTTACTATATTTATACATAAATTTGCAATGTCCACTCTTTCATGTCAACCAATCATCGAAAAATGTCACTCGAGATCGAATATTCAATACTAAATAGTATTAAACTATCAAAAATTGGCAAATGCTACTAGTGATAAGATAAATCAAAGTACACCAGCCTAAACCGTATAACTTTAAAATCACAAAAGAAAATATACTATGTTTGCTATGATTTAAATTTATGCTGCACAACAAACTACTTCTCGCACTTGACTTTTGTCTGTTGTAAATAGTATAATTGCTTTATCATGGTAAAGAATGTTAAAGAAAAGATGATAAGATCTCACCATCATAACTCGCTAGGTTAGCTTTCGCGGGTTATTTCCTTTTGTATTCCAAATTTAGACCGGCGAAAGCCGGTAATTCTTTATGTCTATCTGACTATCTAACTATTTAACAAAACAACCATAGAAAAAAATTGCCATACTAAAGACAGAACTACGGTAATAGAAAGAGATTAAACAATTTAACTATACAACTATCAAAACTATGTACCAAACTTACAAATTCATAAAAACCAGCACTGCAGGAAACAGAACCGGATTCATACTCGGGAAGAATGCTTATGAAAGCAAGAAAAAGATTATGGGCATCATTCTGAAGAAAGTAAACCTTGAAGCAGAACAATACGCCTTTCTATGGGAAGAAAATGCCAATTGTATTATGAATATGGCTGGAGAGGAACTGTCTGGCGGAGCAGTTCTTGCAAGCCCTGTCATTCTTGGAAATTATCTTGGAAAAACCAAAGTTATTACTGTTGGCAATAGACTCAAATCTGAGATTGCAAATAAAGACAAAAATAAGATATACGTCAGAACCCAAATGCCTTTATCTATGATCAGAAACCGTCCACAAAGAATGAAGGCAAACTGTTTAGGAAATAATGATGGCTACAAAGTAGATCTTGAGGGGATATCATATTTTGTTACTAGAGAACCTATTCAAAAGAAGAAGACTATGAAAATATTCAAACAACTAGATAAAGAGTTGTATACAGAGAATGTATTATGCTTAGGGATCATAGAAGTGGATAAACCCAACAACTCAAAGCCTACTGTCTGGATAAAAGACGTCGGAACAATAACAGCTGAGCAGGGCTGTACAACGGGAACGATATCAGCTCAACTGTCTTTCCCGGTAAAGAATGGCTGGTGGAAGCAGCCTTCAGGAGAAAGTATTTGTGCTAAAATAAATGGAGAAATAGTGATTGAAGCAAGCGTAGAACGATTGAGCGATGGGAATATATACATAAATGACCTATAAATATGTATTTATTGATCATTGATAATTTGGTGGCTGTAGTTCAATGGTAGAGCGCCTCTCTGTGGAAGAGGAAGTTGTGAGTTCAACTCTCACCAGCCACCCCAATCAAGTTACTTAATTACCTGTTTATTCATATCTGATTATCTAATAATTAAATTAAAATGAATATGAACAAAGTTAGTCTCACACCACAACTACATACATCTGAGCACATTCTCGGTCAGATTCTGGATAAAATGTGTAATGGCTTTAAAACAACATCTCTCGAGATAAGAGATGATGATGTAAGATATGACTTCAAAGTCGATACGATGCCTGAAAACGTTACCAAGGAGTTGCTTGAAGCCAAGGTAAATGCAATAATTAGCAAGAACATACCTGTTGAAATATCAGAATTTTCAAGACAGGAAGCTGAAGAAATAGGAATAGATCTGTCAATCGTACCAAGAAGTGTTGAAGTAATCAGAATAGTGGATATCAAAGGTGTCAATAAACAGGCTTGCGCCGGAGAGCATGTCAAGAACACATCCGACATCAGTAAGTTTGAAATAGTTAAATTTGTAAAAAAAGGATCAAATAGTTATCAAATAGTTTCTAAAATCAATAGCATGTAGGAATTCGATTTATCGAATTTAAAAACCAAAGTATCCACAATAATCTAACTTTTTGAACAACAGTAAACAATCTATGAACAAACAAAGTAAACAAAGAAAGATGAGCACTCAGCCTTATAAAGGAGCGAGAGACTTCTATCCGGAGGACATGAGGATCCAGAACTATATCTATGATACCTGGAGAGAGGTATGTAAAAGATATGGTTTCGAAGAATACGGTTTTCCTATCTTGGAACCATTTGAGATCTTTGCCGCCAAGACCGGAGAGGAGATCGTAAAAGAACAGATGTTCAACCTTACCGACGGAGCTGGAAGACGTCTAGCTATGCGTCCAGAGCTAACTCCTGGCACCGTTCGAGTCATAGCACAGAAGTTCAATGAGCTTTCAAAACCAATCAAATGGTTTATGATTGGAAATAACTGGCGATATGAAAAGCCACAGAAGGGACGCGGAAGAGAATTTGACCAGCTTGAAGTCAATGTTTTCGGTATTGATGACGTTATTGCTGATTACGAGATCTTTTCGATAATCATCGACATAATGAAAGATTTCGGTGCTGGAGAGGGACAATTCAAGTTGTTTTACAGTGACAGAAAATTGATTCTGGCTCTTCTCAAAGAATATTTGAAGCTCGACGACAAGACTCAAACAGCAACCCGTAGAATAATGGATAAACGACCGAAATTAAAGAGAGAAGAATTTCTCAAATCCTTGTCTAAGCTTGATTTGTCAAGTTCACAATCTGAAACAATAGAAAAATTTCTGGACATAAAATTCAATGACCTAGCAAAAATAATCCCTATAGAAATTCTAAAGAATAATAAAGGGTACGAAAATCTTAAGAAACTTTCGCTGCTACTTAAAAAATACAAACTAGACAAATACTGTGAATTCTCTCCATCGATAATTCGTGGCTTTGATTATAGTGACGGCATTGTTTATGAGGTTTTTGACATGAACCCTGAAAATACCAGATCAATGTTTGGTGGAGAAAGGTTTGATAAACTGATAAACATTTTTGGGGATTATGAATTACCAGCAACAGGATTTGCTATGGGAGACTATACACTTGTAGAATTCCTCAAGGGCTGGAACCTGCTCCCTCCCCTACCTACAGAAACCGATGTTATGGTAACTATTTTCAACGAGGAAACTAGAGACAAATCATTTGAAATTGTACAAAAACTACGTAAGGAGGAAATAAATACTTTTGCCTACCTTGAACCTGCTAAACTCGATAAGCAGTTTAAGTACGCCGACAGACAAGGGATACGTTACGTCATAGTTGCCGGACCGGATGAGATAAAGAAAGGAACAGTGCAGATAAAGGACCTTGCAAGGAAACAGCAAGAAGAGTTGACTATCAAAAAAGCTATAGAAAAGATAAAAAAGAAGTAATATCAATTTTTCGATTGATCAATGTACAATGCTCAATTACTTCTTTTAATCATTATGGCCGAAATGACATCAGACTATGTTATAATTGACGAAATCAAATTCTTATCTAAATAATTCTATGAAAATAAATTCAGGATTCAGGTAACAACATTTAAAAACTCTTCAGGCCAAACTCTGTGCTTACAAATTCCTAAGTGAATTTATTCTTATATACCCTGTTTATTCTTTAATGTTTCTAGACTCAAACATTAGTTTGAGCCAAATATCGTACCTTTTAATAATCTGGTCACTAACTGCCTTAACATTAGAACTCCCTTCTGGACTTCTCGCAGATAAGTACTCAAGAAAAACATTGATAATTCTCGGACAGATCTTTAATGCTATCGGGTACCTGATCTGGCTTAATCAGAAAAATTTCCCTGCATTCGCACTCGGATTTGCATTCTGGGGAATGAAAAGTTCGTTAACTAGCGGAACATTTGAAGCTTTTGTCTTTGATAAACTTAAGTCAATCAGACAAGAGCAAAATTATGAGTACATCAGTGGCCGAATAAATGCCTCAAGATTGATCGGAACTACATTTGCCCTTATCATCGGAGCGATACTAGCCGAAAGAATGGGTTACAACGCATGCTTGATTCTTAGTGCTGTCTCATCATCCCTGAGTCTCCTTCCCATCATATCGATTTCTGAATCTCCTATACATAAATCGACTGAAGAACAGAGCTACTTTAAATATCTTTGGATGATGCTTAAACAAACTAAAAATAATAAATCTCTTACATTTTTACTAGTACTCATTTCCTTATCACTGGGAGTATACGGAGCTTTTGATGAATTTCTTTCATTGGTTCTAAGAGATTTTGATTTATCAATAACATTCATAGGAGCATTTCAAGCTGTGATCCAAATAATAGTTGCATTAAGCGGTATTCTTTCATTCAAGCTTTTTACTAAGAAATCCAATCCGGAAGAGAAACTTATTAGTATTTCTGCAATCCTCCTGCTTCTTATTGGATCTGTACAAACAAAATATATAGCTGTGCTTCTTATACCAATGAATTTTTTGCTCGGAATAACTGAAGTAAAAATAGAAGCAAAAATTCAACAAAACATACTCTCACATCAAAGAGCAACTCTATTATCGATTAAAAGTTTCATTGTTGAACTGCTGGGGATAATTCTAACGTTTGTAATGGGAACTCTGGCTGAGAATCATGGCCCGAGATCGATAATAATCCTTGTTGGTTTAATGTTCATTGCAGGGATATTCCTGTCCCGACAGATTAATAGAAAACAATAAAACAAAATCGGCAGTAACTTTCAATTTTTCAATGTACAATTATCAGGTTCAATAAAACTCTTATATATAGAATTTCAATTGAGGTAACAACTCGTAAGTTATAGCACAAAGACATTGAGCTCTGATCTTGTGAGGCATCGTCTTATCCAACACAAAAGATACTATTTCTCTCAGGAGATTATTAAGGTCTATAAGATAATCTTGCGATGCTATACAGGAAGTTAGGAAAAATCAGCAGAACTTTAAAGAAGATATCAGCCAATTGAACACTGCACATTGAATAGTTGGCTGAATTTAAGAACTACCACCTGCCAAACTTGCCTAATGTTCTCACTAACAAATATCTTAGGTGAATGCGAAATGCAGATCTTTGAGCATCTGCTAATTCATCTGCTGCAGGTCGTTTCCCGGTTTCGATAATTTCAGTAATATCCTCACCCCTGTACTTGTTAATTCCCCAAATTGCCTGGCCCCTAAAATGAGCATCCTTGTAACGAATAAATCCCTTTCTTTTCAGCAATTTTAAACAGTCATCAGCAATCATCCAGGCATCCTCCTCAGCTGCAAGAATGATATCTCTAGCTTGAGGTTCAGATATTCTCCTAACAAACCGATAGACATTACTTCCCAATATTGAAATCTCATGTCCCACCTCGTGCATTATGATAAAAATATGTTCCATGGATAAAGGTAGCGGGGCAACAGACACATGGCCTTTTGCCTCCCCCGATTGTGGAAGGAAAAGGGAAAGTTGGAAAGTTGACTCAGCCAATCCGCTGTAAAGAGATAACATACGGATAATATCAACAGCATAACTTTTATCACTATCAACCAGGAAAATCTTATGCCCTGGGACAGTTTTGTGATATGACTTGATCTGACTTTTATCAACCACTATGAGGAAATCAAAGTCATCAGTAGTTGATCTGATGAATATACTCTCTTTGGTCTCCGTAACATGGAAATCGCTAGGAAGAGTTCCTATATAGTCAACAACTCTTTGAACATCTTGAGAATAGGAAAATGAACCGAGTAAGGATCCCTGTTCTAGAATACTAGAAAGAGACACTACAGACTGACTGAAAGCTTCTTTTAAAGGTAATTTCCTCTTCCTTTCCTCTTCCATATAGTAATAATTATATCATGAAAACAAGGAATTAATGACTTTTACAGATTGAACATTGTGCACCGAATAATTGATAAATTGAAAACCCTACTCCAGCTGTTCAAACTCCACCTCGTCTAGAACACCCCCGTTTGTTCTACACAAGATGGCGACGTATTTAGTAAATTTGTCCGGTATCTCAAGCAAGAACATCTTCACCAGATATTTGCCGGGCTCAATATCCATACTGACTCCCTGCCATTTCGGATTACCCAATCCATGTAGATCAGTAAGTTTTACTTTTCCGCTAGTAACCTTAATAAGACCCAAGGAGCTTGCTCCTCGGGAAATTCTATATTCTTTCGCTGAAATGGTTGGCTCTGGCCCATCAATCAATCTAATCTCCGCCCCTATATTGCCATACCCCCCTGTGCTTACGAAAAATCCTTTTATCTCTTCATATTCTTCACAAATTCTTCTCCAGAATACTCCCTGAATTCCAATTTAGACGAGACATCTCCAATAACTGCCACTCCGCTCTCAATTGCCATCCAGCCTCTCTCTTGTTTCCTAACTCTAAACCCTCCCCTACCAGTCTTATCCATAATGATTTGAGCTGCTTGTGCTATCCTCATATTATGACCCTGTGTGTAGCCATACCTCTTCAGAATCTCGATAATGATTTGCAACTCATCTGGATCTTCTATGCCCTTTTTGAAGGCTTCTACAGCGAAAAATGCGCTTTTCAACTTTGGCTGTTCTTGCCTCCTAGCTTTCTTGCTTGAAAGAACCTCATCTGATTTAAGCGGGCATCCCAACTCGGCTTTTTTAAAGTAATAAGTAGCGAGTTTAAATAATTCACTAGCCGAAACAGAGGATTCATTTTTGAAGAATTGCCGCTCGACTTCTAAGGCCTTTAGCTGGTTCACGACAAAGATAACAAAATTTATATCTAAGCACGTCTACTTACTACTTTCAGCCAAAGGCTGATCCGCATATGGCGTAAACTAACTTACTACTAATATATTTTGCCAATTCACTTTGCAACCAATTTTTATATATGAATTTGATAAATCCCTCTAACCGGGACAGGTCAAATGTCTACAAACCCCTAGCTGTTTACTGTTGGTACTGAGCTTGTCGAAGTGTTCTCTATATGCTCTTGTTTGGATTCCTCAGATCAAAAACCCTGCTAAAACCAATATACACGGCTAATAAATAGAAAACCCAGCTTATTACTGGATTGTTGCCGCCTTCCGATGAAGTCAAATCATCCTTAAGATAATCCCCGAAAGGATATATCTCCCTGATTTGAGAATCACTGAATTCGAGTGCCTCCTCTTGGGTATAGCCATAATCTTCAACCAATGATTCTCTCGTCCATTTAGGCATTTGCAAAGACCACAATAAAAAGTTGCCTAGTACCAAACCAAACAATGAAAGTACTCCGGCGATAAGACCCAACATAAGAGAATTTGTACCCTTAAGCAAGATTTTCATCCCGAAACCAACAAATATACCAATCAAGATTGCAAAATAACCAATTTGAATATTAGTTACTGAAGCCACAATATACCAAAGAAATGCCCCGAGCACCGCACCAGCAGCACCAAGCCCAATTGACCCGATAAATGCAGAACTTCCAACAGCGATTTTTTCAGTTGAACTCAAAACTTTGCCGGTTTTGTTACTTTTTGATAAGGATTTATATTTACCTGGCAATTTTTCTACTTGAACCTTTGCATCCTCTTCTGACATAACGACTCGATAAGAATTTAAAAGTGTTTCAATTATATCTTAATCTACTAGCTATAATCAAAATATAAATAATCAGCGTGTTCTTGCTAAAAATATATCTCGTGGTATAATGAGGTTCAGTTATTTTAGAGAAGTCATAATGAAGAAGGGAATTCACCCACAGTACAATACAAAAGCTATCATAACTTGCGCTTGCGGAAACAAATTTGTAAGCGGTTCGACGAGGGACACGATACATGTTGAATTGTGCTCAGCGTGCCACCCCTTTTACACAGGTAAACAAAAACTTGTTGACACCGAAAACCTAGTAAGGAAGTTCGAAAATAAGAAAAAGGCTGCGGCATCGACAAAAGTTGTGAACAAGAAGGCGAAGAGAGAGAAACGAAGAGCAAAGGTATCCAGTATAAAAGGCGGAAAGAAAGTCACCCTCAAGGATATGCTTAAGGAGCTTCAAAATAAGTAGCATTTTCGGAAATATCTGACTTACATATAAAAGGGGTTAAGCCTTTTACTTTCACTTGTACCTCGCATATAATTGAAATCATGGATGATAGAAGCCTAGATGAAAAAATCAGCCAGCATGAAGCTGAGATAACTGAGCTTGAAAACGAAGCTTTAGATCCAGATGTTCTCAAGGACTTTGGAAAGTTAAAATTCCTGACCAAGAAAATCTCCAACCTAAGGGAGAAATTGAACACCTACAAAGAATTGAAAAAAATTCAGCACCAGCTTCAGGATACAAAGGAGCTTTTAGATCAAGAAAACGATCCGGAATTATTGCAAGTTGCCCAGGAGGACATAGAAACCCTAGAAAAGAAAGAATCTGAAGCCTTAAACCTTGTGCAGGAGCTAGAATCAGGCAGAGATACAAAAGACATAAGGGACTGCATTCTAGAGATTAGAGCAGGCACAGGAGGTGAGGAATCAAACATTTTTGCAGCCGATCTTTTTCGTATGTATGCCAAATATGCAGAAACAAAAGGCTGGAGAGTACAGATACTTTCGAAACACCAAACAGGAAGCGGCGGATTCAAGGAAATTATCGCTCAAATTACAGGAGATAAGGCATATGATCATCTGCAATATGAAAGCGGAGTGCACAGAGTACAAAGAATTCCTGTAACTGAAAGTTCTGGAAGAATTCATACATCTGCTGCCTCAGTTGTAGTATTCCCTCTAAAGGAAGAATCAGAGATAGAAATAGATCCAAACGATTTAAAAATCGATGTTTACAGATCCTCGGGACCTGGAGGGCAAAGCGTAAATAGAACGGATTCCGCTGTAAGAATGACTCATATCCCAACAGGAATAGTGGTCTCTTGTCAAGATGAAAAGTCCCAGCTAAAGAATAAAAAAAAGGCTTTATCCATATTAGCCAGCAGACTTGAAGATCAACATGATCAAGAGCAACAAAATGAGCTGTCTGAGATCAGAAAATCTGCTATCAAAACAGGAGATCGTTCTGCAAAAATAAGAACTTACAATTTCCCACAGAGTAGAATCACCGATCATAGAATCAGGAAATCTTGGTACAACTTGAAATCAATAATAGATGGCGATCTTGATCAAATAATTGAGTCACTGAGAGAGAAGCTTTGATATGAATTTGTTCCTTAAACAAATGTATTATCTAGATTAAAATGTCCCGAAAACTCGAGCTTGAAATCCGAGGTGAATTAACAAAACAGCAGTATGATGATCTGCTTGAATACCTACATGCTCATGGCATGTTTTTAAAAGAATTTACAAGATTTCAGATGCTTTTCTTCCAGGAACGATCTGAAGACTTAGAATCCCACAAACATCTGCTAAATGACTTGAGAATAAGAGTTGAGAATGGAAATTGCAGCATCACACTGAAACACGGACACTGGCAAACTCCTTCTGGCCGAGAGGAATACATTATTCCGTTCGAGAAGAAATATTTGAATGATATAGCTAAAATGTTATATCACCTAGGGAATAGATATGGAAAAATCATGCTCCAGGAAACTCAAGTTTTTAGATTAAAGGGAGTTGAATGGGCTGTTGTAAAGGTTCCCCATAAAGATCTAAAGTATGTAAAATACTACTGGGAAGCAGAAAAAGAAACACTAAAAAAAGACGAGGAAAAGAATTTAGAACTATTAAATCAATCTGCGAAAGCCTTAAATCTCTCTATCTTCTCAAAGGATGAATTTATCAGATTTCTAGAGCTTTTAAATAAAATCCCAGGAAGATCCTTCAATTTCAAAAGTAAGAGCAATATAGATATGATCTTGAATAAATTTGTAGAGTATATCTAGTGAATTTGCTGGTTGAGAAACCCCTTGTTCTTCTTCAAACCAAGTATAGCCACCAATGTAGCAATTATCAGAACTATCGTCGGAATATTTGATCCACTCTCCGCTAGTTCCAAGGCTACCTGATAAGTAAAAACTTCCGACTCATTTCCGGCCTCATCTCTAAACATGAAATAGAGTGTTACTGATTCTCCATCTTCTCCTGTTATCTCGTATCTTACCTCTCCTGTGAAATCTTTCCAGCTGGCCCCTGCAAAATTCGGGTTTAATGATATCATATACTCAGATATTCCTGACAAATCATCAATATCTTCAATGATTATTACTAGTTCTCCATCAGGTGTCTCCTCTGAACCCCCTAGAGCTATTTCAATATCTTCAGGCCCAACAGTATCTATATAGAACGGCCCCAGATGCTCTGTGCTTGTCCAGTTTCCAGCATTGTCTACCGTTCGTATATGAAAGTAATGAGAATTGCCATCAGCCAATTCTGGCGACGTCATACCAACTACGCTTTCTTCTATGTCCTTAGTATCATCTGGTATTGTCGTTGCCGCTGTATCCCAAACATACGAATAACCATCTACCCCTGCAGTTAAGTCTGTTCCTGCCGTCCATGTTAGTACTATAGTATTATCATTTGACCATACCATAGGATTATGCGAGCTGCTCGTAATATCAACAGGATCAGTTGGATCCGTTCCATCAATTATGAAGTCTGCTTCCCCCTCTCCATTTCCTCCATAACTTACCCAATCTGTACAGTTTGTATCATCGTCACATACTCTTGTCTGCCAATGATATGATGATCCTTCCAACAAGCTGTCTACTGTCACTTCTCCTTCAACTGGTGTTCCTGAGTATGCTACTTGTGTTCCTGCGTGTGTTGATGTATCTGTGAACGATGTTCCTACTTCCTGCACTTCTACTTCCGGTGTTAGATCTTCAGGATTGTCCCCATCTTCCATATTCATCTTCACTACAACAGTTGTTTCATCTGTATAGCCTCCTGTTGAGATAGTTGTTATTCCATCTGTTCTATATTGAGACAAAGTATTGTAACTAGGAATACCTGCTGTTATATAAGTCCCATCTCCACCCGTACTATAACCTCCAATCCCTCCGCTTACCGAAATAGTGCAACCTGTCAAATCTTCATTGACGGAATATATTGCAATTCTCCCACCACCACCTCCTCCTGCCTCATCTCCTCCAGTATCCCCCCCATCAGCACTAATAATACCTGTATTACATACTACAGAATTTGCAATCAAATAAACACTGCCTCCTGCCCCTCCTCCTGGACCATCCAAAGCGTTGCTTCCTCCATCCGTACTTAATTCACCAGATATTTCGATAGTCTCATCGGCAACAATTTTTACTGCTCCACCTCCCGGACTACCAATACCTTGCTTAGTCCTTCCACCACCACTACCTGGATCAGTCGGATATCTCTCTGAACCAACAGGATCAGGAGCACTTGTCCCATAGTTCGTACCACCTCCCTTCCCGCCATGACTCCCACCAGTCCCTCCCCAGGAATCTGCATCACACCCAATACCTCCTCCCGGGCCATATCCATTATAATGAGCATCTGTACCTCCAAGATATCCCAAAGCATCAGTACTTATTTTACTAGTTGCTGGGAGAGTAAAATCGGTAACTGATATATCCCAGCTAAAACCCTCATCTACAGTTGATTTGTTATAGGAATCTAAAGCTAATGTAATACTATCATCAATTGTAAAACTGTTTACATTACCAAAAAGCGAATCAAAAGTATCGCCAACGTTTGGGACCCAACGCTGAGACTGTTCAATAGATAAACCTAGAGTTGACGAATCAAAGATGATCAAAGTCCCGCTCTCACCGATTCTGGCTGCTGGACTAGGTCCAGCTGGTGAGCTATAACTTCCTGTGAAAGAATTGCTGCTATAGCTTATCTTCACTCTTCCTCCTCCCCCTGTCCCTCCATATGTACCCGCTCCATTGCCTCCTCTGGCTATTATTGTCCCATTCCCACTTAAACTTCCACCAATAGTGATATTGACCGTACCCCCAGATCCTCCTGCACACTTTATGTTTGAAACTGATTCTCCATTTGCAGAAATTGTTCCTTCAACAACCAGATCTCCAAGGGTACTTATAACTATAGCACCACCACCATCACCTCCTAATGTACACTCTAAATTTCTCCCTCCTCCAGATCCTAAATCCGTAGGATCTGCAATAGATCCATATGGTTCTCCCGGACGACCATAAACTCCATATCCATGTCCTCCTCTTCCCCCATAGCCACCTGCTGAGGCTCCCCAAGAATTGGCATTTACTCCAATACCTGCACCAGGACCATAGCCATTAAAAACAGCACCATGAGCTCCCTGGTATCCTTTTGCATCTACATTCATATTTCCATCTATAAAAAAAGTCCCTGAAATTGATAGATGTTGGATACTTATTTTCCCTCCTATTGTATCATCTACTCCATCCGTATGAGTAACAGTAGATCCAGTATGTATCGACACATCACCGCCATCAATAATTAATGCCCCACTGTCTACTGCATCATAAGCAAAATTTAAGGTAGGAGTTGTTATCCCGGAATCATTGCCAAGAGTGAGGGAATTTATTGAAGTCGAACTATTTATAGTAACTATTACATTAGCATCGATCACAACTTCATCATCAGGACCCGGAACATCTCCCCCCGACCAGTTGCCACCAGTCTCCCAGTTACTACTGCCTCCCACCCATGTAACTGTAGCCGCCTTAACACTTGCTCTTGTGAAAGGAAAATAAAGAAACAGTGATGAAGATATAACAATTGCGGCAATACACTTAAAGATAAATGACCTGAGTCCTTCTAGCCTTTGTTTGAAGATGGCAGTATGCATAAAAAGTTTGATTGATATCAAATAATAATCCTTTTTGCATTTGAGGTCAAATTGTCTTCATTTTTACTCACCCTTATCTCCTACAGTCACTTTTACAGTCTTCTCTTTCCCCTCTCTCCATACCAGCATCTTCAACTCTCCACCAACTTCTGTATCTTGAATAATACCTTCAAGAGAATACTCAGCCAGGCTTTTCCCATCTACCTCGAGAATGATATCGCCTTTTTGAATCCCAGCTTCATCTGCCGGTCCGTTCGTCTCAACTTCAAAAATCACTGCTCCAGTAAGAATACCATCCTTAAGAAGAACCGTTCTCTGATTATATGAGACCCCAATATACGGCTGAGGAAATCTTCCCTCCTTTTCAAACACTTCAAGTCTGTTCTTCACTTGATTTATAGGAATAGCGAACCCAATATTATCTGCTCCATATGTTTTCCCGAAGTTGACCCCAATTACCTCTCCACTTGAATTTAATAACGGCCCCCCTGAATTCCCTGGATTGATCGCTGCATCTGTCTGAATAACATCTTCATAATACGTTACCGAGCCGAGAAAATCTGAACCCGCGGTTACTTCCCTATGCAATCCTGTAATATAGCCTACTGAAGCTGTCCCTTCTAATACCCCACCCGAAGGATTGCCGGGACTTCCTATTGCAACAACTAAATTTCCTCTCTTTAGATCCTCGCTATCACCTAATTTCAGAGCTTTCAGTCCTCCGTGGTTGATCTTTAGAACAGCAATATCATTAGTTTTGTCACGATAGATTTTTTCCACAGGAATAGCCTTTTCTTCGTCAGGGAGAATAACACTATATTCCCCATTTTCATCGGATACTACATGCTGATTCGTGATAATCAACCCGTCTGAATCAACAATAAATCCCGAGCCTATTCCTGACTGAGTATCTACATAACCCTTCTCGAAGTCATACTGCAGGGAATTGATTGCAACTGTGACTACAGCCGGACTCACTTCCTCTATAATCTTTGTCACTACCTGTTCTGTTGTTTGAGTACCCTCAGGAATCTGAATATCTATCACTTGATCGTCACCTTGCAGAGAATCCATATCTTCCGACACCTGGCAATTAAATTTGTCAAATATATACGAATCGTCTGTCACAACAGAACAAGCCGCATTCTTAACCCAGCCTCCTGCCGCCAGGAGTGCAATTATTCCCCCACAGAGAAGAAATAAAATAACAAAGAATAGTCCAAAGCAACTGGCTCTTTTTAGTCGTTTTCTGGTATGTTTGGTTAGCACTTCAGATTTATCATTCTGAGTATTACTATTCATACAAACTAAACCCTAATATATAAATTAAGTTAAGTATATGAAGTCCGTTATATTACAGTTCACTCAATATTTCAAGAGGATTTCGACAGCTTTATCTAATTGAGGATCTTCTCCTTTCTTAAATGTTTCAATATCGAGTTCTACCTTAATATCTGGATGAATTGGATCGTCTTCATTGATCCACCTTTTATCCGGAAGCAACCACTTTTGAGTTGTAATGTGCATACTAGCCCCTCCCCAATCCGCTGGTTCTATAACATCCTGCGCCGTGCCTTTACCAAAAGTCTCTTCACCTATGATAGTAGCACGTTTGTAATACTGAAGAGCCCCAGCAAATATCTCTGATGAAGAGGCTGTTGACGAGTCTACAATTAGTACTAGAGGGATCTCCTTAAACTTTCCTTCTCTCTCAACCTCATGCTTTACCAATTTTCCATCTCTACCCTTAACGTACAAAACAACACTATTTTTATCTATAAACTCACCAGCAAGATAAGTAGCACCATCAAGAAATCCTCCCCCATTACCGCGCAGATCAATTATTAATCCGGTAGGATTTTTCTTTTCCACCTCTAAGACAACGCTATCCCATAAAAGAGCAAAGCTGGCAAAATCTTCTTCCGTAAAACGCCTAACAGTGATCAAGGCATTGTCATTTCCAAGCATCTCCCAATCAATGCTTTTTATATAAACAGCATCCCTTTGAATCTCATAGGTTTTCTCTGTATCTTCCCTAAGAATTGATAAGGTTACCTTAGTGCCCTTTTCTCCTTTGATTTTCCCAGCTACATCATATATTTCTAACGATTCTATTTCTTCTCCGTTTACCCTTTTGATGATGTCTCCATACTCCAGACCGCTTTCCTCAGCAGGGGTACCTTCGAAAACTTGTTTTATGATGACCTCATTGTCCAAATAGCCAAGTTCTATACCTATACCTTCCAGCCCGCCAGATCTCTGGAACTCGTATTCTTCAGTTTCTAAGGCAGTATAATATCTAGTAGCACGATCGCCAAGAGAAGACACCATTCCTTTTATTGCTCCATCTACCATATCCTCCTCATTTAGATCCTTATCCACATATTGACTGTCTAGTCTACTCCAAACATCCCAAAACCGGTTAAAATTTACCTCCTTGTCTTCAGGATACATCTGACCCTTAATGGTATAGTTAATATCTCCATCTTCCCAAGCTACGTTAAAACCCATTCGGCCAAGCACAAAACCTAGGGCAAAGACCAAGATTATTATGATCAGGCTTAAAACTGGAACTAGTAATGACTTCTCAGATTTTTTGGACATATTCAATTCTTCAAAGGATAACAAATAAGTTATTCACATTTATATCAATTATACGATTTTTTGCAATTTGAACCTTTGCGTATTCTCCAATAATTTCCATCACTTGCCCATACTCTCCCCAAAAGTTATCGTCAACAATCTTCACAAGCATTTTCCGCCTAAGTCTTGTAACAAGTTTGTCTTTTTCCTCCACAACTTCCCTCTGAACATAAGTAAGGACTAACTCATTATTTTTTGAATCCAACTCAGCCATGTACCCATCATTTTTCTTTAACAGTGGAAGCACCTTAGGGTTAATTGTAAGATTTCCAAAACCCTCCATAAGACATAAAGCAAAGTAAGAAGATGCTATCTTTCTAAATTTCTGGTAGGCATTAAAAGACAACCCTCCAATTATTACTCCCTTTGCCCCCTTCATCTCAATTTCTCTTAACAAAGAAATATCTATGTTTGGTCTTTCAACAACCACAAGACTACCACTAAGACTTATGCTGTTAGAAGGATTTTCATTCTTCAAAAAAACGATTTCACCCTGAACACTTCTTCCCAAGACCTCAAATGGATGTATCTTCATAACCTTTGTTTTTATACTAACATGCTTATTTCTGATAACACTTACAATTTTCCCGCCGACACCAACACTTACTGTGGATTCTGATGCAAAATCGAGAATCTTAAGAATTCCCTCTTTTATTTGGTTTAGATTAACCACACCACTGCTGGGCGCTTGAATCCTAATCTCTCTTTTCATTACCCTGCCCCGCCGGTATGCTACAGGATCACCTCGATTTATTCTCTCCCCCTGTATACATAAAACATATTTGCTTACGTCCTTAGCCTTAACCTTAAGAGCTGCTGCTAAGTCAACTCTCGATTTTACTTCCGCCACTTCTCCGGTTGCCATGATAGCATCCCTCTTTACAATATCATCCTTCGAAACCACAACATCTAGACTTTTGTTAAACTTTCGCTTAAAAATATAGTCTTCTTCTGTAGATTTATATTTTAATATTGGACAAATCATTCTTATTGTTTTTTAAAATTTCCATAAAATAAGCTAGGGGATAGCTCCTATTCCTTTCAACCAACTGTTCATCAAATCCTTTTTATCGTACATCCGGAAATTATCTGACAAGGGTTTACTCCTAGCATCGATCACAAGATTGCCTGTCATATCAGAATAAATCGATTTACCTCGTGCCTTGTAAATATGAAACTTTTCTTGCAGTTCAATATCAAAATCACCTTTTTCAAGAAACGTGAAGTTTAGAATCTTACCGAACATAGGGATCACCTGTCTTTCAATATCACCATCTTTTACATCCACCTTTGCAACTACTTCATCCAGCAAAGCTTTTTTCTTACTATCAATAACTATGACTGACCCCCAGAATTCTAATAATATTTGTATCAATGTTTTTTCAGGAAGAACTGGAATTCTCTCACGCTGCAACATATCAAAAAAACCAAATCTATCCATGCAAACAGTAAAATGACCATGTATATCAAAAGTTGACAAAATGGCCAGAAGAAATAACTGAATATTTCTATTTTGCCTTAGATGACTTCCACTCAAAACAAGAAGATTTTCTCTAATGCTCCCTTGACCATAATCTTTAAAATCCAATTTCCTACAATCCATAAAATGCGCAAGTCTCAACACAGTTGCAAGATAATCTGTCAATACACTATTGTATGAACTACAATTGTAAACGGGAGCGAATAGATTATTTACAGCAAAACTGCTTTGCCCAAAGTCATCATAACCAAAATCATTTACTGCTCGGGAGAATTCTTGGGTTTTTATAACATCATCTAGGGGAATTTCCTTTTTCTCAGCTAAAACCTTCAACACACCGGAAGATGTCTTTTTGTAACTTATGATCTGGATACTATCAAAATCAAACTTGAAAAAAATCAGATTCTTAAACTTGATACACTTAGAAACCCTTTCTAGTCCTTCCCGCTGCACAGAGTCGTTAGTTTTGTAGTTTTTTGCTGAAATAGAGGTAAGTTCTGCTTTCTGTTTACCAGAAAATAGTATTATTTCCTCAACACCGTCTTTCCCCACCTGGGGAACTATAGGCACCATTTCCTTAACAAAACATATACCTATCTCTTTTCCCCAAAGAGTCAGTACTTCAAGAATGTATTGGGACAAAGCAAAAATCTCGCTTTTTCGATTTATACGTACTGAACGTTCTTGAGATACTTCCGCCCCCTTATCAGAAAAGTTAAGCAAGAAGAAATGCAGAAGAAATTTGTCAACATTTATAAATAGAACTCTCTTTGCATTCATAGGGCAGGTTAAAGCTAAGCCAATATTATGCCGTATCAAAGACCTTTTGAATGAGGGCCTGAATACCAGGGAATTCTAGCAGAATCGATGCTCAAAATAAAGCTTTGCTCTTAGCTGTAGTTGCAAAAAGGAAGAAGTGCCATATACCTAGCCTTTTTCACCTCAGCAGATAGTTTTCGTTGACATTTTTTGCATACTCCAGTTCTTGATCTTGAGAGAATTCTTCCTCGTGTAGTCACAAATCGTTTTAACTTATAGACATCTTTATAGTTTATCTCGTCCGGTCCTGTAAAAGGACATTTTAGATCAGCTAAGTCTATTTTCTTCTTTTTGTATTTTCTTTTTTTTAGCATAATTTTATTGAATCAAAGCATTAAAAAGGTAGATCTTCAGGAGAAACATCGTCGTCTCCTTTTTCCTCATCGTTCTTCTCCTTCCTGTCTTCTTCTTTCTTATCCTCCTTTTTTGCCTTCTCTTTTACATCTTCCTTCTCTTTTTGCTCATCAGAACTCGCCGTTGCTCCCGAAATGCCTACCCCACTCTTCCCCTTACTATCTAAAAGCTTCATGTCAGTAATTCTTACTTCTGTCCTGTAGTGCCTAACACTATTCTCGTCATCCCAAGTTCTAGTCCGGATTTCTCCTTCAACATAAACTAACATTCCTACAGATAAAAGTTGAGCACATATCTCAGCAAGTTTATTCCACGCTACAATATTATGAAATTCTGTCCTTTCTTGCATCTCCCCCTTTTCATCCTTCCAGCTTGAATTGGTTGCAATTCCAAATGTACAAACTGTAGCACCAGTAGGAGTTGTTTTGACAACAGGATCCCTAGTCAGATTGCCTATTATCATCACCTTATTAAGTGATCTCGATGTAGCCATGTTTCAAATCTCCAAATTAATATATTTTAAAATCCAACTTAAAAATTCTAAATTTTTAACTTTACACCCTCCTTTCCAATAACAATTTATCAATTTCCAAATCTACTATCTCTCAACCGAAAACATATACCTAAGCAGATCCATTTCAAGGTTTAGTTCTTTTTTTATATCACCGACCCTGCCTCTAGGAAGCTCAATATTATAAACAATATAATAACCTTCTTCATGACCTTTTATCTTATATGCAAGATGTCTTTTCCCCCAAATGTCTTCCTTTTCGATTTTACCTCCAGCATTTTCGAATATCTTTTTAATTTTTGTCACCAGTGATTCCCTTACATCCTCCGGCAAAAATGGTTTTATGATTGCTATAAATTCATATTTTGAGTTTTTTCTCTCCATCATTTATCAACTACTAAATCAAATTTAATATTACCACCTTGCACGAATAATATCAATCGCAAGAATCATGATCTTGTTTGGGCAAGAACGAATGAATTTTAAATTTATACCATAATGTCGAGAATTTCTCAAGGAAGATGTAGAATATTCCGACCTCTTTTATGAAGATACTTCTATGATCAAGTTATATCCTTTATTCTCACAATCTCTACTCCCTCAAGTACTTTTTTAGCTAGTTCTAAACGACTCTCTGTCGTAGCATATAAGGTCACCAGCCTATCTCCAACCTCGACCTTGTCTTTGGGCTTCTTGAAGAAGTACATGCCAGCTTCTTTAATTCTTGGATTTCCTAAAGCATGGCAGACTTCGAAAACCCTTTTATTGTTTATAAAATCAACAACTCCTTTCTTTTTTGAGATGTATTCGTACGTTATATCCCCTATTTCAAGACTGTTAGAAGTAATATCTTTATTCCCTCCTTGTTGTTCGATTATCTCTTTTAGTTTTGCATATGCCCTGCCACTTTCTAGAATTTCCTTTGCCGTATCATAACCCTTCCCTTTCTCTGCTTTGCCGCACAGCTCAATCAGATCACCAGCTATTCTCAAGGCATCTTCCTCTAACTGTTTTGAACGCCTTTCATCTCTTTCGTATATTCGAAGAAATTCTCGACATTCGAGACTTGGCCCTACAGCGTTAC
>JAQVGX010000099.1 GCA_028696515.1 Candidatus Dojkabacteria bacterium | reverse complement strand
TTTTACCCGACTTGTAAATAAACTTTTAGCATTCACTTTTGGTTTGTATATCAACTATAAATACAATTTTGATTTTAATAAACTTGATCACTTAATGAATTTATTTTAATTCACACATTAGGCATAAGATTATAAATCTGCCTGAACAGCTGATAGTAATATTCGCCTGAAAAGATTAGTCTAGCTTGATATTACCGCTTTGAGAATCCCTTATCAATTCAGCCTTTCCCACACCTCTAGAAAACTTTCCTCTTTTACCAGTCCAAACCCATTCGTCTCAAGTCTTCCTCGAGCAGCACTAGTATCAGCATTTCTCGCTAATAATAACATAGCACCGGGTCTCAGCATGGCACCCATCTGATTCGGAAATGCAATGGGAAAAATAAAATCATCCGGATAGCAGTAGACCATGTCAACATCGAGTATTGTTCTTCTTCCTCCATTCGTTCTTGTATAATATGCAAGAGGAGTCTGCAATCCTAACATACTATCCATCCATCTTTGCAAAACACTTACTCCTATTCCCAGACCATTGCTGAAGCCTACATCAACTATTCTTCCGCTGCCATCATCGTCAAAGAAAAGACTATTACTTAACAATAGTTCCTTCCAGGCAGGCTCTGAATATTCACGGAAATAATATGAACCAACCGCGGCTACTAGGCTTCCGGGGCATACTGCTCCAGCCGTTTCCAGATCAGTCCAATATCTTCTGGCTGCAAGAACTCTCTGTTCGCTAGCTTCTATTCCTATAACCTTTCCCCCTGCAGCTGACAGTACAGCTGCAACCATACCTGTTCCCATTCCGCACTCAAGTACTACAGGTCTGTTACCCGTTCTCCAAACAGGCAGCCTAGCACTTAAACAGTCGATGATCTCACGGCTCCTCTCATATAGAACCGGAAGAACTTCACCATTATTCCTCCAGAGAGGGAAATACTCGCCGGTTGTACGAACCATAGAGAATGCCCCAGCAAAATCAACTCTGACTTTACTAGCTGCATACTGTTCTATTGTAGCTACGATATCTCCTGAATCGATCACAAATATTCGATACTATAAGACTATTAGTTTGAATTACAAATTTAATATGTAAAAAGGTTTATTTACTAAGCTTTCGGTTCTCAAGCTGCCCGCACCTTTACTCGAATTAGCCTATTAAACCGATAAAAAGACTAATTCGCAACTTAGGTTAATTATACCAATTTCACGCCTAAATATTCAATTTCTGTATTTGAACTCTTTTTGATAGAATAGTGCCTATAAGGACAAATAGAAATGCCGGAAAGGGAAAAAGGAGAAACATCTATTTATCAATCAAAAAGTCTTCAACTCAACTGTCATTACTGCTACAATTCTTTTACTAGATAATTTATAAATGCCGAAAAACGATAAAAGCTCTGAAAGCGTATCCCTGCCTGTCATCATTGGGTCAATCACAGCTATCGCCATCTGTTGTATATCAGCCTGTTCTTTCATAACAGGGTTGGTACTTATCAGTTTGGAGAAACGTAAGGAAGACACCGAACAAGTCGCCGGCGCCAGTACTTATTCTACTCATACAACTATCCCAGATACTGCTACTGTTACCGATGTAATCGACGGCGACACAATAGAAATCTATTATAACGGAACAATTGAGAAAGTGAGACTGATTGGAATAGATACTCCTGAATCAAAACATCCTCAAAAACCAGTAGAGTGCTTCAGCAAAGAAGCAACAGAGAAAATGAAATCTCTAGTTGAAGGGAAACAGGTTCGGATAGAATTTGATGAAAGTCAAGATAAACGAGACAAGTATGATAGGCTGCTTCTATATATCTGGCAGGGAGATACATTTGTGAATAAAGAAATGATCCTGCAAGGCTATGCACACGAATATACATATCGTCTTCCCTACAAATATCAAGACGAATTCAAGGCTGCCGAAAAAGAAGCCCGAGAGCATGAAAGAGGTTTATGGGGCGATGCGTGTGAGTAAGAGAGGAGAGAAGGGCAGAAGCTGCATAAAATGTTATCTGGCTGAGATAATCGTACCAATTGAGATTGTTTGACATATTCAAATTTAACTATCGTATGTACTCAAGACAGAATTGGAACGGTGATGTAGCTGCGCAGGGATTTGTATCCGGGAGAGGAATTACTGGCATTCGCAGAATACGGCCGCCGGCCGCATTTTGATAGACCTTATCTGTTTATACTCTCCGAGCCGGTTTTAACTCAAACTGTTTTTCTATACTGTCTTCCTTCCTTCCGTTTTTCAAAATAATGATTAAGTTGTATGATGTTATATATTGTCTAGCACTCTATGAAAAAGAACACTGCTAAAGCTGAATATAGTAGATACATCAAGGAGATAGAAGGAACAACGAGTGACAATGATGAAAGAATAATCGGATTTTCAATTAGAGAGAATAAAGAGAAGCTTATACCTCTCAATAAGATTCCCGGACTTCTTTTCGATAAGCCTCAAAAAATATATCTAGCACGTGAAGGAATAGTAAGCAAAATCGGAAGAATAACAGCAAGGCTTAAAAGTGAATGCTCTATGAGCCTTTATGTTACCGACGCGTATAGGCCTTTGAGAACTCAAGAAATATATTGGCGAAGAAGTCTAAGAGAAACAAAGAGGAAATATCCACAGATAACAAATCCCGAGAAAATAAAAGAAATTGTCTCACGATTTACAGCTCCACCTGAAAGAGCACAGCACTGTACAGGAGGTTCGGTAGATGTCCTGCTGTATGATTTAAATAAAGATAAAATTCTTGATGACTTTGATGAAAATGATGAGAGCAATTATAACGAGCTCATGTACACAGATAATCCCCGCGTCAAAGAACCTGAAAAAAGTAACAGACAGCTTTTGAAGAAATATATGGAAATGGAAGACTTTGTTAATTATCCTCTGGAATGGTGGCACTACTCATACGGAAACGCTGAGTGGGCAATTTATAAGAAGAGGAAGTATGCAGTCTACGGACCTGTGGAAAATAGTTAACTATAAAGACGATAAAAATTAGCCCTTACTATGTAAAATCAGTGAAAAATATTCCTGTTTAATTGAATACGATTCGAAGTTTGCTTCCTTAGATATCAATGATCGAGTAGAACATAAAACACATTTCAGTCAGTTTCTGCTTATGGGTTTGATGTCAATGTCACTGAATCAACAAAATTAAGTGCAGCTTGTATTAATACCTGCCGATTTTCATCTGCCTCGTTTCTTATCTCATTCAACGTTGCTACCAACGCACCGGCTCTATGCCAGTGCCCTCGTATCTCATTTTCACCTGCTACCAGAACAGCCAAAGAAAGCATTTCTGCTGCACCATTTAGACGTCTTGTGCGTTCCTGTGGATGGATGCTTCTTTCGTTGATCCAATCAACAAAAACACTTTTGCTTCCGCAGTATATTTCCATCTGCCGAAATACTTCTGCCGCATGAGTTGGATCCAACATATTACCCTCTGTATGAACACCTTTAGTTCTAGCGAATTCTATATGTCCATTTATTACTCGTGATACTCGCTCCACAGACGGTGATTCTCCTAGATTCCTTAATCTCAAAACAAGCTGTGCTATCATATACTCATTCCCATCAGAAGTGCTGGGTGTGTCAACAAACCTATTTAAGAAGTCAAATCTGCGCCTCTGTACAAGTCTTTCCCCCAAAAAAGGCACCAAATCCCATCGTCCACGTGATTCGACTTCTTGAATCTTTGATGCGAGCTCGGTAGTAGTTATAGCCATATAAGGGATCTAATAAATAATCGATATTATATCAGTTTTTAACCAAAATTTACAAACACTATGGGACACTTAAACGTCTTATTTACCTGTATTATTCTTTTGAGATCGTTCGAATAAGTATTCCATAAAACATTACCCTGTACTATTATATTTCCGTTGTTAACTAGACTCCTTATAGAATTGATGCAATTAAGCTGGGTCAAATAAACTTTTTGGTATCTAAAAGGATGATTATTGAAGACAGTTTAAATTGTTAGTTTAAAATTTATATTGTATAATTCACTTCGTTCTTTTTAAAATAATTTGACACAAACAAAGATTCAACGACCAAAGGAAGTTGAATCTTAAAGGAGAAGATCCCGAAAGCAGAAGAAAAGTTGCTTGCAAACTTTTCGAATGCTGAAGGGCATCTTCGACGTGGAGAGATGCCAGAGCGGTCGAATGGGGCGGTCTTGAAAACCGCTGTCCCGTCTAACGGGACCGGGGGTTCGAATCCCTCTCTCTCCGCCAGATGTCTAAATCATCTGTTTTTCCCAGTATTTCCATCTTGGCGTAAGGCTGTTTATACAGTACTGACGCTATTTCTTTATCCCTCATACTAAAGTTCCAAAGTAGAGAATCAAGGGTATACTTCTTTACAGGGTCTTCACCTTCAACAAACAGTTGATCTACTGTTGTAGCAAACTTTTTCACCTTATCCAAAAGTTCCAAAGTTTTCCGACTTCCTACCTTTTTTGAGTTGCCAATAGCTGATTCAATATTCACTTTCTCATTCTTTAGTTCTGTCATAGTTTCATCATAAAGATCATCAGAAATTTTATCATCAAGATTTTTACGTAACAGTTTCTTTATCTTTTTATTAACAGCAACCAATGATTCTTGGAGTGAATCTTCCAGAGTTATGATGTTGCTTCTCCTTTTCTGCAGATCCCATTTATACGCCTCAAGACTCATCTCTGCTTTTTCTTTGTCTAGTTTAAATTTCTTTAATTTTTCATATATCACTTCCTCAAGATCACTTTCGTTGATGTAGTCTTTATGCTGATCGCAGACTTTCCTTCCATTCGTGCAGTAGTAGTACTTGTATTTATCTTTTTTCAGCGTTGCAGTGAGGCTACAACCGCAGACAGCACACTTGAGATACTTCCTGTACAAGAAATATCGTTTCTCAGGTTCTTTTGGTCTCTCTTTGTTTTTACCGTTAAATACATCCTGTACTCTGTCATAAAGGGATTTATCAAGCATTGGGTCAAAACTGCCTTTATAAAGATTTCCTTTTCTCAGGATAACACCATAGTAGACAGGGTCATGAAGCACCCTATGAATAGTTGACTTGGTAACTTTATTTCCTGCCCTACTCCTGAAGCCTTCTTCATACAATTTATTTGCAATATCAGGAATGGAATAATCACCGGAAGCGTAAAACTCAAAAGCTCTTACAATATACTTCGATCTAACAGGATCAGAAACTATATTGCTGTTCTCGTTAATGTAACCAAGAGGTGCATAGCTTGGGAATTCACCTTTTGACAACTTTGTTTTAATACCTTCTTTTACCCTTAT
>JAQVGX010000098.1 GCA_028696515.1 Candidatus Dojkabacteria bacterium | reverse complement strand
TCGGTAGGCAGGATAGGCAAGAGAATATGCCAAGTGTAGTCACAAGAATTGTCCAGCAAACCCTGATTCATTTGTTGAACTTGAAAGAAATTTACTAAAGAATGGTACTATAACTTTTAATGGGCTGGTAAATACGGAAAAACTACCAACAAATAGGCAATTTATGTTTTATGGGTTTCCATTAAAGATAAATAAAGGAGATGGGTCGCCCGTTAGAGCAGTCGCAATAATTTAAACCTCGGAACATAGGTAAGATTGTTATAAAATACCATTTGAAATTTCGAGTCATTGATAAAGTATGACTTAAGCCAAACAATTCGCTATAATAACTTAACTTTTAGGAATCCAAAATGAAATTTAAAATCAACCAAAAACTTTTTGAGAAGTACCCAGATCTTTTTGAAGCCGTGGTAATTCTCAAGAATATAAATAATAAAATAGACGGAAGAGAGATTCTTGATCTTTTACGAAACGAGGAAGAAGTTAAGAAAACAAAGTTTAAATCAAAACAGTTATCTGACCACTCGACTATAAAATCCTGGCGGGAAGCGTTCAGAGATTTTGGTTCGAAACCAAATAAGTACTCTTCTTCAGTTGAAGCATTGTTAAAAAGAGTGCTCAGCGGGAATGAACTTCCGGATATCAATCCGCTTGTAAATCTCTATAACTACTGCTCGATCAAGCACATTCTGCCGTTTGGAGGAGAAGACTTCGCAGGTGTTTACGGGAATATGGAGTTGAAATATTGCGAAGGAACTGAAGAATACATTCCAATAATGGGCAAAGAAAATGAACCTCCTGACAAGGGAGAGATTGCTTGGGTCGATGCTTCTGGAATCACTTGTAGGAAATGGAACTGGAGGCAGTGCGACAGAACAAAGATTACAGAAGATTCAAAAGAGGGTTACTTTATCATTGACGGTATTCCACCGGCTACAAAGCTACAGGTAGAGAAAGCAGCCAATGATTTCATAGCAGAAGCCAAAAAATATCTCGGTGCAAAGGGAGAGATCTACTGGTTGGATAAGCAGAATCCCGAGGCAGAGATAGATATCAAAACTCAAAGCCCTCCGCCAGAGGCAGACCAGCCTATGGCTGGAAAACTCAAAGCTCACAAGTCCATATCGGATCCACAAAAAAGTCCGACAAAGCATGCTTTGTCAAAAGATATTCTTGAGGATGCCAAAAGGTTAAAGAGAGATGCTTCAGCACCCAAGCTTGATGAAGTCAATTTTGATCTGCTGAGATATCAAATTCAAGATGTCCTATTCAGAGCAGTTAAGAAGGCTGGATTCCCTGATATGCAAAAGGAAAACATTAAGGTAGAACATCCTGCTGATGAAAGCTTTGGGGACTATGCCACAAACATAGCTATGATGATTGCAGTCAGGACCCGGCAAAACCCCGAAAAGATTGCCGAAAATATAATTCAAAATCTAGATGAGAACAGTTTGATACAAGAAGTCCAATTTAAATCCGGATTTATAAATATCAAACTGAGCAAAGAATTCCTACTAGCGAAACTAGCCGAGATAATCAAAGAAGGAAACAATTTTGGGAAGTTAAGACAAAAAAATCCTATAAGACTTATTGTTGAATTTGGTCAGCCCAATACTCATAAGATGCCTCACATCGGCCATCTCTTCTCCTTTATTATAGGTGAAAGCATCTCTAGAACAGCCAAATTTGCCGGTTACGAGGTTTTTCAAGCTAATTACCAGGGAGATGTGGGGCCTCATGTAGCAAAATGCATATGGGCGTACTTAAGGAATAAGCCCGAGATACCCGTTTCCTACAGAGAAAAGGCGATGCTCCTGCAGCAGATGTATCAGGAAGGCGCAACAGCATACAAAGAGAATGATAAAGCAAAAGAAGAAATTGATGAGATCAACAAGAAAATCTACCTAAAAGACCCTAGCATACTGGATATTTGGAAAGAAACTAGGGAATGGAGTGTTAAATTCTATAAAGAATTTGAGGAGAAACTAGGAGTTCACTATGACAGGTATTATTATGAGTCTGAGGCAGCAGATCCGGGGAAGAAAATAGTTGAAGAAAATGTCGGAAAAGTTTTCAAGGAAAGCGAAGGGGCTATAATTTTTGAAGGAAGCAAACACGGTCTACATGACAGAGTTTTTATCACTAAAAAGGGTACTCCAACTTATGAGGCAAAAGATATGGCCCTTCAGCCGCTGAAGTACAAAGAGTGGCCATTCGAAAAGATGGTTATCATGACCGCTCATGAACAAAATGAATATTTCAGCGTCGTATTTAAAGCACTGGAAACACTTGATCAGAAATTCCAAGGGAAACTTATGCATCTTGGTTTTGGCATGGTAAATCTAAAAAGCGGGAAGATGTCTTCAAGAACAGGGAATATCATAACGGGAATCAGTCTGATAGAGCAGGGGATTGATGCTGTTAAATTAATTATACAAGATAAAGAAGGTTTGGCGAAAGATGAAGTTGATAATATCACCGAAAAGGTCGGGATCGCCGCTGTAAAATATTCACTACTTAAAGGAAATCCGCTTCAAAACGTATCATTTGATTTTAAGGAAAGTATATCCTTTGAAGGCAACTCCGGGCCGTATCTGCAATACACTTACGCCAGAGCAAAATCCATTCTCAAAGAAGCTTCACCTAAAACCCTGACCCTAGAGCCCGTCACCAAATTCAACCCTGAAGAATTGGCGCTCCTCCGAACATTTTATAGATTCCCAGAAATAGTATCAGAATCAGCTAAGAATCTATCGCCCAATATCATCGCCGGGTATCTTTTTGATCTGGCTCAGAAGTTCAATCTTTTCTATAAGAAACATCCTGTACTCAAAGCTGATGAGGGAATGAAACAGACAAGACTTGCAATTACAAGAGCAGTGGCTCAGGTGTTGAAGAATGGTTTATTTCTGCTTGGAATAGATACGCTTGAGAAAATGTAAAATGATGAAAGCAATTATCTGGGATCTCAATGGCACTCTAGCTAGCATAAAAGCGAAAAAGCTCAAGCCTTATGCGGAAGAAATTCTATCTAAAGCCTCTGGAAAGTATCTACAGGCACTTGCGACAACCAGTATTATTTTCCCTGAAAGAAGGAGAGTTTTGATTAGATCACTGGGCATTGAGAAATTCTTCAAATTTATCAAAGTGGGTCAAAAAAATGAAAAACTCTTTTCAGATATTTGTAAAGAATTCAGATGTGAGCCAAAAGATACTTTTGTTATTGGTGATGGATTCCGCTACGGGCTATTCCAGAAGGAAATCGCAATAGGCAACAAACTTGGTATGAAAACAATTTGGATAGACAACAATAATAAAGGAAAGGATCAAGAGAAGTTGAGGGAAATTAAATACTGGAAAAAGATAAGTCATCTGGAAGAATTGGATAGAATTTTATTCTGAAGTGTTCAAAAATCTTCAGATCCAAATAATCCCGGTAACTACCAATTATCTCTGTATTTTTGCACTGTACTGAGGCACAGTTTATATTTCATAAGCACTTTGGCCTAAATCCAAAGGATTTCTTCAAGAAAGGCCTATTTACTTACCAACATTTCTTCAAGCTTCCACCGAAGCATTTCTAAAGATTCCTTCTTCAGTCTCTTGAACGATCTGACGCTTGTCGCTGAGTATTCTCCTGCATGTCGAAGTTTGTAAGGAGGTTCAACCTGGCTTTCCAATTTTTCTTCAACGCTTCTGGTATAAACGTCAAACCCAAGATTCCACATGATCTGTGATTCAGTAGCGCCCTCAAACACCATTTGTCTCAAGATCTCATACCTCAACCTACTCAGTGTTCTCTTGTTTCCCTTATCCTGAGGCCTGAAATATTGTACAGCTCTGTTTACGATATTCCTCAGAGACTCCTGATTACTTAGATTCCTTGATCTTGCATATTTTGTAACAAGAGACGAGTTGAAGACACTGCTTTCGACTGCAGCCGTTGGGTCAATATAGATTTTTAAGAGAATATTCAGGTCGTTTTGGGTTATCGTTGAAACAGTTATCCGTCTGTGACGAATTGAGTCAAGTATCGTCTGTTTAAGTATTTCACCCAATCCGTTATTTAAAACCACAAAAGTTAAGACAATGAAAATTAATATCAGAAGAAAAACTTGTCCTTCTACTGTTTTGAAAACCCAAAAAATTGTACCAATCAATATGCCTGCTGAAATCAGACTACGAATTAGTTCCACGAATATGTTTCTATGTAGAGCTTCCTTTTGTTCCAGGAGGGTATTGTAATATAGCAGAATCCAGCTTCCATATACTGTTCCCGCTAAAATAAAACTGACTGATACTATAAGAACCTTTGTATGGATCTCCCACCGACCTTCACCAGCAAAATGCCATATCATGCCAGTCATTCCTCCGAGAAACAGTACTACAGCCACTGCCGAGAACTTATGAAAAACATTTTTTCCGGTATTGTCATTTTTGAGTAAGTCAGATCTTGCCAGGAAGTAAAAGTTCAAGATCGGGGAAAAAAGCTTTGTCAGGTTGATAAAAATAACACAAAGATAGAATCCTGATACAGGATCATACCACTCTACTTCTCCGTTCCGTCCGACCTCATAGACAGCATCGTATCTTACAAGTAAGCTGGTTGTTACAAGCAAAATTATCAATACTAGGTTGAATATAGTCACTATTCTCTGAAAAAGACTGCTAAAATGTGACGGAGCGTAATAATTTTCACGAATTTTGAAACTTCCAAGGAACCACATCAATGTACCCAATTCTGCAGATAAATAAAGAAATCTTCGAAGTGTAATAAAACTACTTTCATTCGGTGCCATTTCCCCCAATACCCAGAACATAGTATAAAATGCACCAAAAAACATTAATCCTGCAAGATAAAAAACAGATTTATCACGGGGGTTCCTTATCACCAGGAATGTACAGACCGATAGGCAGCAAAAGAAGAGGATTACCGAAATTATTTGTGTAATTACATCCATTTATATCAATGAATAGTCTAGATAATTGGTAATTTCAGATGTCATCAATTTGTCACTATCCTGTATCTTACCTGCCTAGAATTATCCTATAAAATTCACGAAAATTAAATATTACTTCATATATATGAAATCTCCCTATGATATCATCACAATTTCATTCAGAGATCTTGAAGCATTCGAGGCCAATGACAGAGGATGCAAGGTTTGGATCATACTGAAACTTGTGTTAGAAGAGCTTCCGTCAAAACTAAAGAGCAGGGCAGGATTCATTTCGCCAATTCTTACTCCAATTCACGGCTTCAAAGATGACAAAGTCCAGGGATTAGAGATAACCATAAGGGAGAATAGGAAAATCGAAAGCTTTGTCAGAGAATTTGTTCCGTTTTTTATACTAATTAGGGAATAAATTACTTTGATATATTTGAGTTATTAAGGGTCACTAGTAAATGATCTTACTTTTTAATTCAAAATATATGATGTATAATTTCTTGTT
>JAQVGX010000097.1 GCA_028696515.1 Candidatus Dojkabacteria bacterium | reverse complement strand
AAAAAAAAACAGGCTGGACAAACCCTCCTTTAAAAGAGTCTTTGATACAGGAAAGGCTATTCATAACGATGACTTTGTTATGTTATTCAAGGCAAACCATTTGCTGGAACATCCTAAAGCCGGATTCATAGCCAGTCTAAAGGTTGGGAAAAAGGCTACAGCAAGGAATAAGGCAAAAAGACTTCTCAGGGAAGCATTTAGACATTATCTTCCAGAACTAAAAAGCGGCGTGGAATTTGTGTTTATAGCAAAAGAGAAAATACTTGAACTTGACACCGCTAATCTTCGAGAAATCATGCACGAGGAACTGAATAGAATAAAAATTCCAAACTTTAATGCACTTTGATTACTAGCCGGATGCTACCACTGGAAGTGAGCAAATGCTTTGTTTGCTTCGGCCATTTTATGTACTTCCTCTTTCTTTTTCATCGCCCCACCTGTTCCCTTGTACGCCTCAATAAGTTCAATTGATAATGCCTTTGCAAACGTCTCTTTCTTACGTCTTGCTCTAGCCTCATTGATAACCCACTTTATTGCTAGTGCTAGTTGTCTATGCTCTGGTACCGGAGCAGGAACTTGATAATTAACCCCCCCTACCCTTCTTGGTCTAACTTCAAGTCTTGGCATAACATTATCAATTGCCTTCTCAAGTATTTCTAGGGGTTTTTTGTTTAGTTCTTTCTCTAAATCTTCAAGAGTCGAATAAACTATCTTTTCAGCTACAGAACGTTTGCCGTCTTTCATGACTGCAGTAATCAATCTATTGACCAAAGTACTTTCATAAATTGCATCTGGTTTTAATTTTCTTTTTTTAGCTTGCTTTCCTCTCATTTTTTTCTAAACACCTTATAAAAATTTATACAACTAATTAATCTTTTGGTTTTTTAGCTCCATACAAAGACCTGCCTTGCTTTCTATTGTTTACAGCTTCGGTGTCATACACTCCTCGTACAACTTGATACTTTACACCAGGCAAATCCTTTGCACGGCCGGCTTTAACTAATACAACCGAGTGAGTCTGCAAATTGTGCCCCTCACCTGGAATATGTGCTATGATCTCCTGCTTATTCGACAACCTTATTTTAGCAACCTTTCGGAGAGCAGAGTTAGGTTTTTTAGGTGTTCTTGTATAAACCTTCAAACATACACCTCTTTTAAAGGGATTTCTAGCCTTTTTAAACTTGTTTTTTATCGCATTATAGTCTACATGAAGGGCTTTATACTTTGTAGTTTCAGAAAACTCCATCCCCTTAAAACGAACAGTGCCCTTTTTAGGCTTTCGTCCTTTTTTTACTAATTGTGAAACTCTTGCCATGTCTATTAATAATTAATTAATCTCTTTCTGCTTTAACGATTATACCGGAAAACATCACTTAACGTAAATATTCTCCTATCGGGACATATCTTCCAATTATAACATTCTCCTTTAGGCCACGTAAATGATCGCTCTTGCCAACGAGTGCTGCATCGGACAGAACCCTAACGACTTCCTGGAAGCTTGCCGCCGAGAGGAAACTCCCTGTATTGATAGATGCTGCAGTTATCCCTAGCAATTTCCTAGAGAACTCAATCGTAACCTTTCCGGCCTTTTTCAGATCTTCATTTTCTTTCATAATTTTGAAATAATTCGCATACTCCCCAGGAAGATGCTCACTATCTCCAGGCTCTTCAATAAATACTAAATGTGCCATTTTACGGACAATCACTTCCACGTGTTTGTCGTCAATAGAGATCCCCTGTACTCCATAGGTTTCCTGTATATTATCAATGATATACTTCTCTGTGTCTTTCAACCCCTTGAGCTTCATAAGATGTTTTGGATCAGCCGATCCAACAGTCAATTGATCACCCTTTCTTACTTCTTCGCCATCCTTCACTAAAACATCCTCTTCCGAAACATCATATTCCTTTTCCTGTATTTTGACACCTCCTAAAATCACCTCACCGTCGCTTATGACTAAGTCGCCATCAAATGGTGCTTTTTCCATTCTCCCGCTCTTTCTTTCAATGATTTCTTTCCCGGCTTTTACCTTTCCACCCTTCTTTCTTAATACCTTGTCTCCAGATTTCAATGTATACTTTTTCTCAATCTTATCTCGATATTTTATTACAATTTTCTCCACATTTTCATCATCATCTCTTATCAGCTTTATTTTTCCATCCATATCACTTAAAACAGATTTTCCCTTAGGAATCCTGGCCTCGAAAAGCTCCTCAACTCTTGGCAAACCTTGTGTAATATCCGTTCCTGCTCGACCAGCTAAATGTTTTGAGTCCAATGTTAACTGAGTTGCTGCCTCTCCCATAGCCTGAGCAGCGATGACCCCAACGGCCATACCCTTATCTACGAGTTTCTTCGTTCCTAGATTATAACCATAACATTTCCTGCAAATACCTTCCTCGGCAGTGCAAGTCAAAGGAGATCTAACATACAACTCATTTATTCCTTTATCAACAATTTCTCTTGCCAATTCTTCCGTTATCTCATCATTCTTCTCAACTATCACCCCTCCTGTCTCCTTATCAACAATATCTTCTGATGTCCATCTCCCTACTATTCTTTCCTCATAACTGATTCTTCTATTTTCCGATTCCCTAACAGGAATACCCTGGTCTGTACCGCAATCGTCTATCCTTGTGATAACATCCTGAGCAACATCAATCATTTTTCTGGTCAGATATCCGCTAAGTGCCGTCTTCAGTGCAATATCTGTCAAACCCTTTCTAGTCCCTCTAGCAGCAACAAAGTATTCAAGAGGTGTAAGTCCTAAAAGGTAGTTTGATCTAAGAGGGAGTTCTACTATATTTCCCATAGGATCAAGAATAAGTCCTCTGATAGCTGAAATCTGTCGAGTAGGATTTTTTACTGGATACGCACCAGAATTCTCCAGAATAACTACATTGCCTTTCTTCTCATATTCCTTCATCGTTAAATCAGAGATTTCCTCGGTTGTCTTCATCCATACCTCTTCCGAAAGAGATTTCCTCTCTTCCTCGGTTATCAAACCATTGTCATAGCTTTCATTCAATCTCTCTATCTGATCTTCAGCCTTTTTCAAAAGTACATCCCTCTGATCTGTTGTTACAAAATCATCAATCGCAACTGAGAAACCAAGCAATGTTGCATACTTGAAGCCTATATCTTCAAAGAAATCCAGCACTTTAATGGTTTCCTTCTTCCCAAATTTTTTGAAACAAAGAGCAACTATTTGGCTGATTCTTGCCTGATTGACCTGTTCGTTTATAAACCCAAGTTTCTTTGGGAGACCTTCGTTCATGATAA
This sequence comes from Candidatus Dojkabacteria bacterium, assembly GCA_028696515.1. GTDB lineage: Bacteria > Patescibacteriota > Dojkabacteria > JAHIVN01 > JAHIVN01 > JAHIVN01. The sequence goes on along the minus strand of JAQVGX010000097.1, from coordinate 2,257 downwards.
CCCTTCCAAGACAGGTTTCAATCAATTTCCCATCGATCATAACTTTTATTTTCTCATTGAGGCCCACTTCATCAAGATCATAGACACTCATCAACTCATCTTTTGAAGCAAAGGATTTTATATTTTCTGAATCGGTTTCTTCCATTTTGGAGAGAAGATATATCCCAAGAGCCATATCTTTGTTTGTATTGATTACAGGATTTCCATTTGCCATAAGAAGCATGTTCGAATCAGGCATCATACGTTCCAATGCTTCCTCAACAGCTTTCTTCGAAAGCGGGACATGAACAGCCATTTGGTCTCCATCGAAATCTGCGTTAAACCCTTTGCAGACCATTGGATGAACCCGAATAGCATTTCCTTCTGAAAGAACTGGAAAGAATGCCTGAATACCCTGCTTATGAAGCGTAGGGGCCCTATTTAGGAGTACCGGCCTATCCTTGATAACATCTTCCAGAATATCCCACACTTCAGCTGACTGCTCCTCAACGTAGTTCTTTGCACTCTTAATATTTGGGGAAAGACCTTTTGCTATAACTTCTCGTATTACAAATGGTTTGAATAATTCTAGCGCTATATCCTTTGGCAGTCCACACTCGTAAAGTTCAAGCTCTGGACCAGCAACGATGACTGCCCTACCAGAATAATCTACTCTCTTCCCAAGTAAATTCTGTCTGAATCTTCCCTGTTTACCTCTAAGTGTATCTGATAATGATTTGTAGGGTTGTCCTCTTGAGTTTAATACTGGACGGCCTTGCCTGTGACTATTATCTATAAGAGCATCGACTGCTTCTTGAAGCATTCTTTTCTCATTCCGAAGAATAATCTCCGGAGCCCCAAGGTCTATCAGTCTTTTTAATCTATTGTTTCTGTTAATGACCCTACGGTACAAATCATTTAAGTCTGATGTAGCAAACCTGCCTCCAGGCAACTGGATAATGGGCCTTAAGGCTGGAGGAATAACAGGAATCACCTCCATTACCATCCATCTAGGATCTAACTTATTCTTTTGCAGACCTTGAACCACCCTTAATCTGGACATTAGTTTCCTTTGTTTAACTTTTGATCTTGTTGCAGCCTTTTCTTCTAGAAGCTTTTTCACTTCCGCATCGAGATCAACAAGTCCCAATAATGTCCGAATTCCCTCGGCTCCCATTTGGACTTTATAAAACTTAGATTTTAATTCTAAAAGATCAGTATTTTGCTCTTCGGAAATAGCTTCCCCTACTACAACTTTATCAATAAGGTCAAGCAACTGCTCATGCTTTTCCCTTACTTTTACCTTCTTTCGCATGTAGAGCTCATGCAGCTTAGCAATTTCCTTATCTTGCCTCGCCTTCACAGATTCCACTTCTAAACCCTTTTTCCCATCTTTTGTTAATTTATCCAGTTCGGTCCTATATTCTTTCTCTTTTGATTCAACCTCCTTATTAAGCTCGAGCTCCAGATCCTCAATATCCTTATCCATCTTATCTTGAACATCTTGCCGGACAACGACTTTCTTTCCTTCGTCCACCTCAGTAACAATATATCTGGCAAAATATATCACTGCTTCCAGCTTCTTTTTTGGAACATCTAAGATAAGAGATAACTTATTCGGGATGCCATGAGAAAACCAAGTATGAACGATAGGAGCTGACAGTGTTATATGGCCCATTCTTTCTTTTCTTACCCTATTGTGAGTTACTTCTACTCCGCATTTGTCACATATTATTCCTTTATATCGAATTTTTTTGTATTTCCCGCAGTAGCATTGATAGCTCTTGGTAGGGCCAAATATCTTCTCACACATTAGGCCGTCTACTTCAGATCTCTGAGTTCTATAGTTTATAGTTTCTGCCTTTTTCACCTCACCATTCGACCAAGACAGTATTTGTTGAGGAGAAGCAAGAGTTATCTTGAGTTTTGAGAAATCTTTTAACATAATATTTCTGAGCAATATAATCTAATTATTAAAAAGGTATTTTTTACTCTTTTTGTCCTGAGCTTGTCGAAGAGCTTTCTGCTTTTTCTTCTGCTACTTCTTCCTTTGGCTCTTCATAAAGATCCAGATTCAATCCTAAAGATCTCAGTTCTGACAACAAGACTTTAAACGATTCCGGTACAGTGGGTGCCTCGACAGGAAGCCCTTGAATTATTGCCTTATATGCATTTGCTCTTCCAACAACATCGTCCGACTTGATAGTGAGCATTTCTTGTAGCACGTTTGGTGCATTATGTGCTTCAAGTGCCCAAACTTCCATTTCTCCAAATGTCT
>JAQVGX010000096.1 GCA_028696515.1 Candidatus Dojkabacteria bacterium | reverse complement strand
TTGTGCCGACATATACACCAGTAGTATAAGTGTTCCCCCCTATCATTGAAGTCCCGCCCCCAAGATATATTTTAAAATATCCATCTAAGCCAGAAGGTGAAGTGTTGTTCCAAGTTCCTCCGTATTTCCCAATTTTTGCAACTCCATTTGAATAACCATTTGCGTTTGCGCCAATTATATAATATTTTGTTGAATTAGAACTACCATCTATTACTATCCAGTATGTTTGTTGTGGATCTAAAACTGGATTAGAAGGCATAGTCACCGTTACCCAACCAAATGATGTTGTCACGGTTGAAGACGACAACGTACCGGTCATTAAAACGTCTGTTCCTGGACTACCAGAATTGTCGTTAACAATACGTATTGTTTCGTTACCAGGAGAGCCAACCTTTTTTATATAGAACTGAATATTGTTCAGCGGTAATGCTTCTGATATTTTAAAACTTTGAGCAAAATCTTGAGTTGCTGTTGCGTTAGCAAAAGTAATGCAGGTTGAGCTGGTGCAAGAAGAAATTGGAGTTGGAGTGTCGTTGGCTTGATCAACATCAAGGGCTGGCGGGTTAGCGGCAATCGCACTACCAGTAATATGCACGCCTGTAGTAGCAGAAATATTTCCGTTTGAATAAACGTTTCCATTAATAATTGATCCTCCGCTCATAACAAAACCTCCATTACCGGTTTGAATACCATATCGAAAAGAAATCGCAGAAGAGCTAATCCCCAACGTTGCCATTATTGTTTTTGTAATCGTTTGCCCGTTTCCTAAAGGAACATTAGCAACAGAAGTTATCCTTTTGTGTTCAGAGTCAATAGTAGATACCGAAATTGTAAAACTTCCATTTCCCAAAGAAGTATTGCTTTCTCCTGAATAATTAGGGTTTTGATTTATCTCATAGGCGGCTTTATCAATACCAGCTTCAGCTATTTGCAAAGCTTGAGCCTTGGCGATCGTGTGATGTTCTGAGCTCACATAAACAGAAACATATTGCAACAAACCGGTGAGTGGTATTAGCATCAAAGAAAAAAATATTAATCCAATTATAACAATCTGCCCTTTTTGGTTTTTCAAAAAATTTTTTTTCATTTTATGAATTCCTCAAATATAATTTTTGATCAAGGCTATATGGAAAAGTTTGGTGCCCGCTAGTTTTTTGCATATTTATATCAACGGTAATCTCGTTAACTTTAGACAAGTCGCTATCATTATAAAAAAATTCAATTGTAGAAACAGTGTCGCTTAATTTTTTAAGACCCGCGTTTCTGCTGCTAGACCCATCTATTTCAATTAGTCTGTAAAAATCACCTCCAGACGCATAAAATGCAACGTAATCATATTTATCGGTTAAAATATTTCCAGAACTATCTATCGATGGCATTTGTAAAACTAATGTATTTTGATTTGAATTATATGTTCCGCTAGAAAATGTGTGACTAATAATCACTTGTTTTGCTTGAAGTGTCGCATTCTGTAATTCATTTGCCACGGTACTTGCAGAACCAGCAACGCTAATTATGGCTTGCTGTGTATGATAAGCATTATAATATTTTAGATAAACATTAACCAAAACGAAACAAAGAATAGCAAAAATCGTAATAGCAATTATTGTCTCTATAAGAGTAAACCCTCTTTTTGCTAATTTAATATTTGCCATAAAATTATAACCCACCCACTTTTGTAACTAATGTAGTTAAAGATATTGTTTTGGGAGTTGGACTAGTTGGTTCAAACCACTGAATAGTAACCAAAACTTGTTTTGTGTCTGCATTAAAATCTGTAATTGTCATTGCGGCTGAACTTTGGGACAATAGGTTCAATTGGGTATCAGAAAAAACTCCGCTACTAGGGATAGAGTCGTAACCTACGGCTCTTAGTTCTTCTATTTTATTATTTGCTATTCTCAAAGCTATTTCTTGATTTTTAGCATCTCTGCTTAAAAATAAATTACTTAAAAATATTTGATACAACAACAAAATCATTCCGATAATAGCAATGGTAATTATAATTTCTAACAAAGAAAATCCTCTTTGTTGTTTGCGTGTTTTTCCTAAAAAATTAAGCATAAAACATTTTTTTGTTTTTAAAGCGCTCCCATCATTGAGTACATTGGCTGAATCATAGAGACTGCAAAAAATCCAACGGCGGTTCCAATAACAACCATTAACACAGGCTCAATAATTGAAGAAAGGTTTTTCGTGGCATTAGAAACTTCTTCTTCATAAAAATCTGCTATCTTGGCTAATATGCTTGATGTTTCCCCAGTCTCCTCTCCAATTGCCATCATTTGAATCATAATAGACGGAAAAACAGAATTTTGATAAGGCTCCAAACTTTGCGAAAGTTTTTTACCCTTTTGAACTTCAACACCCGCATTTTTTATAGCTTCATTGTAATAAAAATTGGTCATGGTATTGGAAACAATTTCTAAACACTTAACAATTGGCACCCCTGCATCAATTAGAGAAGCTAATGTTCTTGCGGTAGAAGCTGTATTAATTTTTTTTATAAGAGTAGACAGTGCTGGTATTCTCAATGAAGCGAAGTCCATTGTTTTTTTAACTTTTTTATTTTTTAAAAGTGCTTTTGCTCCGAAAAAAAGTAGAACAACGGCTATAAATAAAAACATCCAATACTGAGCAAGGAATCCTCCCATCCCCATAATAATTCTGGTACTAAACGGCAATTCCGCTCCTAATTCCGCAAAAACAGCAGAAAGTTTTGGTACAACGACTATCATCATAACTACTCCGATAATCAACATAAAACATAGAATAACTGTAGGGTAAGTCATTGCTCCTTTAATTTTCGATCTCAAATCTTTTTCTCTTTCCATTTGGTATGTTAAGTTTTTCAAAACTTTTTCCATCGTACCAGATTCTTCTCCGACTTTTATCATGCTAATAAACAGCTCTGAAAATATTTTTGGATGCTTGGCTAAAGAGTCAGAAAGACTCTGTCCTTTTGTAACATTGTTTTCTATATCTAAAATTGCTTTTTCAAATTTCTGATTTTTTGTCTGCTCTGATAAAACTCGCAAAGCTCTTGGTAATGGCATGCCCGCAGAAATCATAATCTGTAAATTTCTCGTAAAAAATATTTTTTCTGTTAAAGACACTTTTTGCAGAAAATTTAAAAAAGGCAAATTAATATCTTTTTTGCCCTTAGCTTTTGATGATTCTGCTTTAATTAAAATATATCCTTCTTGACGAAGGCTTCTTGCTAAAGTTTTTTCATCTTCAGCTTCAACCGTACCTGTTTTTGCTTCTCCTTGGAGAGATTTTGCTGTATAAAAATAAACTGGCATCTTTGCTATAACGACGAAAAACTATTCGCTTATTACTCTTAGTATTTCTTCGATAGAGGTGATTCCTTGAGCTGCTTTTATAAATCCGTCTTCTATCATTGTGCGCATTCCTTCTTTTTGCGCTTGAGCTTGAATTTCGTCGGCCGTGGCTCTTTTTACTACCAATTCTTTTATGGTAGACGACATTGGCAACGCTTCGTAAATACCTATTCTCCCCCTATATCCATCGGGACATTCTGGCGTTGCTTTTGGCCTAAAAAATTCTACGTCTTTTAATGTTTGTTTTGCTGTAATTATTTTTTCTTCTCTCAAAATTTCTACAATTCTGTTTGGATCACAATATTTTGTTAAATCTTTCAATTCGGTTTCTTTTAGTTTGTACTTCTCTTTTCCTGAGTCCAATTTTCTTAATAATCTTTGGGCGACAATACAATTTACCGTAGAAGCTATTAAAAATGGCTCTGCTTTCATATCCATCATTCTGGGAAAAGCGCCAGCCGCAGAATTGGTATGTAAAGTAGATAAAACCAAATGTCCGGTTAAAGCCGCATTAATGGCAAGACTTACCGTTTCGTTATCTCTAATTTCTCCAACCATTATTACGTTCGGATCTTGTCTTACCAAAGACCTAAGCCCTGCGGCAAAAGTCAATCCTATCTGAGAACTAACCTGCGTTTGATTTATTCTTGGCATTCTATATTCGATAGGATCTTCAATTGTTGAAATGTTTATTTCTGGACTATTCAAAATTTCCATCATTGCATAAAGAGTTGTTGTTTTACCAGATCCAGTAGGTCCAGTTACTAAAATCATACCAACTGATTTTTTAAGATTGTGATGCAATAACTCAAGTCCTTCTCCCCTAATACCTAATCCCTCCAACGTATAAGACTTCCCATCTTCTTGTAAAAGACGCATTACAATTTTTTCTCCCTCAAAAGTTGGTAGAATTGAAACTCTGATAGAATATTTATAATCTTCGCTTTCAATTTTAATTCTGCCATCTTGCGGAAGCCTATGTTCATCCAATTTCAAATTCGACAAAACTTTAATTCTGGCGATAATGCCAGATTGTACTTGTTTTGGCAAAGTCATTGCATCTCTCAAAACTCCATCAATTCTATATCTTACCAAAACTTCTTTTTCCATTGGCTCAATATGAATATCAGAAGTTCTCTGTAAAATTGCGTGGTGAATTAAAGTGTCGACAATTCTTATTGTCGGTAATTCTTCGGCGGCTTTTTGTAAATCCTCAGGATTTTCTGTTGATTCTTTGTCTTTTACAACCTTCACCCCTTTCACTTCCTCTTTGATAATGTCGTTAAACTCAGCTTCCAAGGTTTTTTGATATTGTTGTAAAACATTTTTTATTCCCTCTGGGGTAGTAAGCCTTGGTAGAATTCTTAAATTTGTTTTCTTTTTTATAAAATCTATTGTTTGCAAATCTTCGGGATCCATCATGGCAACCTCGAGGTTCTGACCATTTTTTCTAAAGGCAACTATATTATGACTTCTGGCAATTGGCTCTGGAATTATTTTTAAAATTTCTGAAGCCACGGTTTCTTTTTCCAAATTTACAAAAGTAATTCCTAAAATATAGGCTTCTAATTTTATTAATTCTTCTTGAGTTATCAATCCTTCCGAAACCAAAATGTCTCCAATTTTTTGGTTTGTTTTTTCTGCCTTTTCTTTTGCTTTTTCAAATTTTTCCTTATCAACAAGACCCGCATCTAAAAGAAAGGCTCTTAATTGTTCTGCCTCAACTCTCATATAATTATTATTCTCCTAATGTTTTTTTAACTTTCTCCGTAAGCTCTTGTAATGAATATTGAGCTTTTACTAAATAAGTTGTAGCTCCTAATTCTATAACTTGACCAATATTTTCACTAGCCTCTAAGTTGGTCAAAACAATAACTGGAATGTCTTCTGTTTCTGGGTCTTTTTTAAGCTGTTTCAGAACTTCAAAGCCATCTATTTTGGGGAGAATTAAGTCCAATAATATTAAGTCTGGTTTTTGTTCTTTTGCTAAAACCAAACCATCTTCTCCATTAAAAGCTGAGAAAACCTCGTATTTTTCTTGTTTCAAAACTTCTCCTAGTGTTTTTTGAAGAGCTGTTTCGTCTTCTATAAATAAAATTTTTTTCATTTTGTTTTTTTATTTAATTGGTAAAGTGAACCAAAACAACGACCCTTTGTCTTCTTCTGAGTCAAAGCCTATTTTTCCTTTTAGGCCCTTAAT
>JAQVGX010000095.1 GCA_028696515.1 Candidatus Dojkabacteria bacterium | reverse complement strand
GTACCATCTTGTGACCCATCATCAACTATAACTATTTCCTTTTCAATATCACCTAGATCCACTTTTTCTACCTCTTTAATGATTTTATGGATAGTCGTAATCTCATTATAAACAGGTATTACAATTGAGAGTTTCTTAATTTTCATATCTTTAATACAACCAGGGTATTATATTTAATCTTGGCAAATAATCCAAGCAATCTAAAGTATGCTAAAACAGTTAATTGAGGGAAATGAGATTATTTTATATGTATTCATTCATACTGTATAATCAATAGATAGTAAAGCATTCATCTAACTGAAATGAGATTAAGAAAAGAAAACAAAACAGGAATTCAATATATACAAAAAGTAAAGGTTATCCTTCGGTATTTTATGGAATATTGCGGAAAGCATCTGGTAATTATCATATTGTTCTGGGGAATAATACTACGTACTGCTCAATTTATTTCCAACAGATCTCTCTGGTTAGATGAACTTCTCCTAGCGGAAAGCATCTCTACGCACTCTTTGAAAGATATTCTTTTTATACCATTAGATAATAATCAAGCAGCTCCTGTTGGTTTTATGCTCATAACTAAAATTTTAGCCATTGCTCTCGGTAACAGAGATATCGTATTACGCGTTGTTCCGTTTATTAGTGGAATTGCGTCATTATTTTTATTTTCAAAAATTACAAAGATTTTCCTTAAAAACAGCGGCAGAATAATTGCTTTGTTCATCTTTTCATCCTGTGAAACTCTTATTTACTATTCAAGCGAGTTTAAGCAATACTCTTCTGATGTATTCATCGGGTTATTAGCTTTTTGGTTTACTTATTTAATATTGAATAGAATCAAAAATCTACTTGTGATAATAATCCTGACAATAGTACTGATAGTCATAATCTGGTTCTCACATCCTGTGATATTTATCATAATCGGAACAATATTAGCAAAAACGATGACCTCATATAAACAACTCATGACCAATAAAAGAAGACTAACTTTTATGATAACAATTACAGGAGCTGTAGCTCTTAGTTTTTTATTGAACTACATCTATACCAAAAAAATAGTCGGAATCCATGGAGTACACCATTTACAAAACTACTGGGAGAATGGGTTTATGCCACTGTTTCCGACAAAAAGTTCTGACTTGGTGTGGATAATCTTTAGGTTATTCTCTATCCTAAAGCTGAAAGGTTTTTTCTACTTCTGGCAGATTGCAGGTATATCTTTAGTGTTTGGCATTATCTATCTATACAAGACAAATTTAAAGAATTTTACATATTTTCTTTCTCCTATAGTTCTAACTTTGTTTGCGTCTGCTTTGCATCAATATCCCTTCAGGGGAAGATTAACACTATTTCTTTTCCCAATATTTATAATAATCATATCAGTCGGTTTTAATAGACTATTAGCAATGACCAAGATAACGTCTTTTCGGATGATTATAGCCTCATTGATTCTTTTCCCTCCCTTAGTCACCTCCATTCACTTTATCATCAAACCGAGACAAAGAAATGAGGCCAAATACGTTTTAAGTTACATTGCAACACATAAACAGCCAGAAGATCCCATACTTATCATGAAAGGTTCTAAACCATCCTTTGCATATTACGCCCGTGATTATAGCTTGCAAGATTCAGAAGTAATCCTTGGACTTGATGCAAGTATAAGCCTAGAGGAGTCCCTTTCACAACTTGATCAAATCAGAAACGATTTGTCAAGAATCTGGATCTTCTATTCTTATGATCGTCAGAAAAAAGGAGTCAGCCAAAAGGCACTTATAAAAAACTATCTCTCTGAAGTAGGAACACTCGAGGAAGAGTATATCCAGACTGGCGCAGGTGTTTATCTTTATTCTTTTGAAAAGAATAAGGATAACATATAGAAGAATTAAGCACATAATTTTAAAATTAAAGGTTCATTCAATGACAAAGAAACAATACTTCGGAAGAGATCTGGAAGCGATGTCTGTTGTTAAGAATTATTATCAGTGGATAATTGACGAGTGTCGTTCGTATATTAAAGAAATCATTGTTGAGGTAGGAGCAGGATCAGGAACATTCACAAAACAACTCCTTGAAAACAATTTCTCTAACATAGTTGCTATTGAACCTTCTAATAACATGTTTGAACTGCTGAAAAAGAATACATCCAGCCAGAACAACATTGTCACTTGCAACAACTACTTTTCTGAGATATACAAAAACCTTAAAGGTAAAACAAAAACCATCTTATATATCAATGTACTTGAACATATTGAAAAGGATGAGGAAGAATTGGCTCTAGTATATAAAACCTTAGAAACAGGAGGACATATTTGTATCTTCGTTCCTGCTCTTCCTATACTTTACAGTAAATTCGACAAAAAGATAGAACATTATAGAAGATACACCAAAAAACAACTTGAAGATCTCACTAAATCGTTTGGATTCCGCGTAGTCAAATCAAAATATTTGGATTTGCTTGGTATTCCAGTATGGTGGTTCTCATTCTGTTTTTTAAAACAAGAATATCTAAAACCTTCTATGTCAAAATTATACGACAGTATTGCTATTCCAATTATAAGTAAGCTGGAAAAACTGATACCACCACCCATAGGTAAAAACTTATTAGTAATCGGAGAAAAATAAGTTGTAATTTATTTCCTCTTCACCCTCTCCAATATATCTTCCATGAGTCTCCTATTCACCGCTAAAAGATCTGCCAGCAGCCCCAAAGCAAACATCTGAACTCCAATCACAAAAGATACTGCACCGATGACAACAGACTGAATATGGCCGGCTCCATCATCGAGGAGGTAATAGTATACAAACCTTCCAACTAGCACAAAACCGATGAAGAAAAAAACGGCTGAAATATATGTAAACGTCTTGAATGGTTCATATACTGCATACATCCGAAGAATTGTACTTCCTGATTTTTTCACCTTCGTCCAAATGTTCTTTATGAGCCTAGACTCTCTCGTTTTCGGATTTGTTCTGATTTTCACCCAGGCAATATCAATCCCCTTCTTATTCGCCTGCATCAAAGTGTCAACCGTGTAAGTATAATCAGTAATAATGTTTATTTTCATCAGAGCTTCTTTTGAATATGCCCGGAATCCGCTTACTGCATCAGGAACTTTCTGCCCTGACATAAATTGAGTTACAAAGCTGCCGAATTTCTGCAGCAACTTTTTGAATACGCTGAATTCCTTGATATTTTGAGTTTGCCTATCACCGATCACAATTTCTGCCTTTCCTTCTATGATCGGCCTGACAAGCTCAGGAATGCTTTCGGAAGGATACTGATTATCGCCATCAGTATTGACTACAATATCGGCACCATTCTCAAGGGCATTGTCTATTCCCATTTTAAAGGCTCTCCCAAGCCACCTTCTATTTTTCCCGCGGTAAGTGACAATATGATGTACTCCAAGCTTTTTTGCTGTTTCAACTGTTCCATCAGTCGACCCGTCATCGATTATCTGATACTCTATTTCGTCAATACCTTCAATTTGCTCCGGCATCTTCTCAAAAACAAGAGGAAGAGTTTCCTCTTCATTCATACAAGGAATTTGGATAATAAGTTTCATATTATTTTTTAAGTTTTAAATAAAAATTATTTATCTCGTAATCGGTATAAGTATCTAAAGCTGATTGTGCTAAATAAAATTTGTAATAAACTGGAATCCCGAAAACAAAATCCCTTTCACCCAAATCAAGTGTCGCATTATACCAGTTACCACCCTCCTCGTTAACCTGCAAGTTGCTCTTTGTTATTATTACGTCGTCGATCCTATCTATTTGAGTAAAGTAATACTTGAATGGATAAAAATAGGAATCTTTTGAGAAAGAATATAAATTGAACTTCGTTCCTATGATTGTTTCGCTCTCACTGATCTCAAGTCTGCTTAACACAGCATTACTTATTTCATAATCAAAATACCGTTCCCAGTATCTAAGTCCACCTGCATCAAAATTATTCTCTGTAATCAGGCCAAACGACTCAGGCTGGTTATTACCTGATACAGTCAAACTTTTTTCTAAGGGAAGAAAGTACAGTTCATGAGCACCTTCGATTTCAAGTGTATCGGATTCAAGACCGCTGTAGACCAACTTGTCAGAGTTGATTTGTATTCTTTTTACAGTAATATCTGAGCTTAGAGTGCTTTTGACATCTACTAGAGAATCCGCTGCCACCTCAATTCTATATACCCCGTTTTCTATGTTATCTTTAACTATCTGAACATTCCGGGTTACGGGTCCTTCTCCAAAAACTCCATTATCATCATCCATAAACTCCGACACAACGACATCTCCGTTCTTATCTGACACCCTGATAATCATAGCATCTCTTCCCCAGTAACTATTTGCATCTTCATAGGTAAGATTCAAATCGAGAGAACCGTTTAGAACAGTATAATAAACCTGATTTCCCGAAATGCCCAATTCCAGATCCAAACGTCCGCTTTTAGAATAGATATCATCAAAGTAATCATACAGGTTAAATTTATCTCCTTTGAAGTCCATAGAACTATCTGAGAGAACCTCTAAGTCAAGTCCGATATTGCCTTGATCGGGTAATAATTCATCTAATGCTTGTTCTCCGTTTTCTCCAGAATCAAACTTACCCTTAGAATAAACGTAATTAGACACTAACTCTGTCTTATAAGGGAAGTGAGCAAGTGCTTTATCAAAGAATAGATACGTTTCAGCACCCCTTCGCTCGCTGGTAATCTCTACATACACAGAATCTTTTGAGTGAAGTTTCTGGGATAGCGTTTCTCCAACTCTTTTCTGGTTAAAGCGCGGAACAAGTTCAAACACATTAGATAAAGCTGTTACTTCAGTTATCTTCATCTCTGATCCCGCTTCTTCCCCAAACCTCCATTGATAGGTCTTCTCCATCCCAAACGGTAAAAGATGCGAATACAGCACAATCAACAAGAAGCCCGAAGGAAGTAAGAGAAAAAGTCCCCCAAATAACCTTCTGGTCGCTTTATCCTTTCCCGCTACTTTTCCATTAAATATCAAAGCGGTCGAAAACATTATCAATATGCCCAAAACACTCAGTCCTTTATCCAATTCCAATATAGGATAGAATTCACCTATTACAAGTCCGGATGTCAATAAACCGGCTAATATAAGTAATACACTTGAGATAAGATCCCTTGCTCTTGGAGAACACCAGTTACGGATCGTATTCACCAATCTATCCTTGGCCCTTGATATAGCATCTAGCTTAAACCAGCAAAGCAGAATAATGTCTATTAGCAAAAATACACTGATCACTAGAAGGACAAGATCAAAAATGCCGGCTAGGTCATAGTTGCTCAAAAAATAATTCAATTGAAGATATACATTCCCTAACTCAGAAGCCAGATTCCCAGTAACATACAGCCTGTTCAAGTAATATGCCCCCATAATCATAAAGAGCGACAGGGCACCAAATACTATATTAAGAAGAATGATAGACGGCCCCAAGCTTTCTCTTTGCACACGAAACCTTAGCAGTAAGTCCGATATGTAGTCCTTCGATCCTAAAAATCTACGAAATTCCTGCCCTAAAAGCAGAATTGCAGCTAAGCCACTAAGGATAATCACCAAATACCCCAATTTATTTTGATTTTTCTGTACAGATTCTAAGCTGATACTTACTTCCTTAAGTCCATTCT
>JAQVGX010000094.1 GCA_028696515.1 Candidatus Dojkabacteria bacterium | reverse complement strand
CTCGGCATTCGGAGAACACCTTCTCCTTAAGTGTTTTTCTTATTTGGTGATTTCTTTGCGAGAGGTGGACCAATTGATCAAATTTTTCAACTGCACTTTGTTGGTTTCAACTTGAACTCATTGAGTAATCCGGTACCATGTACCATAATTCATAAAATTTTCGCATTGCTCAATCTTGCTTCCAACTAAGCTGAAGATATGATGGACAAGAAGAACAACATTGAAAACCGAGAGAAGTGGTTATTTGTGAACATGCTAGGATGTCGCAGCCTTGTGGCAATAAGCTACCTTAGTAGAGAAGTCCAAAGTATCAAGATAGTATTATGAACAGGATATGAATCTTTCCAGAGAATTACTGTACCAAGAATCTTTACCCTAATTCTACCGAATCAAGTATTTTTCTTATCTCCTTCGATTCCAAATTTGTCAATTCTCTTGTTTCTATGTCGTCGTATTCTATTGAAAACCAGGTTCCAGAAGGAGCAACTTTAGTAGCTCCATAAATCTCCTTCCTTTCGTCCTTCCAATAATATGTAGAAAGACCTATCAATTCTGAAGAATAAAAGATTTCTGTTCTACAGTCTTCTTGGCTATCTGGTGTATCACCACAGTATGGGCCCCTTCCCAGGTTGCTTATCCTTATATCATAAGTATCTGATGATATTGCTATTGTCCCATTTAAAGTGTCAACTTCTTCTGTTTCACAAGAAAAGGAACTAGGAATTTTGAGTGATACTTTTAAATTCTTGCTTGAACATGTTTTCCATCCTTCATAAGGATCAGCTGTATCTGAAGTTTTTGAAGTTACAGTCGAACTAGTGCTTTCTGTGGTACTTGAAGTTACTGTCGAACTGGTGCTTTCAGTGGCTGTAGTTATAGTGTCAGAATCTGACTTCTCGCTTTTACCGGTATCTTTTCCAAGCTGGTAGCTTACATATGCGACAAGCCCGATAAAAATTAGTACCAAAACTATCGCTACAACTATCATCACAGGATTTTGTCTACTTTTGATATCACCCATTTTTTCTTGCTTTTCCATTTTGATTTTAAGTAATTTTAATTGTTGAAAACTTTAACACAAGTAAATCCGGTTGTAAACCAGTAAACACTCTCCTCTTCTCCGGTATTTCCTGCTAAAATGAAGTTATGAAAAGAATCACAGACAAACTATTTAAAGATAAAAACGGGAAAATAGTTCTCGGACAGTTTCCAAATGTTCCTCTTTTAAGCTGGTTCATTTTTATGCTTTTTTCGAATATGACTATCTTTTCTGAATGGAATTCTGAAATGCGATTTTTGAGTCAGGCTTCATTGTTCACTTGGGCATATCTTGAGTTAACTCAGGGGGTCAATTATTTTCGGAGACTTCTTGGATTAATTAGCTTTTTATATATTTGCCTACTTTCCCATTGTAACAATCAATGACAGCTTGTGTTGGACTGTGGGGATTTCCTGTAAAACCAGTAGTATGCAGACAATATGCGTACCAGTATGAATAATTTGCATTATTTGCGTTCCAGCCTATTGATCCTTTTCCTGCATCTGCTCTAATATCGTTTATCCAGCAATATACGTTGTAGCCTGTTTTAGTATCAGAACATCCTGACAGTGCCGGATTTGAGCTTCCATTATCTATATTATTTATTCTGTCCGTTGATCCAACTCTTTTCAAAACATTAGATGTCTCGATTTTTTCGTTGCCTGCTTTATCCCATGCAATTATTTCTATTCCGTTGTCCCCATTCTCTAGCGATATTGTAAGTGTGTAAAATCCCTCCTCATTTTTATTGACTTCGTTTCCATTTATAGTTACTTTTTCTATGCCATTTTCATCACTAATTTTGCTTTTAACCTCGCTCGTTACAGCGTAAGTTTCTTTATAATTTGGTAGAATCAGCTCGATTTTTGGATCTGTGTAATCAGCAACAACAAGAATTTCCTTCTGACTTTCATTTTTCCATTCGTCACTAGCTCTAACTAGAAAATTGTTTTCGCCCTCTCTTAAATCTACTTCTGCACTGTTGTCAACTATATCTACTTGTCTCTCCTCCTCGCTTTTCTCCCCCGTATTCTCATCTGTTACTGTTATCGTATATAGGATGTATGCCGTACCTTCTTCATTTAGTTCTACCCCTATTGTTGATTTTTCTTCTTTTGTAAGGCTTGTAAAGTCAACCTTTATCTCGGGAGGCGTTCTGTCTATCTCAAATTCTTCAACTTTGGTTCTATTGGCAACTGTATATTCAATTCTGTAAAAGCCGTCTTCTGAGAAATCCACTTCTACATTCCCTTTTGAACCTCTTAAGGCTTCGTCTTTTACTAGCTCATCATTTCTATAAACTTTTACAATAGATTTATATAAAGGGAATTTCAAATATGAAAAAACATTCTCGTCTTTGTTATAAGAGTAAGTTTGTATCGGTACAAAGTACATCAATAAAAAAAATCCGATAACTGCGAAGATTAGACTACCTCCAAAAGCACCGGCTATTACATACTTCTTATTGAATTTTGAAAAGACAGATACAAGATTGGGCTTTTTAGCCTTATTTACCTTCTTTCTAGCCATAGATGTATAGATGACATAAGTAATATAAGACACAAATGTCTATACATTCAGTTAGAGCATTTTTCTTCTGGGGGTAACAAGATTGAAGTCGCAGTGTTTCTCCTCGGGGCAGGTATTTGTTACCTTCTAACCGATAGACTTTCATCTTTATTGAAGTGACTATAGCATATAATGAAATAAATGTCACGGAATTTTATATGGCAATGAAACGAGAGTCTAACTCGAAAGAGGCTTATAAGTTAGTTACATGAAGTTATTTTTAATTCATTTCCATGTCAAATGGAGGTTGTGGTTTCTATATGCTTAATCTTTTCCTGTATTTATCTATTAAAAACCTCAGAGCCTTTTGCGAAAGATCTAAGCCCGATATATGATGGTCATTAGTATACTTTTCAGGATACTCTGTATTATGTATATAGAAATGTGTTAATTCAAAAGAGTTTTCTATGCAGTTTCTTGTCTCTTCCAGACGTGCTCTTTCATCTTCTCTACCCTGTAATCTTATCCATACTTGTTCGTAACTATCAGGCAGGATAAAAACTTTTATGAAGTTAACTTCTCCCTTTAATTTTCTGTCGAGTATCTTTACTGCATGAATCCCGGTTCTTATTGTAGCTACCCCACTTCTTAAGGCTAGGTCTATACTCGCCTGAGGAACACCATAAACAGACCCGGAATGTTCTGCATACTCAAGTAGTTTATACTCTTTTACAAGACTTCTAAGATAATCTTGCTGTTTTTCGCTTCGCTTTCTTTTCCTCATCCAAACGTAATTATCCTTTGGTTCGCCTTTATTCTTGCTTTTTCTTCGTACTCTATTTGTTGCTGTTGGAACACAGGGAATATCTTCTATGTTTGCCAAAACTGCATCCTTCCCCGTTCCAGGGCCACTAAATATTGCAAACAACAAAGGTAGTCCTTTTTCTATGCGAGGTTCTCTTACCTTGTAAAGAGTCGGAACTTCAGCCTTTTCTACACTACTAAGTAGAAATCCTATTTGTTTCCTGTATAAGAAATTTTTTGGCAATTTTAAACTTTTCATTGCTGATACTCAGAATTATATTTATCAGTATGATTATATTATAATAAGACCAACTTATTAAGGGACTTTAAATGATAATTCTCTTATCTGACAAGGAAGAAAAAAAAGTAATCATTAAGTTAAATAAGAAAAAAAGACCGCTTGATGATAAATATATTTCCGAAAGAGAAGTTATATGGAAGAATAAACTAAAGGAAAAACAAAGCAAAATTTGGAATGGAAGTATCTACAAGATCGACAACATATTCCAGACTGATCATAGGCACATAATAATCGAGCTGAACAAATCCGCTTACAAAGATATTGTCTTTAAACGTGTAAAGGGTTCAAAATATATCTTAGAGAAATATGGCAAGCATAATTTGTGTTCCCACGTTGAGCTTGTTGCGATTCCAGTGACATATGACTATAAATTTGTCTTTGGTATCCGTAGTAAAAAGACTATTCATAAGGGAAATGTGATAGATCTTATTGGTGGCTTAGCTAACGCTGATGAATTTAACCTTAAAAAACCTGATGACTTACGAAAATTTATGATTAAAGAGGTTAAGGAGGAAACGAATTTTAAAATCTCAATAAGCAAGATAAGGCTTTTTGGTATTTGCCTGTTCAATCAGAAATACCAATTTGTTTATGTTTTTAAAGTACCTTGTCATTCAAAAAACATATCTAAGTATTCAAAAAAAGGAGAATTCTCATCATTAATAACTCTCTCGGAGAAAGATCTAATAAGAAGAAAAGGAGGTTCTTCTTTTGAATATTGTAAAAATTATATACATCTAATCAAGGAAACAGTGAAAAAATGAAGTTATTAATTGTTGCTGGAACAAGACCAAATTTCATTAAGATTGCCGGTCTTCTCTACGAAATTAGTAAATTTCCAACCATACGATACATTATAGTACATACCGGACAGCACTACGATATAAATCTTTCCGATATATTCTTCAGACAGTTAAAAATTCCAGCTCCTAATGTCAATCTTGGAGTAGGATCTGCTAATAGAGTTACTCAGATAAAAGAAATAAAACGAAGATTTAAACCAGTTTTAAAAAAGCATAAACCAGATGTAGTTGCTGTTGTGGGGGATGTCAACTCCACAGTTGCTTGTGCAGAACTATCACATAGACTTGGAGTAAAAGTTGCACACATTGAGGCAGGATTACGTAGTTTTGATAGATCCATGCCAGAAGAACTTAATAGGATTAGAACTGACAAAGTCTCTGATTTTCTATTCACTACAGAAAGAACCGCCTATACAAATCTTTGTAATGAAGGAATAGAATCCACTAAGATATATTTTGTTGGAAATATTATGATAGATACACTATTGAAAAATCTGAAACATATAAGAAACCTTGGAGCCTACAAGAAATTCAACTTAATAAAAGAGAAGTATGGTGTTGTTACTTTCCACAGACCCAGCAATGTTGACTCTAGGAAAAATTTAACGAAATTATTGAATATGATTAATATTGCTCAAAGAGAACTTAAACTGATTATTCCTCTACACCCCCGAACTAAAGCTTCAATAAAGAATTTTGCTTTAGAGAGACTTCTAAATAATAAAAACATTTCTGTTGTAAATCCATTAGGCTATTTTGAATTTCTTAATTTGGTTATTAACTCAAAGCTTGTACTAACCGATTCAGGAGGAATACAGGAGGAAACCACATTTCTCAAAATCCCTTGTATAACA
The DNA here is from genome assembly GCA_028696515.1 of Candidatus Dojkabacteria bacterium. Classification (GTDB taxonomy): domain Bacteria; phylum Patescibacteriota; class Dojkabacteria; order JAHIVN01; family JAHIVN01; genus JAHIVN01. The sequence goes on along the minus strand of JAQVGX010000094.1, from coordinate 374 downwards.
ATGCGTTCGAATACTGAAAGACCCGTAACAATCAATCAGGGTACCAATGTTCTTGTAGCTAATGATACTAGAAAAACACTAAAGGAAATAAAAAGAATAATAGATGGTAAATCGAAAATTTCCCAAAAATCACCAGAGCTTTGGGATGGAAAAACAGCTGGCAGAATACTTCAGGTACTAAGCAGAGTCCTCTAACTCCTTTCTCATCTTACATGTTCTATTATCCAATCTCCCTAGAACTATATAATTTGCCTAATGTGTGAATTAAAATAAATTCATTAAGTGATCAAGTTTATTAAAATCAAAATTGTATTTATAGTTGATATACAAACCAAAAGTGAATGCTAAAAGTTTATTTACAAGTCGGGTAAAAG
>JAQVGX010000020.1 GCA_028696515.1 Candidatus Dojkabacteria bacterium | reverse complement strand
TGAAGCCGTAGAACTTAGAGATGGGGATCTTGCGCGATACAATGGAAAGGGTGTACTTACTGCCGTCGAAAAAGTAAAAACCAAAATTGCATCCAAACTGTTAGGATTGGATGCAACCAAACAGCAAGAGATCGATACCAAACTTATAGAATTGGATGGGACAAAGAATAAGTCAAAGCTTGGAGCCAACTCTATCTTGGGCGTGTCCTGTGCTGTCTGTAAGGCCGCAGCACAAAGTCAAAACCGCAAACTCTACAATTACATCAATAGTCTTTTAATAAATGAGTATGATAATACGCTCAACGTCCAGCCCAAGCTGCCTATACCGCTATTCAATGTTCTGAATGGCGGAGCCCATGCAACCAACTCCCTGAGTATACAAGAATTTATGATTATACCAGTCGGAATATCGAGATTTTCTGAGCAGCTCAGGGCCGGAGCTGAAATTGATTCCCACCTGAAAAGAATTTTAAAAGAAAAAGGAGCAACTACAGGAGTTGGCGATGAAGGCGGATTTGCTCCAGATTTACCGACCGATGAGACTGCACTAGACTTTTTGATCGAAGCCATAGAGGTAAGCGGGTACAAATTAGAGAGTGAAATAGTTTTAGGTCTTGATATAGCCTCGAGCCAGTACTGGGAAGAAGACGATAAAGTATATGCAATCCCGAACGTATCCGGAGAAAAAGTTTTGGTTGATAAACCTGCAAAAGTAGTAGATTTTTACATTGGACTTCTTGATAAGTACCCAATTTATATTCTCGAAGATCCTCTTGCAGAGGATGATTGGAGTGGATGGAAACATCTTGCCAGAAAATTTAATTTCAAAAAGAATTTGTTGGTTGGTGATGATCTGACTGTAACAAACCCCGAGAGAGTTACAAGGGCTGCAAAAGAGAAAGTGATAAACGGTTTAATCATAAAGCCGAATCAGATAGGAACAATTAGCGAAGTTTTTGAAGTCATAAGTATCTGCAACAAATACAACATTCAGAAAATTGTGTCTCACAGATCAGGAGAAACTACAGACACCTTTATAGCTGATCTGGCAGTCGGTACGGGAGCTACCTTCATAAAAGATGGTGCACCAAAAAGAGGAGAAAGAATAGCAAAATACAATAGACTCCTTGAGATAGAGAATGAGATTATCCCCCTCTCTCTGGCTCCTAGTCATATTTGAATCAGCTAGCCTTAGAATAAACAAACTAATGGTAATTGATTAAAAATACCCGATTAGGTAAAATGTACATATCCTAGTTTTGGGTCAACACAATGGCAAGAGTTATTGTTTCAGCTGGACACACACATGATGAACCTGGGGCTGTCGTCGAGGATCTCCGAGAAGTAGATCTGACAAAGAAGATTGCTAATAAGATAACTGCAGAACTTAGGAATAATGGCATAATAACTCTTTCAGTTCCCCCGGAGCTTGACCTATTATCAAGAATAGACTGGATCAATAAAACAGGTTATAGTGAAGAAACTGAAGATATCTGTATTGAGATTCATATAAATGACGGCGGGAAATCAGGAATAGAGGGATGGTATAAGGGAAACGAGGATAATGCCTCCAAGAAACTTACAAAAGAGATTGTAACCGCGGCATGCGCCGAGACACTACTAACAAATCAAGGAGTAAATAGCGAAATACAGCACCCTCTTCAATCACTTGCATTTCTGAATAAAATAAAACCAACAAGTTCTCTTATTGAATGTCTCTACATAGACAACCCAGCCGATCAAGCATTCCTAAGGGATGAATCAAAGCTAGATCAGTTAGCCAAAGGAATAGTCAAAGGAATCAAAAATTTTTTTGGTATAACTGATACTCCTGCGAAGTCTCCATCGAAGAATTTTGATACACCATATTTGAACGATTCCCTAGATACTGGATTACCAACCTCCCCACCCTACAGCTCTCAAACACCAAGAATGCCCTCTCCAAGATCAACCGGCTCATTCGGTACAGCAAATACCCCTTGGGGCGCAGGAAAAACGTTGAGTCGAGAAGATCGGAAAAAAATGATCGAGGAAAAATACCAGCAGATATTAGGACGGAAAGTTGAAGATCAAGATCTAAATTATTTCTTGAATTTGGGGCTTAGTGAAGATCAAATGATCAAAAGACTTGTAGAATCCCAAGAGCATGTCGACATAGTAAATGAAAGCCAGGAATATAAGAATATCAAGCCTGAATATGATACCCTAAAAATAGATAAGCAGAGATTATCTGCCCAACTTTCAGATAAAGATGAAATCATCAAAAAGCAGAATGAACTGATAGATCAAAAAAATCGATCTATACACAATTTGCAGCAGGGTAGAACTGGTGTAGCTCAAGAGGAGAATACCCCGAACCCGCCTGTTGGTATTCAAATATCCCAATCCGATTCTATACAAACTCAGCAACATCTACCCTATACGGTAGATCAAACTCCACGCAAGGAAAACTTCATCGATAAGGTGTTGCAGAAGTTAAATGATATATTTGACTAAGAATCAAAATCCTTTTACTCGTCCGGCATCTTCTACTATCCTCATCTTTTTTATGTTATTAACTAGTTTCCACTTATCTTTTAGATCGTCAAACAAATCCTTCCTACTGAATAATTCATTCTTACTCAACCAAATCAACTCGGCATATTTGTCTCTTTTCTCTTTACCCTGAGGACGTTCCGCTAAAAAAACAAGAAAAATACTATCCTGAAGAGCAACGTTTGTACTGGTACGTCTGATCTTATGATAAACATGACACAGTTTGAACTCTGCTACTAGACCAGTTTCCTCTAGCAGTTCTCTAGCCGCTGCCTCATAAAAAGTTTCACCGAATCTTACCTTCCCTGTTATCCCGCCTATTTTGCCCAGGTAAGGCTGTTTCAATCTCTTGGACATAAGATACAAGTATCTACCCCTTTTGTCTTTTTTTCTTGTAAAGATCAGAACACTTACTTTCGGACCCTTCTCCTCTTTCAAGGTTTTCTCATCCAACTTACCAACAAAATCCTTTCCTTTATTAGTCAACATGTAGTTATTTCCATCTTTTTTGATAAATTCCTGTGCCACTAGCTGGTTAAGGTGATAGGTGAAATGCTCAGACGTCAGACCCTTGTTTTTCAATTCAGAAAACCGCGCTTTATCAGTATATAGAAGCTTATTAAGAATTTTTAGCTGAAATTTATGCATTGCATAACTGTTAAGAATTTAAATCGAACAACTGTTTACTAGTTTCTGTTCCGCATCCGTAAGATAATTGTCAAGAATCAACTGTGCCTCAGATAAAGTCCCGATAAGTATAGCATTTAATCTTGTTCCATCCGCAAGTTCCATATGGCCAATGTATTCTGCCCAGAAACATCTAAAACTATCTCGGGCTTTGGTTAATTTATCCTGAACATCTATCCTGAACATTTTACAACGGTAATAATTAATCTGCCAAAGGATCCATCATAAAACTTTACTCTGCTGAAAAATTCCCCTTTTAGACCAGAATCCCAACAATCAACTAGATAGGACCAATAGGTATCTTCATACAGACAAGCAAGCTCTAACATTTCTAAACCTGAAACCTCCTTCGTAACAAGAATTTCTAAATCCTGTAAATTTAACATCCTCCTCAACAAAATAACCAGATCCGGTATTTTGAAACTGGAAATTCCATAAAGATTGACAAGTTCTTCCAATTCTCTTCCATGTACAAAACTCCTTCCTGATAGTAGAAGTTCTGCCAGATCTGGTTTTATCATCATAAAGAAAGCAGTTTTCCTATTTTCCCCCTCGCACTGTTCCATAATTCTGTAAGAGTAAAAAAGAATTATATAGAATCACTAGCATTAAAATCTAGTCAAATGACTTTGAGCAAAAACAGATAATTTATGCTTTTTCATTTAATCCTTCTATAGAAGAGTAAAATGGAATACTGCCAGTAAAAACTTGCAAATTTGGAAACAAAAAAGTATCATGTATTCTTAAGAAATAATGTTTAAGGACATTACCGGAAATTATGAATATTAGTACCAACTTCTTTAGTAAAATATACATAAAACAAAGGTTTTTAAAAGATATTGCTTCTGTTTCGATTGATACTTGAACAGAACATAAACTCTATATAGACGTCCCTCTACGTTATTTCCATACAAATTATATTTTAGTTAAAAAGCAAGATGATAATCCCAATAATGATATCTTTGCTTGTTGGGGCTGCGGGATTAGGAGTTTCTGTATACTACTCTCAGTCAAACAAAAAATTACAAGCAAAGCTCAAAGAAAAAAAGGAAATACGCCTGACCGAAGAAGATGCTATAGCAAAAGCAAGCGACAAAGCTCGGAATATCCTTCTAAAATCAAAAAACGAAGCATTAGAAGAAAAATCCAAGGCAGAAAAGAAAGTAAAAGAGCTATATGATGAACTGGATGATAGAGAGAAGAGAATAGATCAACGCGAGCGGAAAATTTCTCAAAGAGAAAGTGCCGTTGATAAAGAACACGATGAGATCGAGAGGCAAAAAAACTCCCTGGAACAAGCCAAAAGAGATGTTAAAGGTTTAAGAAGTAAACTTACAACCAGTCTCGAGAAGATTGCTGAAATGGATAAAGAGACAGCTCAAAAAAAACTTCTTACTGAAGTTGAGGAAGAACTGAAAGACGATATAGCTAAGAAAGTCAAAGTAGCTGAGATAGAGGCACAAAGAACTGCAGATGAAAAAGCAAAGTGGGTACTCGTTGACGCTATGCAGAAATCAGCAACTGATTATGTTGCAGAAACAACAACAACAACGATTGATCTCGAGAATGAGGAACTGAAAGGAAAAATTATAGGGAAGGAAGGAAGAAATATCAGAACATTTGAGAAGCTGACGGGAGTAGATATAATAGTAGACGAATCTCCTGAAGCTGTAACTTTGTCTTGTTTCGATCCAGTAAGAAGAGAAGTTGCTTCGTTGGCACTTCAGAAGCTTCTCAAAGACGGAAGAGTACATCCCGGAACAGTTGAGGAGACAATCATGAAGGTGAAAAAGGATATCGCAAGAGAGATTAAGGCAACCGGAGAAAAGATGTCTTTTGACGCTGGATTCCCAAATTTGCCAATTGAGATAATTCGTTTACTCGGTAGGTTTAAATATCGTTATAGCTATGGTCAAAACCTCATTAAACATACTCTTGAAATGATCAAACTAGGAGCTGAACTAGCTACAGAACTCAATGCAGATGTAAATCTAGTAAAAAAAGCATGTTTGTTGCATGACATCGGAAAAGTTATGGTTCACGAAGTTGAAGGAAAACCGCATCATGTGATATCTGGAGAGATCATAAGAAAATATCTTAGGGATGAAAAACTTGCGAATGCAGCTGAAGCTCACCACGGAGATATAGAAGCAAAATCGATTGAAGCAATAGTAGTTGCTATAGCCGATGCTATTTCCGGAGCAAGACCTGGCGCTCGAAGAGACAATTATGAAGAATATGTCAAAAGAATTCGAGCCCTCGAAGATATTGCCAATAAACACAAAGAGGTTAAAGAGACGTATGCGATACATGCAGGACGAGAGATCAGAGTTATTCTTAAACCCGAAGAATCTAGTGATAAAGACGCAGAGGTTCTTGCAAGAGACATATCAAAGGAAATTGAAAAGACACAACAATATCCTGGAACTGTGAAAGTGACAGTGATTAGAGAATTTAGAGTTCAAGGAAATGCAGGATAGAATAGGAATCTCTCATTGAACTTAAAATTTATATATGGTATTGATACATGCTTAGGTTATTACTAGAGGCGCTGTTTTATATTTTGCCAGCATATATAGCCAATTCCAGTGCTACATTGACTATGTCGATTCCCGTGCTAAAGAACTGGAGGCCTCCAATCGATTTTGGATTGAGCTTGAGAGGAAAAAGAATTTTAGGAGACGGTAAAACTTTTCCCGGACTGCTGTTCGGCACTTGTACAGCAATACTTGTAGGAATCGTCGAATATTACTTAGCCCGGCACATAACTTTTGAGTACGCTCAAGATTTAAACAAATATTCCTTGGAAGCGTTTGTTATTCTAGGAGGGAGTCTTGGTTTTGGAGCCTTACTAGGTGATATGGTGAAAAGCTTTGTAAAAAGACGCTTTGGAATTGATAGAGGAAAGCCTTGGATTCCTTTTGATCAGCTTGATTTTCTTCTGGGAGGGATTTTAATCGGTTCGATAGTTTACTTCCCGGGTTTTAAGATAGCACTCATATTGCTTATCATCACACCCCTGGCACACTTTCTTTCGAATGTTATTGCTTATAAATTGAAGCTAAAATCTGTTTGGTGGTGATAAATTAATTTGTCTATATATTTCCAAAACAATTTCGGCAGTGATTTCAAAACTAGACAACCTCCTGATAAAACAATATAAAAAACTGATTCGCTTTAAGGATAAAATTCTAAAAAAGTTGCTTCTTCCTCTTGGCAAGATCGGATTTTCTGCCGACCTTTTATCTTTTATAGGCCTTTTCTTTGGGATCGTATCAGCATTCTATATAACAGAATCAAGAAGATATTTTTTTATTTTCTGGTTAATTAAGCACATTGCTGACATTCTTGACGGCCCTTTGTCTCAACTTAATAACAAGAAAATCATCAAATTCTTGGATGTTGACAGGTTCTGTGATAACACTTATTCATTTATACTCTACTTTGCTTTGATGCTAAGGGTTAATTTCTGGCTAGCTCTTGGCGGAGCAGGCTTTCACGCTATGCATATACTTCTTAACTATAAAGAAATCAGAAGATCTATATTCGCTCCTGCGAGCATTGCTCAGATTTTCTTCGTTTTCGGTTTTTATGAACTGGGATTAGTAGTACAAATGTTTTATTCTGGATTCTCGGTTCTGTATAACCTACTAAGAAAATAAACCTAATCTTTATCATACAAAACTAAACCCTCCTCTAATGCGTCTTCCAAAAAGCCCTCTCCTTGGCTTAGCAACAAATCAAACTCCTCCGGAGTATAAACGATAGGCTCTATGGCAGGATTGCCGCCTCTGCATACTAATAATGCCTTTTTTATCCTGTCAAAGAAACGTTCATTTGTTCTCGCAATTATCATTATATCCAAAGTTCTGTCCTCATTAAACTCTCCACGTGCAAAACTTCCGAAAAGAATTATTTTTTCCGGATCAAACGCCTTCCTTAGCTTTAAAACACAATCATTTACACGTTCAGCAAGGCTTTTATTTTCTGCAAAAAGGCTTTTGCTTGATTTATACATTTTTCTGCGTCACTTAACCTTATAAATTTGTGCGGAGATAGATTTTCCCCGGGAACTAAAAAAGGGTATCTTGATACAAAAGTGAAAGCTTCCAAATCTCTAAACTCAAACTTTGTTTTTCTGAACTCCTCATTTGCATTATTGCAGTAAGACATGAGAACTGCAAGTTTATGCATTTTGGGGGGTCTCCAACCGGCATGCACCAAGACTGCCTTAAGAGCTTTTTCTGCTGATTGCTCAGCTTGGAAACAAGCCCATTCATAGAACGCAGAATTTTTGCTCACTTCAGCTGCTTCAAGATCATAGCTGGCCTGTTCAAGCCATACCATAAATCTTTTTGTTTTACTGATACTCTTCTTTAGCATAGAGAAAAATTTGACGGGTTCATTCTACACTAATTAAATGAATATGGGAATTAGAAAAAAGAATTGTTGGTTCAAGAGCAAATTCTTATATGGATGAAACTGGCCGAACAGCTAGCTGTATGATTCTAATGGTAATAACTTATGAGGGCTAAAGTACCAACTCGTCTTCATCACCGATAAGCATCACTTTGCTGCCCGAAAGCATCCCAAGTACAAAGACATCTCTCCGTTTTTTTCGAAGAATAAACTCACTATCCTTCAGAACAGTATAGTTGATCTCTCGTCCTGTTTGCCTTTCTGCTCTTTGTACAGCAGCAGTCAATGCAGAAACGTTGACCTTACCTATAAGTAGAAGGTCGATGTCTTGCATACCAGTCTTTATCCCTTTGGTATAGGACTTAGTAAGAAACGCATATTTCACATCTCCAAGTTCTTTCTGGCAACGGATGATCTCTCCTCCCAGCCCGTATGTTTTATAAACAATACTAAGCAACTCATCAAAAAACGGAAAAGTATCTACCAATGTGAAATAAAGTCTGTTTCCTTTCCTTTCTGATTTCAATAATTGGATCTGTTCAAGCCTCAGAAGCTCTCTTCTTACTGCATTTATCTCTTCACCAACTTCTCTAACTACTCCACGAATATGGTACGGAACATCAGGATGCAGAAAAAACAAGCGAAGAACTTTGACTCTAACCTTTGATATAAAGAGATACCCTACGGCTTTTTTTAGATCCTTCATAATTTTTAGATAATAAGTAAAGCTTAATTATAAATGAAAGTTATTGTACGCTAGGAAATCCCAGCTTTATCCTTAATCATTTTTATGACCTTACTTTTTAATTTTCTATCTTCACGCATAACCTCCACGACACCTTCACGCCCCTGTGCTATCTGCTCTCCGTCAAGCTTGTACCACGCCCCTGCTCTCTCAATCACCCCTGACTTAACTGCAGCAGCTAGGATACTTGTCTCTTTGTCGATCCCCTTATCAAAATATATTTCGAACCAAGCCTCCGTAAATGGAGGGGCAACTTTATTCTTCACGATTCTCACTTTTGTTTCACGTCCTATTACCTCATCTCCTTTCTTGATCCTTTCTGACGTCCGGATATCCATTCTTACGGAAGAGTAGAATTTTAAGGCATTACCTCCAGTTGTAGTCTCAGGGTTTCCAAACATAACACCGATTTTCATCCTGATCTGGTTCAAAAAGATAACTGTTGTTCCAGTCTTAGATGTGATAGCAGTAATCTTACGTAGAGCCTGACTCATAAGTCTTGCCTGCAATCCCATATGTGAATCTCCCATATCTCCCTCTATCTCGGCACGCGGTGTCAGAGCAGCTACCGAGTCAATAACGATGATATCTACGCCACCACTTCGAACCAGGGTTTCTAAAATCTCAAGTGCCTGTTCTCCGAAATCAGGCTGTGAAATATACAGATTATCTATATCGACTCCAAGTCTTTTAGAGTATTTTGGATCAAGGGCATGTTCTGCATCTATGAATGCTGCTGTTCCACCGGCTTTTTGTGCTTCGGCCACAATACTAAGAGCTAAAGTTGTTTTACCAGAGGACTCAGGGCCATATATCTCTATAATCCTACCTTTTGGAACACCTCCAATTCCAAGAGCTACATCCAAAGAAAGTGCACCTGTAGATATTGCATCCACATCCTGCCTCACATCATCCCCTAGTTTCATGATTGAGCCCTTCCCAAAGCGTTTTTCTATCTGCGACTTTGCAATTTCAAGAGCTTTCATTTTTTCGGAGCTTTGAGATGGGGATTTCTTTGTACCTGCTTTGGTCATAACATAATATAATTAAGTAAGATATAGCTTGTAGAAAACAGTTTTTGGGGCAGACGGTGTCCAAATGATTTACTCAGAACGTGAACAAAGAATAACAAGTTCATCTTAAAAGGTCAAGTGCTCTACCACACTCTTTCAGCTTAGATTACGGTAACGTAAGAAGCTACAACCCAGCCCTCTTTGCCATTTGCTTGAATTTTGTAATAACCATCTTCTGAACCGACAACTATATACCTTTCTCCCGGAATCACTTTGGTTACAACATCCCCAAGACCTGGAGTACTCCTAACATTTAAGTATCCTACTGACGTATCTTTTATTTCAACTATGCTCTTATCCCCCTTCTCAATCAACATCTTGATCTTAAAGTCCGTATTCTTCAAAACACTACCGTTAGTATCCGTGATAACAAATTCTTCACTTATTTCAGGAGGATACAGAGGAACCCGGACCGTTAGAATGACTTCTTTCTCCTCTCCTGGAGCCAATCGCTCACCAGTACTCAAAAGAGAGGTTTGTTTCGGACTGTCCCATTTGTCAGAAAGATAAAATACACTTTGCTCTTGAGATTTCGTTGTAATAAATATGTTGGAACTCGAGTATATGCTGTTTTCTCCTGTATTTTTGACTTTGATCCTGACTTCGGATGTCTGGTCGATCAATAATTTTTCTGTTGGGACTATAACATCAATAATTTCTAATGTGAATATCTTCTTCTTAGGGGAATAGTTTTTCGAAATCGATTTCAGAAGTGAAGAAAAACCCGATTGAGTTTCATCACCTACCTTTGACAACTGGACATCATTCATCTCTCCCCTCTCGCCTATCTTGTAACCAATCTTACTGATAGATACTTTTTTCGCGCCGATAGCATATTCATTCATATTTGCCAGAAGAACCTCTTTTATTGATCCAACCGATAAAGGGCCTAGCTCTCCTGTCTCACTCGGGAAATATGCTATAAACAAAGAATCGGTTTCCCCCCCTATATCGACCTTTGTTTCATTCCCGCCTTTGTTGGCCTCATATACTTTTCCATCCCAGGTCACTATATAGTGAAAAGGAAAGTCTCCAAATCCAGATCTTGTTGAGAAATAATAGTATAGATTTCTTACGAATTCTTCGGAGTCATTCACATGATCATTTTGTGAGTTGAACATCACAACATGTATTTTAGTTGGATAAACATACTCTTCCTTCACAACGGCAATGTCATCATCGGCTCCCCAATCTGTTCTTTCAACTGCAACAGCACTTACGTTTAGAGGAAAAGCTAGCACCACCACAAAAACAAAAGTCCATATGATAAATTTTCTTGTTGAGTATAGCATATTCATAATTGCTTCTATTCTAGCATTTTCATCAATTCTTTTAAATAATGTTTTAGAGTGCAGCTACAAATAAATCTAAGACCAATCTCTCTTCAAATCTTCCTTCCTTTACAACCAAATCAGTATTCAGAAGCTTTTGATAAAGCTTTCTGAGCTTTGCAAAAGTGAAATTTGATGAATGAGAAATCGATTTCTTTACAACAAAAGGATGGAGTCGTAGTTTTCTGACTATCTCCGATTGGCTCCTGCCTACCTGAATAAGGTACTTTGTCATCACCAGAATTCTTAGTTGTCTTGTAAGCATACCAATTATTTTCACAAAGTCTCCCGTATCTTTGATGATATCTTCAAGAATAGCTAATGCCCTTGATTTGTCATACGAACCAAGCGAGTCTACCAAATCCCACACATTCTCCTCAGCAGTTTTCTGTACAAAATCTAAAACCTCACCTTCTTCCAACTTTTTTGCACCCTTTGAACACGCAAGAAACACTAGATTATCGATCATGTTAGCTAACTGCATCTGATCGTTGCCGAGTTTCAAGATCAACCTTTCAACACATATAGGGTCAAAGTCTATTCTCTTACGAAGGTATCTGGTAACCCAGGTTTTCAGTTGAGTATAGGAAAGCTTGCTAAACTCTTCAACGTTTCCAATCCTCTTTATCACCTTATAAAAAACTTTTCGTTTATCAAATGCCTTATCTTCCCAGAAAATGCAGTTGCATCGTTTGGAAACCTTTAACAAATCTACAACCTTGTCTGCAAACTGAGATCGTGAGGAAAGCAACCTTTTGACGATTATCAACTTCTCTTGATTAAACAAGGATAGGCTGTCAACATTTGCAGCGATCTCATTTGGATCAGTCATTTCATCAGCATTGTAAGTATTCACTATGCCTCCTGATCTTGCAACAAAATCTTCCTTTAATTCCTCCAACCTTCTCTGACTTTCATAAATATTTTCTCCCCCGATTAGATACAGCATCTTTTAAATTTTTTTATTCCAATCAATTTATCTCATCGCCATTCGGATTAGGCTTGTTAAAATAATATTACATTAAAACTTGCCTGTCTAGGGATTTTAGATTGGCATCAATCTGTCAATTAGATGGAACCAATTACTTGAAAAAGTTTTTCTTTATCAAAGAGTAAATTTTCCCCACCATGCCGATTTCAGGGTCCTTTGAAATATATACCAGCCAAAGATAAAGACAGGTTCCCGAAACCATTGTTGAAGAAGTCAATATCAATACATTTATAGTTCTGGCAGTATCTAACACCTCATCCCACATCTTAAAAAGGATGTACATAAAAACAGCCATAACAAAACCAGATACTATTTTCCTCATAATGCTTCCCCAAAACTTGAAACCTCCTAAACTACCAATTTTTTTTCGGAGAAGAATCATCAAGATAGTAAATGATGAAGAATAGACGATGCTCGAACTCAGTGCCAACCCACCAATAGCAGATATTCCTTCAACTTTGGATGAGAAAAAGTCTGGTTCCCAGTATATATTTCTCAAAGAGAAATCATTAAAATGGCTAAAATAGTTTGTAAAGAAAATCCCAGTTACAATTCCGCCGAGGACAGTAAAAATCCCAACTAGAAGAGGTCTTAGGGTATCATGCATAGCAAAAAACACCCTATTCAGAAATACTAACATGACTTCCGGAATAAGCCCCAAAGAAAAGAAAAATACCACCCAAGCAACCATAAGAGTATTCTCCCAAGAGAACTCATTCCCCATAATACCATAAAGCAACCGAACAAGTGGCAACCTAAGAACCAAGAAAAACATAGCTACTGGAACAGTTAGAAACAAAATCTGATTGAATACCTTTGAAAACATAGCAACAAATCCTTTGATATCCTTTTTTGCGTACATTTCTGATAAAAAAGGCAAGGCAGCTACAGAAAATGTATGAGAGAAGAGAGAAAAAGGCATAGAAACAAGACTTACTGCCAGCTGATATGCACCAAGAGGGGTAGCTCCCAGACCAATTGCAAGAACTCTATCTACAGCAAGTGCTATTTGATCAGCTGCTAAAGTCACTATTCTAGGCAGACTAATAGTTAATACCTCACGCAATCTTTTGCTTGAAAAATCAATAGTGAAAAGGTATCTAATCTTTAAATGACTTCCAAGTGGAAGTTGAATAAGAAGGTGCAAAACAGATCCTATGAGTACTCCCCAGGTGATTCCCCAAGCACTTTTTCCAAGCAATGGAATAAGAACCGCCGCACCAAACAGTATTCCAAGATTATAAAAAAGAGGAGCCAACTGGGGAATAACAAAACGCTTATAGGCGTTCAGTGCACTCGACAAGAAACTGCTGATCCCGAGAATGATCTGAGGCAAAAGCAACCACTTCATCATATCACTTATCATCATAATCTGTTCCTCAGAAAAGGGATCCACTGGTTTAGCAACCTTCTCAATTACAAAAGGGGTCAGATCATCAGCAAATATGATGAGGAGAACAGAAACAAGTACAAATGCTGAGAGTCCAACATTTATGATGGAGCTGAAAAGCCGTGAGAAAGACCTGATGTCCTTTTGTTCGATTTCCTCAACTAATATAGGAATAATTACTGAAGTAATACTCCCAAATATGAGCAACATCGAAAGAGTTTCCGGGATAGTATTTGCTGCAACAAATATCCCATATTTCTCTGCCCCAAGTTGCGATACCATGATTGTTTTTGTAAGCAAACCGACAATCTTGCTTATGAAAATCAGTACCATCATGATAGCAGAGGCCGATAGAATAGTCGGCTGCTCTTTTGTGAGGAACTTTTTTCCGTTGGAGAAAAGAATCCTTAACATCCCGATTTACTACTAACAAAGATTAGGCTTATTTTATTTTATCTTCTCTTCCTCAGATCTCTCCCCTTCCACTTCAGACCTTTCATCCTGAACTCTCTTCATCGAAAAGTTTACCCTATCCTGGTCATCGATACCAATTACCTTCACTTTAACTGTTTGGCCTATTTTCACTATCGAATTTGGATCCGACACAAATTTGTCTGCCATCTCACTCACATGAACAAGACCTGATATTGCAGGAGAAACGTCGACAAATACCCCGTAAGATTCGATTCTTGCGACTTTTCCTTTGTATATCTTACCTACCTCAGCCTCTTCAACTATAGCACTTATCATATTCATCGCCTCCTCTTTTGCTTCGGTCGATACTGTGGCAACATGCACCTGTCCATCTGGTCTGATGTCTATTTCTGCACCAGTTTTTTCTGTGATTTCTTTGATCACTTTTCCGCCCGGACCGATGAGATCACCTATCTTATCAACACTAATCTTGATTGTAGTTATCTTGGGAGCATATTGCGAAAGCTCCTTTCTAGGAGAATTGATAATGCCAAGCATCGCCTCCAGAACAAATTCTCTAGCGGCCTTAGCCTTTGCTAAAGCTTCCTTCAATATATTTATCGGAACACCCTTTAACTTGTTATCCATCTGTATAGCAGTAACCCCCTCCCTACTACCGGTAACCTTGAAATCCATGTCACCATAAAAATCTTCGAAATCCTGCATGTCAGTCACCAAAACATACCTTGATAAATCCTCCGAAGTAACAAGTCCGATAGCAATTCCCGCTATTGGATTTTTGATAGGAACTCCTGCATCCATAAGTGCCATAGTGGAGCCACATGTTGCAGCCATTGAACTAGACCCTTGCTGTGATAGTATCTCTGATACAACTCTTATCGTGTATGGGAATTCCTCTTCCGAGGGGATTACTGATCTAAGTGCTTTTTCAGCCAAAGCACCATGTCCAACCTCTCTTCGGCCAGGATAGTAGTTATACCTTCCAGCCTCTCCAAGTGAAAAGCTCTGGCCATTATAGTGATGCATATATCTCTTAGTTTCTTCCCCTTCAAAGCTTTCAACTATCTGCTCAAGCCTCGTAGATCCAATAGTTACTATCGAGAGGGATTGGGTGATTCCTCGAGAGAATAGTGCGCTTCCATGAGTCCTAGGGAGCAATCCGACTTTTCCAGTGATCTCTCGAACCTCGTCCAATTTTCGTCCACTTGGTCTTTTCTGCTCTTCAAGAATTCCTTTCCGCACTCTGGTTTTCACTATCTTTTCAAGAAGTTCTGAGACCTCTGCTTTTGAATACCCTGCTTCCTCATCTTGCATGATTTCATCAACAATCTTTGCGAATTCGACACTTCTCTCCTCTCCAGGAATATTCCCACGAAGATCGTAAATTATCGAATTTATCTTCTGCTCGTATTTCTCATTGATCATATTCTTTAGCTCGGTATTTATTTCTGGAACAGCTACCTCCATTACCCCAGGCCCGAGCTCATCGATCAATTCTTTTTGGAACTTCATGCTTGTTTCGAAATATTTTGATCCAAAATCTAAAGCCTCTTCTATTTTACTATCGGGGACTTCTCTTGAGTCACTATCTATCATGATTATCCTGTCATCATATCCTGAGATAACAAGGTTCAGATCACTCGTATCAAGTTCATCTGCTCCAGGATTCAATACGAATTCTCCATCGATCAAACCTACCCTAACCCCAGCTACCGGGCCGTCAAATGGAACTCCGCTTATACACAAAGCCGCTGACGCAGCATTGATACCTAAGATTGCGGGATCATTCTTCTCATCGTAAGAAAGAACGGTAACAACTACCTGAACTTCTTTCCTAAAATTATCCGGGAACAGTGGCCTGAACGACCTGTCGATCATCCTCGCATTTAAGACAGCCTCCTCTGAAGGAAATCTTTCTCTCTTCACAAACCTGGATCCAGATATTATTCCTCCTGCATAAAACTTTTCAATATACTCAACACTGAGCGGGAAATAATCCCTGTCTGTGTCTTCTTTTGAAACGGTTACAGTTGCTAAAACCACGGTTTCCCCCATTGAAGCGAGAATAGCTGAATTGGCCCGAGGAGCCAGTTCACCGACCTCAAACGACAGCTTCCTCCCGTCAAAATCAAGAGTTTTGACAATCTTTTGTTTTTTATTTTCTACCATAAACAATTACTTGCGAAGCTTTTAAGGGGTTATAATATTGGGATTAAGTAAAAAAACTCCTTCCAAATTCCCTTACTTAACCACAATATCTAACCCTTATCCCAGCTTCTTAAGCTATAATAAAAATTTAACTCGATTGGATTATATAATACTCCCCCTTTAAAAACAACCCAACTATAGAGCGAGTTCATTTACTTTCAAGATCTATTTCTAGTATAATAAGTTCATGAAAACACTCGGAATTGATTATGGAGATAAAAGAATCGGACTCGCTATGTCTGACGACACTGGAGTATTGGCCAGTCCTTTACCTACACTCAAAGTACAGTCTTTGGCTGACAGTGTAGCCAAGATACAAAGGATTATAAAAAACCAGAAGGTCGCAAAGGTAGTTCTGGGACTTCCCCTAGGACCAAAACGGGAAGAAACACAAAAGTCGATCCAGATAAGATACTTTGCAGACGCTTTGAAAACAACAAACGGTGCACAGGTAGAATTTTGGAATGAATACTATTCTACAAAGAGCGCAATGCAAAATCTGCCAGGAGGAACAAAAAGGAAAAGGAAAAACTTAGACAGTGAAGCTGCCAGAATAATTCTGCAGGAGTATCTGGATAATCAAAAAAATCCAAAGGACAAATTCTTTCCTCAAGACTATGACCAGTTTTTTCTCGGCAGTTAGTAGTATCGGTCAATTGACTCAAGACACCATTAATAATACAATCACATCTACTTTATCTTTAGACTATTAAGTATGAAAAAATTGTTAATATTTATAGGTTTGCTAATCGTAATAGGCGGGATCGCTGTTTATATAATCTATAATTGGTATCAGAAACAAGTAGACATTCCAGCAAGCGAATCCTCAAATATAGTAGAGATAGAGATAGAATCCGGTGAGTCGGTAAAAGAGATCGCAGTAAAACTTCAGGCAGCCGGACTGATCAATAACTCAGATGTTTTTTACTGGTATGTAAAATTTGAAAAAATTGCACCTAATCTTCAGGCTGGAAAGTTCAAAATTCCTCAGAATCTTACTATCGCTGAAGTTGCTGCTTTTTTGCAAAAAGCAAGCGGGAATGATGTATGGGTCACGATACCGGAAGGCAAGAGAATAGATGAAGTAGCTCAAATTCTTGATGAAAAGTTTCTAAAAGAAGAAAACTCAAAGTTTGACAAAGATGAGTTCCAAAAAATTGTCGAAAATCCAGATGCCTACGAGTTCGGTTCGGAAATAGTCAGGTTCAAACCTGCGGGCAAAAGTCTGGAGGGTTTCCTTTTTCCAGATACTTATAATGTTAAAAAGGATATCACTTCAAAGGAACTTGTTGATTTATTTATTTCTACATTTGAAGCAAAGTTGAAAGCTGAAAATATTGAAATCGATTCACATCAAACCTTAAGTGCATACGAAGTCTTAGTATTATCATCAATTATTGAAAGAGAAGCAAAGTCAAGTGAGGAGCGGTACATGATCTCAGATATACTTCAAAGAAGGTTAGAAGGTAAAATGGACGGGGTAAAACTACTGCAAACCGATGCAACACTGCTTTATGAGCTACAAGATTGGGAAGCTGTGATCACTGATCAACTCAAAAAGAACGATACAGAATATAACACTTATACCAGAGTTGGACTTCCACCAACCCCCATCTGTAATCCGGGCATAGATTCGATTAAATCTGTCATGTCCCCTGCAGCAAATGAATATTTCTACTACCTTCATGATGACGAGGGAGGAATCCATTATGCTAAGACACTTTCAGAACATACAAACAACCAAAGATGCTATATAAACAAGAATCCTGACTATTGTTTGTAAGAATTTGATTATGCAGACAAGAGGTATTAGAATGTAAGTATGCAAACAATTCATAAGTCTAGAAAACTTACATCATTTCGGCCTTCAATAAAGATAACCTTATTGCAGGCAGTTGTAATAATCACAACATTATCTGTCATAGCTGCTGTACCTGTTGTAATAGAGCATTTCTTTCTAGCTGACAAGGACTCCGGTAGTGTCACTAAGGAAATAGCAAAAAGTCCAGGTTCTGATGAATTTGTACTACAACTTCCTGTAACTGGAACAAATCTAGATCTATCGGCTGTAAAAAAGAACCCTCAACTCATCACATATGCTGGACTTGCGTTTATCTCTATTGCAATACTCGTGGGAATGTCGCTTGTGAAAAATATGCTTCGCAAAAAATCCCAAATTCCATCTCTTCCACACAAAGAGCAAATAACATATTGATTTCCTTTCTAGCGAGATTTATAATCCAAAAGACTTGTGTTATAATTTCGTTCGCTCTTTTGAAGACAAATCTCTTGTTGGTCAATTAAAATTTATTATTGGTTATTGGACATAAAGTTGTAGCTTCCTTTTTTTTGTCCTTTGCTCCACTCAGAGCTTCAAAGGACAAGCAATGGTAGTAATATGATCATTTAAAAATTTCTGTGCTTTGATCATCGCTGATAATCATCATTGACTCTTGGTCATTGGGTTTTTGTCATTGGTCATTATTTATTGGGGGTGTAGCTCAATGGTAGAGCAGTGGCCTTTTAAGCCATTGGTTGGAGGTTCGAGTCCTCTCGCCCTCAGTTATTATTAACTATATACAGATATCATCTTGTTGGAGGTTTCCGCCTGTACCACTCGACTTCGCTCAGGACTTCGGCGGATTAATTCGACAATAGAATTTTACTACACTCCGTTCGTAAAATTCCTGTCTCATTGAACGAGTCCCACCGCCCTCAATTCATTTTTAAATCCCTTACACAGTAGAAACAACTCTTATCCAACCTTAGACCAAGCTCATCAGATCTATACAAACCCTTTATCGCAAAACCTAGCCTGAATAAATTCGCAAATAGCGATCTGGAGTTATCATTCAGATCCTCCTCTTCTCCGTCTGAAATGGGAATCAGTATTTCCCGATGTTCCCTAATCATATCTTCTCGTTGTATCAGGGGCAGACTCTGAATTTTCTCTGAATCAAGTAGTGGGGGGATATGTGACGTCATTACAAAGTTAGTTTCTTTACTCCCGATTATTGATTTATCAATTTTCTGAAGTTTTGCAGTTCCCATTCTTAACTCCTTCATCAAAATTCTGATTGACGGCAAGTTATTTATCCTAACCAGTGCAAGTTTCTCAAGATGTTTTGGTGTCTTCCTCATAAGAAATGAACAAATTTCCCCGCCAATTTTCTTTTTTTGGTATTCAGGTAATACCGCAATCCAGGATATATATACCTGCTTCCCCTCAATAAACATGAAGTCATCATGTGTATAACTTTTCCCCTGTACCTTAAGTTCTATTAGTTTCGGTTGCAAAATATTCTCTTCAATCTCTCTGTCAAAGCATTTATACATAACAACGGCTAAACCAACGGTTGTATTGTTGTTTTCAAAAAGGAAAAAGTCTCCATACCCCTTTTCAACTAAAAGAGAATACTCCTCTTTTATCATTGGGATCCCGAAAGCTTCGAGCTTATCATAATCTTTTATTGCTGCCAGTTTGTCATCAAGTTGCATAGAAATTAATTATATCAAAAAATGCTGGACAACCTTATTGTGAGTTTTGCACTTTTTCAATATCGTGATAAAATCTCTACAGCTTTTTGAAAATTACATCGCAGTAATATGATCCGAGGTAGCTTCAGCCAAAGGCTGATCTGCCTCTGGCAGATAATGGTAGAGCGATCAGCTGTTATCCCGACAAGTCGGGATGCGAATCCGAGAATAGTATGCACTCTGTCTATATTCTTTACTGCAAAGCTATAGATAAGTTTTACATTGGATCTAGCAACGATCTAGAAAAAAGATGAGTCTTTCACAACTTAGGATTAGCAAAAAAAGATCATATACGAAAAGTGCAGATGACTGGAATATAATTTACAAAAAGGGATTCAAGAATAAGGTAGGTGCACTGAACTTCGAAAGATATTTAAAAAATCAAGAAAGGAATAATGTTTTGTTAGGTTTATCAAAATATGATCCGAGGTAGCTTCAGCCAAAGGCTGATCTGCCTCTGGCAGACAATGGTAGAGCGATCAGCTGTTATCCCGACAAGTCGGGATGCGAATCCGAGAATAGTATGCACTCTGTCTGTATTCTTTACTGCAAAGCTATAGATAAGTCTTACATTGGATCTAGCAACGATCTATAAAAAGATGAGTCTTTCACAACTTAGGATTAGCAAAAAAAGATCATATACGAAAAGTGCAGATGACTGGAATATAATTTACAAAAAGGGATTCAAGAATAAGGTAGGTGCACTGAACTTCGAAAGATATTTAAAAAATCAAAAAAGGAATAATGTTTTGTTAGGTTTATCAAAATATGATCCGAGGTAGCTCAATGGTAGAGCGACCGGCTGTTAACCGGTTGGTTGCGAGTTCGAGTCTCGCCCTCGGAGCACTATGCTCTCAGAGAACTAATTTTTCTAAACAAAAACATACGATGTCCTATTTGCAAAACCAAGATGGACAAGGGGTGATAGGCACTGACTCAGAGAGTTGGATACCCGAAAAATCAACAGTTGCCAAGATAAATTGGTTCAGCCAATCCCCAACTTTCGGGCATCCTAAATTACAAGCATATCGCAGTCCCAAGTGCAGTAAAGCGTAACTCACAACTGAAATAAGGAAAAAGCTAAAGGAGTAGGCTAGAGTGAGCACTCTAAATCAAATCTATTCTGATTCCGAAATTTTATCATTCTTTTTTCCTCGCATTTCTTACTTTTTTATTACCAAAATAATATATAAATGTAATTTGATATCTTTATAGTTATGATAATATTTAATTCATAGTTAAAGTAAGATGATATGGTTTAGCTTTAGAAAGATGCGAAAGGGAATTTATAAATGGATCAGAAGATAGTTACGAATATCTGGTCAGATAACAAGGTAACGGGAGCGGCAAAGTTTTACGATTATTTTGTTGGGAAAAGTCTGAATAACTGTAAAGGTATACTTGGAGATAATTCTACTAGTCATACTGGTATTGTTCACTTCAACAGTTGTTGAGGAAGGATAGCTTTTCATAAAATATATATGGAATTCCCGGGGAATTGCACCTTATTTTGACGAACGTAATGTTAGAGAGATTGTAAGAGGCAGTTTGCTAGAGCATTTCAGATTTCACTATAACAAGAATCTTTAAAATAATATAAACTGATCATTTCCATATAAAATATAGAAAATTATGGAATCGCAGAAAGTTACGCATCGCATATACGCAAAGGCAATCAGCCTCCTAGAAAATCATCCGGAAGGTATCAGCTGGTCACAATTACTTTCACGAATAAAAGAATCTGATTCCGCTTTTCATCCTAAAACAGTTAATGGCTGCATTTGGAAACTTGTTGAAAAATTTCCCGACAAAGTATATAAGCCTTCAAAGGGACTTTTTCGTCTGATTAAACATAAATCAGTAAGAAGATGAATTTGTAACTGTAATAGGATATATTGATACTAATAATCAACTCCCTACACATCCTTTAGATATCCGAATAGAGCCGTCTCTACTAAATCTCTCTCCCTACCTGAAAGGAGAGTTATACTTTTTTTGCCAGTGTATTTTTATACTTACGACTCATCTCATCATAATCCCCTAGAAGTCTTAGTAACGAATAAGAGTTATCATCACCAGCAATTCTGTTCTTTGAAATAGCACCGCAGCCTAGGCACAGATGAACTATCATAAGCTCTCCATTCACCCTGTTTGTAAACGGATTTTCTTTTATATTCTTGAACTTCAACCCTATCGGCATCATTCGAGAGGCACACGAAGCTTGGCGATCACCAGGAGTATTTAGATCAACATGCTTAGACCAAAGACAAGTAGGGCAATGGTTTCGATGATTTGTTCCAATCGCCTGTGAAGAAATAATGCTGTGACAATTTAGACACCTGAAGGAGGTATCCTTGTTATTTACAAAACGGCTTTTAAAAAGTTTGAATTTTTGATCATGTGTCTAGATTATATACTACAAGAACTCGATGATCAACACTTTTGTCTTTCAACAATTTTAATAATTAAGCCCTAGCCCTTAGCAGCTTCGCCCTACCTCTTATAAAGTACCTGCTAAAACCAGTTCTTCTCTCCTTGAAATTTTCTATTTCATCATACTCTAATACTTCTATTTCACCAAACCCAAGCTCTCGAAGGATTCCTAATATTTCATCTATTCCTGTGATTTTATTTTCAGTTCCTTCATAAAATCCATCAAGAATTTCAATTGATCCTCCTGGTTCCAAAACTCTTTTTGCTTCAGCTAATATGGATCTAAACAAGTTCAACCGATCTTGTTTTGCTCTTTTGTCATATTCTTTACTCTGTAAAAAAGTGGGATTACTCTTAACTCTGCCAACCAATTCATCACTAACAGGAAGTGATTGAAGAAGCCCACTTATCTCAATTTTAGCAACAGAATTATCGTCCAGGCGTAGAGAAAGAGCACTTCCTTCAACATAATAATGATTCTGTTGATGATTAGGAGCTTCCCCATAACTGTCTTGTTGGGAATCATCTGAGGGAAATTGTAAATTTACTGTGATGACAACTGCTCGTGGATTCTCAGAAGCTAATATATTCCCTCGAATTCCAAAACCAGCAATATCAACAATTACAGGTTTTCCTTTTAATAGCTCCCTCATGGTGTCATTCAATTCTGCGATTTCCATATAGTACATTTAACTGTTGATTGACTAAAGTACAAAAGCCTTTTGAAAATAGCTTCCTCTGATCATACTAAAATGTATTATATCAACTTTCGAAATAATTAAGTTATCTATGTCGATCTTGAACACTTGATATATTAATAGTGGTAACAAACAATATTTGCTACTTTCATGTGGGCAGCCAAAGTGCGGAAGAATCTTCCAGAAACCGAGACTATCCCACAGCTTCAAGAAAGTCACACCCGAAAATCATCTCGAAGAGAAGCAAAAGTCAACTTTATTTTCAAATTTCTTGTAAATAAGTTGAGACATTAGTAGATGTAAGATTTATGGAACTTGACTTCAAACTGTCAAGCCATGTGTATTAAAAAAGCGGGTTAATTAATGGAGTTAGACTTTTGTGAAGTTGATTTAGTGTTAAGAAGCCAGCTTGGCTGTTTCGGGAGGGTAAGGCTACAGCTGCTTTCCCTAGATCTTATCTTAAACTGGCCTCTTCTTTAGCCATAACAATATTCGTATAAATCAAGAAAAACAGTATATGAAACCAGTCAATAGATATAAAGTACTAAATCATATATCCAAATACTTTAAACTTTATAAATTTTTGATATGATGTTATGGTTTTATTTTATTGTTAGAAATAAGGTATGGCAAAAGCAAAGTATAAAAGAATTTTCGAAGAAATCTGGGATTCTAACAAAGAATTATTTCAGGAATTTTTCATGCTGAATAATGATTATGCTGATCCCGCAAATAGAACAAAGCTTGAGAATAAGTTTCAAGAGATCGGAGGAAAGGTGAAAAATTTATTAGTTGATGGGGAAAATGAGCTTTGCCGTGCTATGGAAAATACTGACAACCGAGTTTATAGCTCAAAAGTCGCTGACAAGTATTGGGACGAAGTCCGGAAATATTTCAAATTTATCGATCTGGTTGGGGTAGTTTCTTCTCAATCCTAAAATCTTTCCCAGTCTGTCCAAGTTGTTCCGTTTGTAGTGTAGCGAAGATATATTTCTTCATCTGACTTGACTATAGCCTGGTATAACCTGCTTGAAGCTATATAGCTGCGGTTGTTGTCTGGAACATCGGGCAGATAACTTATCATAGTTGACCTAGTTTTCGATTTTTCACCCGCCTCCCAATCACTCCAATTGATCCCATCAAAGGTATATCTAGTACGCACTCGATTATCTGATCCAATTACTGCTTGATAAAGTATTTCAGCAATTCCTCTTTTATAAGTGGCAAACTCCATTTCAACATTAGTTTTTATGCTTTTTCTCCAGTCGCTCCAAACAGCCCCATCCTTACTATATCTTGTATAAACAAAGTCGTCTGTTCCTCTGACTGACTGCACTAGCATTTGAGGATTGGAAGTTAAATGAAGATTAAGCGGACTAAATGATGCAATTTCAGGCTTTCCATGGATTCGTTTACCTATCTCCCAAGCGGTGAACTGAAGACCGTTTTCTGAATATCTAGTAACTAGGTGTCCAGAATTATTTCTTGAAGTTTGAAAAAGTATATCTTTATTTCCACCGTGAGCACCTCTTTCAATAGGTATTTCAGAAAAGTGAAGAACTGCTGTGGAAATATCTTCCGAGATGTTCCCTTCGCTAGCTATCCAGTTTGTCCAGTTTATCCCATCATAAGAAGATCGGGAGTAAACAAGATCATTCAGCCCAAGTACGCTTTCCGTCAATGTCTCCCTTTTAATCCCGGAAAAAAGAAGTGTGATAAAACTGGTTGATCTTGTAGTTCCCCGATAAGTAAAGGCTGCAAAGCTTGGATTCCCGTTGATTTTTCTGTCGTAACTCCATGAAGACCAGTCTGCGCCATTTACTGAATATCTTTGAATAAGCCTATTTGAATCACTTCTAGCAGACTGGATTAGGATCTCCTCTCCCTCGGAATTTACGAATCGAGTAAGTTTAACATCTCCTTGTGTCGATCCGTTTTTCTCCCAGTTGCCGTATTCATTTTCATTTGTATATCTGCGGGTATATATATTCCCATCGCTTTTTCTTACCGAGACAACCATTCTTCTATTTCCCTGAACATTGCCGGCTACCAACGCTACACTGCTTTGAACATCTCCTGAGGATGTAAAAAACCCTTCCATACGCATCATTGCGTTTATGAAGTCATCAAGTCTAGTGTCTACTATCCAGGACAGTTTGGTTCTCTTAGTTACTGGAGAACCCATTATCTCTGCTATTCTTTGAGAATATACTTCTGGATTGTCAGGTGCATAACTTTGGTAGAATTCTAATAATGAACAGTTACCGCAGGTAGGATATGCATAGTGCAGCCCGGCATTAATAGCCTTAATATAAGCCTTTGTAGAATTTCTTCCTGTTTGATAATTGGGAAAAACCATAAATGTTCCTTTTTGTCCGCAAGGAGCTTGTCCTCCCATTTGTTCTATCAGCCCAATTCTGTAATCAGAATATTTGATATTTGTTGGATTGTTGTTCTGGCAGGCCCAGCCGAGGTATCCGTATTCATCTTCTTCTGTGTATCTGCAGTACAGTTCTCCTGCACCACAAGGAACACAGTTCTTTGTGGTGAGAGGACATGTGGCTGCATTTATGGGGTTTGTTATTTCAGAGGAGTAGCCTAGGATGGCGATCATTATGACAGCTGGAAGAATGAAGAAAATAAGTCTAGCTTTTCTTTTCAAGAGATTGGGCATAAGGACATTCTACGATATTGGGATTTAGAATTCTAGGAGTATTAATAATTATTTCTTTACAGATATATTATGCCTAATGTGTGAATTAAAATAAATTCATTAAGTGATCAAGTTTATTAAAATCAAAATTGTATTTATAGTTGATATACAAACCAAAAGTGAATGCTAAAAGTTTATTTACAAGTCG
>JAQVGX010000019.1 GCA_028696515.1 Candidatus Dojkabacteria bacterium | reverse complement strand
TTTACCCGACTTGTAAATAAACTTTTAGCATTCACTTTTGGTTTGTATATCAACTATAAATACAATTTTGATTTTAATAAACTTGATCACTTAATGAATTTATTTTAATTCACACATTAGGCATTATTAAAGTTCCTTTTATAGTTATTTCTGTAACTTGTAATTATTTCTTCCTGTACATTTGACCTATGGGGGGTTCCACTTAGGTCCGCTATCCACCGCATTTCTTCTGCGCCCGGCGACACAACATACAGCGTCTAACATTAGACATAAATTGGTCATACAATTTCCAATACGCTTCTTTGTAACTACCTTGTTGCATCGAGGTTGTCCTCTCAAACCACTTTGGTTTAGGACCCACTGCCTTGTTTAATATTTATAAAATCTGTCAATGGAGGAGCGAGTTGTTGCATCTGTTCAAGGCATAAACCAATCCGGCAAGACAACTGTTGTCGAACTATTACATAAACTTCTTGGTGGAGCTCATAATAAGCTGCCCTTTTATGAGACGCCTTTCGGGAAATATATTTTAAATTATTATCTGCCTGCAAAAGAAAGCAGAAATCCCCGGCTTAAAGAGTCAGTAATAGCTCAAATGGCCCTCTTTGCAGCAAATAGACTTGAGGTCGTTGCAATTTTCAATCAGTTGGAAACTGAAAGACTTCTTACTCCGGGTATGCCTCTTATCAGTGATAGATCTCCATATTCCAGTTTTTTCACTTTTCTTGATGCTTTGATGGATGCAGCGGAAAGAAATGAACTGCATGAGTTTGTGAGAAGAGGGGAAATTGGATTCAAAGAAGCACAAGCAATAACATACCTTATGAGAAGGTGGGATGAAAAGGATGATATTTACGATCGTGAAATAGTTTTTGATGAAGGGGAGGTGAGGGCTTTGCGATGTCTATATCATAGGGCAGTACAAATAATTGAAGGTTTAGAGGGATATTATCTAGATGAGTTCCTGGGAAAAAATAGGGTTGAAGTGTATCTCGATATTCCAGCGTACGTTGCTTACCTATTAAGGGAAGAGGTCGAGGCAGGCGGTAAAAGTTTAGATGCTCAAGAAGGATTGAGAATGCAAAGATTTGCAAGAGAGATGTTTTTATTTCTCTGTGCAGAAGGCAAGGCTATTCGCTTTCAGCAATACCATGCTGAGGCGATTCTCGTTGTGAGAATGCGACCTGAAGAAATTGCAGCTGATTTGGCTGAAATACTATGTCCTGGATATGTGGCTATGGAAAAACCTGCCCGTGTAAGTTCGAGTACTCACTTCCGCATAGTAGATCCTCGTGATGTTCCAGAATTACAAGTTGCTTGGGAAGTGATAGACGATGTTTTGCCTAGAGGATTACAAGCGGAGCTTTTAGCAGAGTTGAGAAGGGGGCCTGAAGGTCAACCTCTTGAATCCCCTGAAGCTTTCTAGTTTTCATTCCCATTCATTTATCTTATAATTCACCTGTGACTACCTATGACTGGAACAAACTAAGCGATAAAGATAAAAAGAATCTTGCTGCTTTGAAAAAGGTGACGTTTATAGCTGGGCCGGTACTGATGGGTACAAAACGGATTGATCAGATTTTGACAAATTTATCAGATAGTGCCGTATTATTTGGCTGTCTCAAGGATGAGTGGATTCCTGGATTAGAAGGATTCTTACAGTTTGCTCCGTTAAAAGTTGAAAAATTAAATAAGCTGAAAAGCCGAGAAGCCGAAAAGCTTGCAGTTCTCAATCACTTCCAAAAAGACCTCAAATATATAATTCGTGAGCTGAAACCAAAGATAGTAGTGTTTATCAATGGTTCATGGTTTCAGCAGATTCATTATCGAAAGGAATTTTGGGAGGCGGTAAATATTGCCGCTAAGATAAGACTGGAAACCCCCTTCACAAGCGAATATGAAGCAAAAAGATTTGCAAAAAAGATAGAAGCAATTTATGAGGCTGAAAAGTTATACTCAAAATCAAAGAAATATTCAGATAAAGAAATATTTCAAATACTTGAAAAGAAAAGGAGGCATTCCTGGGACTGGTGCGGCCAGCCTACAGCAGCCCTAGTCAGGAATGGACGAATTCTTGCTTTGACGCATAATAGAGTTATGCCTTATCAGGCCTTTCAGATGCACGAAGGATCGATTCGTGAAAAGTTGCAGGTTCCTGCCCAGGAAATGATAGAAACACATCTGACAAACCATGCTGAAGTTGAGATGCTTGAAGTAGCTAGACGTGGGAAGATTCGACTGGAGAATACTTCTTTATATATGAACATTTTTCCGTGCCCGGTTTGTGCTAAGATGCTGGCTAGAACGCCAATTAAAAGAATTGTTTATGAGCAGGACCATAACCTTGGAAATACGATAGGGTACAAGGTGCTTGAGGCGAGCGGGGTTAAAATTAGAAGAGTTGTTGCATGAAAAACAAATTTATTCAAATTGAAGGGCTGGAGTTGGATTATATAGTGCAGGGAACCGGAGCTGAACTATTATTTCTGCCTGGTGGGGCAGTAAGTTATCGAAGCTACATGCCGCTGATTGATAATCTTGCTAAACATTTTAGAGTTTGGGCACTTGCATATCCTGGTGGAGGAAAATCATCTAAACTGACAAAAGATTGGCACTTCGAAAATTATCCAAGAATCGTAAAGGGCTTTGCCCAGGAATTTAATATAAACCCAGTCATATCGGGACATTCTTTTGGCGGTGCAATAGCGATAAAGACAAAGGCATCCTATCCTGAGTTCTTTAAAGAATTAGTGCTTTTTTCGCCGGCTGGAGCAAAGATGAAAAAGCTTAATGGTGCTATTCTATATGTCATTTACTCTGATTTTCGGTTAATTCTTAAGAACTTATTTAGGAAAAGAAAAAGTTATGCTTATCGAGATAAAATTATTAATCTTACTAAGCATTTTAGGGATCTGTCGAAAGTATCAGACATATTCAATTCCTTTGATCTAAAGATGGACATGAAGTCAGTTAAAGATAAGACTCTGTTATTCTGGGGCAAGGATGATGCGGTATTGCCCATAAAAAGCTTTGAAATATTGAAGCAAAATTTCCCTAACATTAAATCATTTCTACTAGATGGTAAGCATAGAGTATGCGTAACTAAAGTTGATGAAGTGGTCAAAGAAGTTGTTAAAGAATTGATTCCTAACTAGTGATTCATCGTTCAGGAATTTCAATTATTGAAATTCCTGTTCAGACTGCGTTAAACAGAAATGATTTTTAGATATAAATGTGCTTTTAGGCTTAACTTGTGATAAAAAAACTTTTCAGGGACAAAAAACAAATTCTTGCCCTTGCTCCGATGGATGGTTATACGGATTGTGCATTTCGTGAGATAGTCAAGAAATACGGCAATCCAGACCTTGTATTTACTGAGTTTGTAAGTGTTCAAGGGCTTATTCGTGCCACAGATAAACTGATCGATATCCTTCGTTATACGGAAAGTCAAAGACCGATTGTAGCACAACTGTTTGGTAAAGAACCCGAATATTATTATCTGGCTGCTATGTTGGTCTGCAAATTGGGTTTTGATGGAGTAGATATCAATATGGGATGTCCGGCAAAGAATATTGCAGGAAAGGGAGGTGGAGCAGCGTTGATAAGAGAGCCGGAGCTGGCATCGAAAATCGTTCGAGCTGTGAAGAAAGCAGTGGCAGATTATAAAAACAGATCAAATGATCTAAGTGATCAAGATGATCGAAACGATCTAGACGGTCTATACGATCTAGTCGAGGAAAGAAAAAAGGAGTGGGGGTAAGAGAAGATACAGAAAGGGATATCACTGTTTCAGTGAAAACTAGAACTGGGTATGATAAAGATATTACTGAAGAGTGGACTAGAACTTTGAACGAAGCGGAGCCGGATTTCATTTCCCTGCATGCACGAACATTTAAACAGGCATATGAAGGAAATGCTGACTGGGAAGCGATCAGAAGAGCTGCAAATGTTTCAAAGGTTCCAATCATTGGTAATGGTGATGTGAAAAGTCCTGAGGATATTCAAAAAATGTTCAAGCTAACCGGAGGCAAGGGTGTTATGGTTGGGAGAGGAGCGGTTGGAAAACCTTGGGTGTTCGGTGGAGAAGGGTTCAAGCTAGGAGGTGTTGAAACCGGAGGTTCAAGGCTGGGGCCGTTGAACCAAACAGTTGCTTTGGAACACGCGAAACTGTATGTAAAATTTAAGGGGGAGAAGAGGTTTTATGAAATGCGGAAGCACCTGATGGGTTATTTTGCAGGCTTCAGGGGAGCGAAGGGCTTGAGGGTAAAGATGAGCAAGGTAAGTTGTTTGAAAGATGTTGTGGAGCAGTTAACAGTAAAGCAGTTAAGGGGGTAAACAGTAAAGTAGGTAAGCAGATAAACAAAGAAGCAGTTTATAAAATATATAACTTTAGTGGTCAATTTTTACTTTTTCTCATTTTACTGATTTACCTCGAAGCCCAGGAAACATATTTAATTTCATATCCAGTTAAATATGCTATTATCGACTAAGGATTTGAACTTAATAGCGGAAACATAGGAGATGAATTTCTTGGAGCTGGAGAGGAGATCTTGAAAATGTTATACGTATTGAGAAAGAAGAATACATAGTAAGATATGATGTAATATTGATTAACTATTTATCTGTAATCTGTTTAACTATGCCTTGGCCTATTTACTACAAAGACGTTTTGAGTGTTGGCAACGTTGAGAGCAACGTCGGGATTTGCACTCTTTGGACACCAAAGCATCAAATTCTTGACTCTGTCAAATCTTCAGACTATGCATTGGGCGGACATCTTTATTCAAAAAGAGGCATCAATTTTATCCTCAGAAATGTTCTAGCCAATCCTATTATCAATAAGATTATTTTATGTGGGGCAGACAGGAGCGAAAGTGGAGAAGCTTTTCTGAAGTTTATGAAGTATGGTGTTGATAAGAAAAATAGGGTTGTTGGTGATAAAAAGTGTGAGATACAAAAAGAGATTGATAGTTCGGCTATTGAAGACTTCAGGAAGAATGTGGAACTGGTTGATTTGCGGGGGAAGACGGATATCAGAAGTGTAGCTAATCAGCTAATCAGCCAATCAGCTAATCAGCCTGAGTGCTGGGCTAAACCGAGGACCTACAAGGAGACTAAATTTACTTTGGCTGACAAGTTTCCTTCTGAAAAGTCAACTTTTAATATTCGGGCTAACTATATATGGGAAGCCTGGGTACAGATTCTTCGAAAAATCATGAAGTTTGGTTCAAGGAAGGGAATGATCAAGATCGGCGAGATCAAGGAGCTAGTAAACCTAGTCGCTGTTGTAGAGAAAGAAGATCCCTATGATCCGGAGCTTTCCGATGTTTTTGATTTTGATATGAAGGATTTGAAACTCTATTACAGAGATTTTTTCAATCCGAGCAAAGGCAGCGAAAGCTATAATTACGGAGAGAGGATTTGTGCTTATCCGGCAGGCTTACCTCAGAGGAGTTTAAACGCAAAAATAAATGGGAAGTTATATGATAAGTTAAGCAGCGAAACAGTAAAGCATCTAGACAGCATGAAAGGTGGACTAGATCAGCTTGAGGAAGTTTATGAAAAATACAAACGCTATCATGAAGACCGGGGTATGGTTGTGGCTATTTGGAATCCTTGGATTGATAATGTAAGAGAAGGGTGGATGGCTGATCTAGCTCAAGACTCAAAACTCAAAGATCAAAGTAAAAGAAGTAAAGAGACCGGCTATCAGCGGTCAGCAATCAGTAGTGGAAATGTGCCTTGTATGGCTCTGCTTCAATTTACCTATCGAAGCAAGAAGCTTCACCTGACTGCATATTTCAGAAGTAATGATATGTTTGATGCATGGCCGAGAAATTCATTTGCTCTTCGAAAGCTACAATTTGATTTTGCAAAAAGGATTGGTAAGAAACCTGGTTATCTGACAACAATCTCAAATTGTGCACAGATCTACGAGCAGAATTATGAAAAGGCAAATAGGATTCTTACAAAATACAAGGATAAACCATTCTGCAGGCCTGATCCGAGAAGTACTATTATTATAGAAATTCAAGGGAAGGAAATCTTGGCAAGGCATATGACTCCGGATGGAAACCAGCAGCTCGACGAGTTCCGCATTGATGGTGGTCTCCCGAAGGCCGGAATGAGGATGATAGATAAGCTTATAGCTAATGATGTCTTTTCGACGGAAGGGCATATTGCAGATATAGCGATAGAATTGGCAAAGGCAGAATGGTGTCTCAAGAATGGAAGGAATTACATACAAGATAAAGATTGGGAAGAATGGAGTTCCCATTATTAACTTAAAAATATATAAAAAATAAATGTTAAGATTAGGTTTGTTATAAAATATTATTGTCCGATCGAAATGTTTGAATTGGAAAATATAAAAGGGAAAATTAGTGAGAAAGTGGATTTAAAATTTAGGAGAATACTTGATGTTAATAAATTTCTTTCTAGGATTCTTTTTTTGCTTGGCATTAAGGAACAACTTCCTTCTCTTGTTGAACTTAGTGAGATGACTGTAAGAAGAACTAAAAAAGGATTTAGACTGCAAGAAGAGGTGAAGAAGCGGAAAGGTCCTTTTATTGAAGTTGCTGGACCTACAGAGACAGGGTTCAGTTTGTACGATCAACTTGTTCAAAACAGACCTTTCTTTGTTTCGAATATAACAGCTCCTGGGGTCGCATGGTATGAAGAAGGCAAAGTAGCACATTTCTTTGGAAGGGTCAACTTTCAAGCTGATGCAACAAGATTACCATTAAAAGATGAATCTGTCGGTATTGTTTTTGGTGTGTGTTTAGGTCCTGATTTTATTGAGGGTGCTATTTTAGAGAGTGGTCGGGTATTGGAAGATGGCGGATTGTTATTCTTGGAGGAATTTCATGATAAACATATATTTGACATAGCAGAAGCTGCTGGACTCTGTTTGGTATTGAAGAAAACAAATAAGTACCTTCTAATCAAAGATACATTATCTTATTGTGCGATTTTTCAAAAGAAGAGTAATCAGTGAAAAAACAGTTACTACATTATGCCGGTTGTTGTAGGGCAAACGTAAAAGCTTATATTAAAGATAGAGATTGGGGGGAATTAATTAAAAGCGAAACAGCGCCAGAGGCAGGTAAGCCTTAGGCTGAAGTTGCAAATAGCGAAATAGTTTAATAGTTGGATAGCTGATAGATGAGCCAAAAAGCCATAAGCCGATAGGCTAAAAAGCTAACTAGCTGACAAGCTAATCAGCCGATAAGCATTTCTCATATAACTTCTCGTACTCGGCGACCATTTTTTCAACTCCAAAATTCTTTACAACATGATCGCGGCATTTTTGTCTGCTTATGTTATCTATTTTATTCATTGCATCTATCATTTCGCTTTCATTACTTACAATATATCCATTGATTCCGTTCTTTATTATTTCCGGAACTGATCCGCGGTTGAAAGCTATGACCGGTGTTCCGCATGAGTTTGCCTCCAGTAATACCAGGCCGAATGGTTCTTCCCACTCTATCGGAAAAAGCAAGGCTCGGGCTTTTCCGAAAAGCGCATTCTTTATTTTCTGATCTTTGATATAACCTTCATAAGTTATTTGTGTCCCATCGATAAAGGGTTTAACGTTTGTACTCCAGTAGGCATCTCCTCCGTGTCCTTCATAATGAAGTCCGGCTATTTTAAGCTTAGTTTTAGTTTCTCTGCAGACTTTGATTGCAGTATGAACTCCCTTAGGTTTTATGATTCTGCCGTAGCTTAAGAAATAATTCTCTTTTCGCCCTTTATACAAGAATTTGTCTGTTTGAATGCCGTTGTGTACAGTTCCAAGAATATTCAATTCCGGGACTTGTATTTTCTGGTTCTTGCTTATAGCAGAAAACTTCACATTTTTGATGAATTTATAACTTTCAGGATTTGGAAAGTTGAGTTTGAAAGAATCATGAAGAGTAAAAAGAATAGGTTTTTTCAGTATCTTTGAGAACAGAGGTCCTTCGGGACCATTTGTGATATGCACATGCGTAACATCGTATTCATCAACATCCGAAAATGCTTTTACTAGTATTTCGAGTTCGATAACCTTGAATAATTGCCTGAATGTTTCTAAGTCAGATTTAATTAATTCCGGGAAATCTCCATGTTTTTTCAACTCATTTTCTATACTTTTTAGGGCAATATGTTCATTTCTGGATTTAGTTCTGACAGGTCCGGCTGAGTAGAGAGTTACTTTATGTCCCAGGTCGCTTAGTCTGTTTGATAAAAGGATTGCCTGGTCTCCAGGGGCGAAGATGTTATCTTTTAATACTTTGTCCCACATAAAGATGTGGGGTGCTACAAGCGCGATTTTCATGAGCTGATTTTAACAAAAACAAGGTATTAAATCACAATTTATCTATAGCTGATTTTCAGGAGGTATCTATTGAGCAGAAAAGTCCAAACTGCTATTAACATAAAGCAAAATGTTTCTACAGGAACCACACTTTCAAAAGTCAAAAGGAAAGCAGTGCCACCTAGAACATATCCCCAGAAAACAATCTTAGAATTATTATAAAATTTTGGAGCGGATCTTCGGAGGGCTGTGGATAACAGCAATAATGCGAACGGGTAAAGGGCAAAGTATAGGACCCCTCCAATAGTGTGCATAGAAAACTGGTGGTTCATTGGAAATATTCCCGCTATGATGAGGCACAGGAAAGCAGATGTAAAAATCATTCTTGTTAATCTGATTCTTCTGATAGTATGATTATTTCCAGTAAGTCTTTCCTCTAGAATTCTAGTTGCATAATATGTGAAAACTCCTTTCAGAATGGCAAGTGTAATAAGTAATGTAGTAAATATAATTCTTCCCTTCGCGTATGTCGCGAGATAACTATATGAGTCGTAAATCCAGTAGTCGTTGTCTGCAACACCAATGGAGATGGATAAACCAAATAGAAGTAGAAAGACTGTGATAAGATTTAAGTATCTAATGACAAATTTAAAAACTGATTGCTCTTGCATTTCTTAAGAGTGTAACTAATTCCCGTCTATCTTAATATTAATGATTTTTTATGTAAATAGTTTGTGTGAAAAAATAAGTTGTTAAAATCAGAAAAAACATTATGGAAACGCAAGAGCAAGGGATCAAAAGTATGCTTGATAAGAACGAGGAAATCTTGTGGCGAGGTAAGCCAGTACTTTTGCCGTACCTATTTACCTCAGGAACTGTCTTCAGTATGCTATTCGGCATTCTATTTACTCTGTTTGCATTGGTATTTGTAGTCATTTCGATGGTTACAATTATAGGAACTCCTATGGTATGTATTGGAATTCCGTTTATAATCGTTGGACTTGTTATAGTATTCCAACCATTAATAAGATATTTGGGATATAAAAATGTAGAATATGCGTTTTCAAATAGAAGGGTTTTTATCAGGAGTGGTCTTTGGGCAGTGAACTTCAAGACAATTGATTTTGATAAGATAAATAACCTCTACGTCGATATATCATTTATGGACAAGTTGTTCAATAAAGGGACAGGGAATGTGATGATAGATTCTGGAGAAATCGGTTATGCAAGGAACATGAATAGACACGGGTTTCATGCATTTACAAAATATAGCGGATTTATAGCAATTGAAAATCCTTATGATGTGTTTAAGAAGTTAAAAGAGGTTGCTCTTGATATAAAAACGGACATTGAATATCCAAATAAATTAAGGCCGAACGAGAACCCTGGGTACAAGACGAAGTACAAGAAAAGTTAGTACAGATTTGGATTTAATGCGGATAATGAAACAGCGAAACATTCAACTTGCCTGGAAGTGGGGCGAATACAAAGAGATGAGATTTACAAAACTTGCATGTGGATTCTTGGTTGTGATATGATTCATTTACAATTGAATACTTTAACCCGCAAAAGCGGGACAAGGTAAATAAAAAAGCGTCAGAATCAGGAGAATGGGCCTGGTGAATTCATCAAGAATACGCTGAGAGGCGAACAGCGGCTAAGTAGTCTCATCCGGAAGAAGTCCGTAATCAAGCTTCAGGCTGATTTCAACTGAGTCAGTTAAAGAGGTTAAGTTAGAAATGACTTAACGAAAAGAGGTGGCACCACCAAGATAGCGAACAGCATACAGCTAATCAAAAGGTCCTCAAGTGTTAATTTCTACATTGATTTGTAGGAGTTTGCATTTGAGGACTTTTTTTATGGGTCTAGGTTTTTTCAAGTGAACAGCTTGAAAGAAGGAAAAATGTAGAGCATGTGATCCCGAGACAAGTGAAGCGAGTTGTACGGGATCCTGTAAGACTAAGCACTTTGCAGGCTCGTAGTGTTAATGGTAGCACAACGGTCTCCAAAACCGTTAGTCCTGGTTCAAATCCAGGCGAGCCTGCAAAGTGCGAGTTTATCAGAACATAACTGTCGTTCCTGGTATAAATCCAGATCGACTTGCCAATATATTTTTATCAATTTATTTGTTTGTTAAGTAAAATGAAATTCAAAATATCAAAACAAGTGAAAGAAAAATTTCCTGAAATTGATGTGGTGTTTCTACCTGTCAGGGATGTAAATGTAGTAAGTGGAGTGAAGATACTAGACGGGAAAAATCTGGGGATAACCACGAAGGAACTCAGAGAAGATAAATTCTTTGAGCGAGAAATGTTTTCTTTATACAGAGAGTTTTATGAGGAATTAGGACTTGATCCAGAAGAACACCAGCCTTCTGTTGAAAGTTTGTATCGAAGATTTTTAGCTAGTGGTAAGCTTCCTCAAATTAACAACGTTGTTGACATTACAAATCTTGTTGCACTTCAGACATTTGTTCCATTGGGAGTATTTGATTCTGAATCAATAAAAGGCGATATTATTCTTCGATTTAGTGATGAAGGCGAAGAATTTCGACCCTTAGGTGGAAAAATAGAGTCTCTTCGAAAGGGCTTAGTTGTAATGGCGGATGATGAGAAGATTCTTTCAAGATTTTTTTATCGGGATAGCATTTATCAGAAAATAACGAGTAATACCAAAAATGTTTACGTGCTTGGATGCAAAGTAAAGGGAGTAGCGAAGGCTGTTGTCGAAGAGGCAGTGAAAAAAACTGGTGAGCAATTAAGTGTTGAAGCAAAAGGAAAGATTGGGGAAGTTTTAAGTTCTGAGATTATAGAGGAGCCTGAAAGCCTTTCAAGGTTAAGAGAAATACTGAAAAAAATTCCTCACAAGATTTATAAATACTCATCTCATTATGAAGTAGAGCCTGGTTCATTTAAGAAGGGGCTACCTACACTTATATTCGTTACAGATACAGATGAATATATTGTCGTGCTTAGACGAGACGATACTAAGATCGATAATAAGAAATTTAGAAACCTAGTTGGTTCGAAAACTATTTATTTATGCAATGATGAGCAGTTAGAAAAAATTGGTTTTACCAAAGGAACTGTTTCTCCGGTATTATTGGATCAGATCCGGGGAAATGGTTTTGAATATCGGGTCTTTGTCGATGAAAAAGTAGTTGGGATGAAAGAAGCTTATTGCGGGACAGGGTCATCTGATCATACGTTAAGGATAAGTGGATCAAATGTTCTCAAAGTCATAAAAGAATACAGGCTAGGGAATTTCACATCTATTGATCCCAAGAAAGTTTCTCGTTCCAGTTCATTACCCATCAGCAAAGATGATTTGGAAACCATTAAAAGAATAGAAAAAGTTCTAAAGCAAAATAAGCTTCAGTACAAAGTGCTCGATAGTGGAACAGATAGTTTAAATCTAGACGAACAGGTTCGTGCTCTGGGTATGAAATATAGGGAGGGACTTGGGACTTTGTTGTTTAAGGGAGATGGAGAGAGATTCATAGCCTTGCTTCGAAGAGATGATAGAAGTGTAGATAATGTACGATTGAAGCAGGTATTGAAATTAAAAAATATTGAGATGTGTAGTCCCGATGAAGTTAAGAAACTGGGATTTAAGGAGGGTCTATTGACTCCATTCTTGCTTGATGATCGTGTCGAACTTTATGTTGATGATGCGGTCATGTATATGGACAGGGTTATTACTGGTTCGGCAACGAAAAGCGGAGCTATAGAAACAGATAAGGGCAATATTTTGAGGTTTCTTGAAAAGCGGAAGTACAGAGTCATAGATGTTACATTCCCAAATCCTCATAGACAAGATGCAGATAACATCAAGGTAGAAACTGTGTTGTCAGGTATAACACCAAGCGGGAATGCTTTGCATATCGGCAACTATTTCGGCGCGGTCAAACCACAGATGGACCTGCAGAAGTCTGTCAAGAATTCATTTTACTTCGTGGCAGATCTTCATGCTTTGACAACTGTTCAGGATAAGAAGAAGCTGGAGGAAAATATTACAAGTAACATCCTAGACTTTATCGCACTTGGACTTGATCCGAAGAAAAGCGCATATTTCAGGCAGTCTGATGTTCCTGCACACAGCCAGTTAGCTGTAGTTCTTGGGAATTATATACCCTACGGTTACCTGAAAAGAATGCATGCATTCAAGGACAAGTTAGCAAAGGGTACATCTCAAGATACTATAAACATGGGGCTTTTCAATTATCCAATTCTTATGGCTGCAGACATTCTTCTTTATAAGCCGGATGGAGTTCCTGTCGGAGAAGATCAAAGGCAGCATGTTGAACTGACAAGAGACGTCGCACAATCATTCAATAAGGTTTATCCAGGGGATTTCTTCCCATTACCCGAGCCGCTTATAAGCAGTGGACATTCGGGGAAGGTTGTAGGAACTGATGGGGAGAGAAAGATGAGCAAGAGTTTAGGTAATGTTGTTGGTATATTTGATGATGAAAAACTCATAAAGGAACAGATTATGAAATGCTACACGGATCCAAATAGAAAGCGTGCAACTGACCCAGGGACTGTTGAAGGTAACCCCGTTTTCATTTATCACGATCTCATGAATGATGACGTTGAGGAAGTAAATAATTTAAAGAATCGTTATAAAGAGGGGAAAGTGGGAGATGTTGAAGTGAAGGAAAGACTTTTTGAGGCTCATCGGAGATGCTTCAAAGAAGCAAGAAAGAAGAGAACGGAGATCCGGGGAAATATCAAATTAGCAAAAGATATTTTGGAACAAGGGGCAGAGAGAGCAAATAAGTATGCAAATAAAACACTTGATGAAGTCTATGATTTGATTGGGATTGGGAATGAGTTGAGCTTTAGGAAGCAAGCTAATCAGCTGATCAGCTAATCAGTTTAGTTTTAATTTAATCTTTTTATATGGTAAATATGATAACAAAACAAATTTATTATGAGGATACGTACAAGAAAGAATTGGATTGCGAGGTAATTTCAGCTGAAGTAGGTATAGATCTTACTGAAGTTGTCTTAGATCAAACCATATTCTATCCGGAAGGAGGCGGTCAGCCCTCTGATCAAGGAAAGCTGGAAGAAGCTAAAGTTGTTAGTGTGAGGCTTATCGATGGCGAGATTGTCCATCAAGTGAAGGGAGATCTCGCAGAAGGGCAGAAGGTTAGAGCTTTGATTGATTGGGAACGCAGATATAAATTCATGAAGATACACTCGGCTGGACATTTATTGCATGATCATTTGGTTGGTAAGTATGAAAGTTTGATTCCACTTAAAGGAAATCATGGCAAAAAATCATTCATTGAGTATGAAGGATCTATAGAAGGATCAAAGGAAGACATAGAAAAGGAGGTTAATGATTTGTTGAACAGGGATTTAATTATAGTCACTAAAGTAGCGAGTTTCGATGAACTTAAAAAGTTATGTAAATTTGTACCGGAAAATCTTCCTAAGAATAAGCCTTTAAGGATGATTCAGATTGGTGATTTTGCTCCAATGCCTGACGGCGGAGTACATGTGAGAAGTACTAAGGAGATAGGAAAGATATTGATTTACAGCATTGATTCTGATCATGGCAAAGTGAATGTAAGGTATGGGGTTAGTTGATTTGAATAGTTATTAAAAGGCGCAAGAATCCTCCTTCGCGCAAAGCTTTGGAGGATATACCACAATTCAATAATGCGGACACATTACAGAATATCTCATGCAAAGCATGTGGGTTCTTGCGCCTTTTGTATTATAGCAAGGAACGATCTAGACGATCAAATAGATATAATTGGGTAAAGCGATTGTGAGCAGGTAGTTTAATGGTAAAACTGCTGTCTCCCCGCCTGCCAGAGTGTGGGATTATGATGTAATGGTAGCATAGGAGTCTCCAAAACTCTTTGTCTGGGTTCAAGTCCCGGTGATCCCACACTCGGCGGGCAGGCAAACCAGTTGATGTCGGTTCAACTCCGGCCCTGCTCACCATTTTGATGATTTATAATCTAAAAATGAAAAATAAAAAGTTAGGAAAAATTGATAAATTCTTAAAATCGGGAATCTTTGACACGGAACTAGTTAAGATTGGTTCAGTCATTGGTTCACTGAAAGATAAGATCAAAGAGAGAAGGAGAATTCATATACTATATGGAGAGACATGTGACGAGTATGGGCTTACGATTGATTCTTTGAAATATTATTTCATTCTCCATATCTTGCATAAACTTCTTGAAGAATTGGGAGCTCGAGTGAAATCCGAAATAATGATAGGAGATGTTGCCTCGATAAGAAATGAGAATGTTAAGAATAAGGAGAAAATTGTTAATAGTTGTAGGGCGAGATTTGGTTTATTGTCAGGAATTGTTAGTAAGTACGAGCTGAGATTTACCCCGGTTCTGATGAGTGAAGTATTTAAGAAACCACTATTTTTGAGGCGGTTCGAGAATATTAGCAGATTGGTTCAGGAAGATACAAAGATAAAAAAGATGGTACAAAAAACTATATTGAGGAACCGTATCAGGCAAGAGGAAAGTGCAAAATACAGATATTCTTGCGAAGAGATTGCTTTGATAATGGATTATGACTTTAAGATAGGCCCTCCTAGAGAAGTGTATTATGACGAAATTGCAAAGAAAATGAAGCAAGATTTCCTAGGAATTTATGTAAAGCCGACTTATCCCTTTGGGCAGGGATTTGATTATTTTGTAAACAGTCCTGAAATTGAAAAATTTGGTTTGACGCCCTACAAGGCCGGGAGCAACAAAATGCAAGATTCTCGAATTATTATCGGTAAAACTTCTTTAGGAAAGTTGAAAAGCTTGGTTCGGGATACATTCATTCCCGATGATTTAGATTTACCAAATCCTTTGAGAGACTTATGTATTATCGCTGATTTGTTTAGAAGAGTCCAAATCGATGATTATGATTTCAATCTTAACTACCAGGATAAAGAAATAGATACCGATTTGACCCTAAGTTTAATTGAGCCATTATTAAATCTATGAAAAAACAACTTCTGGAGCAAACGAAAAAGGAGTTTGCCGAAAAAGAAAAAATTCTCAAGCAGGTAGAGAACAATCTTAAATCAAAAATAGATGGAAAAAGTTTAAAATCGTTTGAGAGAATAAGAAAATATATGAAGGGGAAAAGCCGGTATATTGACAGAGGCATTGTGAACGCCCATCTTGATTTTGAGCCTATCACTTCTCTGATTGCAAAAAAGCAGAAATTTTTTATAATCTCTGGGAAAAATCCTTCAACTTCTCTACATCTTGGTCATTATGCTTTGTTTAAATTTCTGCTCGAGCTACAAAGACTCGGAGCTAAAATCATTATTCCACTTACCAATGACGAGTCTTACGTTGATGGGAAGGTAAACTCACTTAATGAGGGAAAAAAGATCGCATCAGAAAACATAGCAAAGGACATCGTTGCTATGGGGTTTGATCCTAGGCAAACATCAATATTTGTGCATAGTGATTTTTTAGAACTTTATAGGTTATCAATATACTATGGGAATTTTATCAATAACTCGCAAGTAAATCAGATATTTGGAGATCGGTCGGCCAATACTCCTTCAAAAATGTTTTACAGGGGAGCTGTGCAGATGACCTCTATACTGATGCCACAACTAAAAGAGTTTGGCGGTCCCCAGAATGTATTGGTCCCAGTTGCTGTTGACCAGCATCCATATGTTCTCTTAACTAGGGATGTAGCCAAAAAATGTAAACTTGTTCCACCATCAGAAATTGTCATCGAGTTCCTACTAAATTTAGAAAATCCAGCTGAAAAAATGTCAAGTTCCAGACCTGATTCTGCTATTTTCCTGGATGATTCTGAAAAGGACATAGAGAGAAAGATAATGAAAGCTTACACAGGCTCAGTCAGTTCGTTAGAAGGGCATAGAAGGTTAGGAGCAATTCCGGAGATATGTCCTGTCTTTCAAACCTTAAGATTCCATCACGGAGATACTGCATATGTTGAGGAGACTTACCAAAAATACAAAAGTGGTAAGTTGCTGGCAACAGAATTAAAGAGAATTGTTGTTGAGTTTGTACTGAAAATGTTGAAAGAACAGAGAAGAAAGAGAAAGAAGGTGGATTGTAATATGATTGAAAAATTTATATTGAAGAAAAAAATAGAATAGACTCACTTGTTATTACAAGGTCAAAGCATAAAATGATTGTTACATCGAAAAAACAAATATCATTATTATTGAAATACCGGTGTGGAATTGTCTGGTGGATGAGATCTCGCTGGCGGGGTTAGTACAAGTCTGCCGTACTAAATTCTTCTTCTATGAGTTCCCCTTTGGCAGACTTGAAATTATCAATTGTCAATTATCAATTAGGAGACACTTAATTAGTGTTCAATTTTACTTATTAAAATTGTGTTGTGAAAAACGAAAATGGTTATTTTGGTGAATTCGGAGGAATCTATTTGCCTTCGTATATAGAGAAAATTCTACTTAATCTGGCTGAAGAATATGAATATGTTAAGAAGAGGAAAGCATTCCGGGACGAATTGAAGAGATTGTATAGAACTTATGCAAATAGACCAAGCTTATTGTACTTTGCGGAGAGGTTCTCGACGGAGGTAGGCTGTAAGGTGTATTTGAAGAGAGAGGATTTAAATCATACTGGAGCACATAAGATAAATAATGTAATAGGGCAGGGGTTGTTGGCAAAACATTTGGGGAAGAAGAGGATAATAGCTGAAACAGGGGCAGGACAGCACGGAGTTGCCGCTGCTACTATTGCAGCATATTTAGGTATACAATGTGACGTTTACATGGGAGAAAGGGACATTTGTGCTCAAAAGCCGAATGTATACAGGATGAAAATGCTTGGAGCCAGAGTAGTAGCTGTTTTACAGGGGCAAGGCACATTAAAAGATGCTATTGATGCAGCTCTTGAGAACTATCTTAGGGTAGTAGACAAAGCGTACTATATGCTTGGCTCAGCAGTAGGTCCGCACCCTTATCCTATCATGGTACGGGACTTTCAAAAAGTTGTTGGCGAAGAAATAGCTTTCCAGTTGAGGAAAACCGAAGGAAGGATGCCAACATCCATCGTCGCCTGTATTGGCGGAGGAAGCAATGCCTTGGGGGCTTTCTATCGGTTCATTGATAAAAAAGATGTCGAGCTGGTAGCGGTTGAGCCTGCTGGAAAGGGCAGATTGTCTGGAAGACACGGGCTAGTGCTGGGTACCGGAGTCAGAGGGGAGATCCATGGCTACAAATCCTTGGTTATGAAAGACAAAAAGGGAAGGATAAAAAAATCATATAGTGCCGCATCTGGTCTTGACTATCCGGGTGTTAGTCCTGAGCTGAGTATGCTAAAAAGAAACGGAAGACTTACACTAGGAGAAGCAACTGACAAAGAAGCAGTAGAAGCATTTGTGAAATTGTCACGGCTTGAGGGGGTTATCCCTGCATTGGAGTCAGCCCATGCCGTGGCCTATTTGCTAAAAAACAAGAAGAAATACAAGGAGAATGATATCGTAGTGATTAACCTATCTGGCAGGGGGGGACAAGGACGTGGAAAATGTTTATGATAAGTTTCCCAGCTTGATGCCTGTTTGATATTACCGATATATAGGTCGCGGAGTCTTTATCTACAGTACCTTAGAGATAGGTGCTTAGCCGTGGCTGATCCTGCGTACTTGACAAAATTATCAGATTTGCTTTAATCTGATATTCATAAGGTTTTTATAAATACTAATATGTCCTACAATGATGACATTAACAGTGTGATGGACGACTCGGACAACGATGATCTTTCTGATCAGGATTTCGGAGGTGACAGTTATGATGGTCTAGATGACTTTCAGGACCTAGATGATGGTCTTGACGATGAAAGTGATGATCTTGAAGAGGAAGGCTCTGATGACGATGAAGACGACGATGAAGAAGATGATGAATAGGACTAATTTTAAATTTTCCCGGATCCAGTACACAGAAAATTTTGTATTATCGTCTAGAAACTAGTATTATAAACTATATTATCGAAGAGGCATGAGAAGACTAGGGATTTTTTTGGGAATGGTATTTTTCATTTTGTGCAGCTTAGGAAACACCGGGGTTTTAGCGACTGAAAGATCTGTGTATTCTGCAAAGGTGATCTTTGCAGATGAAGTTATAGAGCAAGAAGGCCTGAAAACCCAAGAAATACAGGTGGAAATTCTTGAAGGAGAAAAAAAAGGCAGTACAACAAAACTTGTTGTACCATATGATAAGCTTTTTATACGGCAGCTCAGAGCAGGTGACAAAGTCAAGGTTGCTGTTTCGTCTATCGAAGGGGAGGATTACTATCAATTTTTCGATTTTATCCGGGCTAGGAATTATGTGTGGCTATTTATCCTGTTTGTTGTTCTTGCAGCAGCTTTTCTCGGATTTAGGGGCAGCAAGAGACTGTTCCCCTCCATTCTTCTTGTCATAGCTTTACTTGTTGGTGCTATTCCATTTTCTGGACAGCTTGTTCCTTCGGTGTTACTATGTCTTCTTATCCTGGCATTTGTGACAGCTTTGACTTCTTGGTTGAGGACAAAGAATAAGCTGCTTGTAGTTACAACCACTCTCTCAGTTATTTTTTGCCTAGTGATTGGGCTCCTGATCTTTCTCGGATTCTCACAGGCTTCATATGTTGTTCCATTTATTGGGTCAGTTACTACTTTGGACGAGAATTTGTACGATCA
Organism: Candidatus Dojkabacteria bacterium; assembly: GCA_028696515.1. Classification (GTDB taxonomy): domain Bacteria; phylum Patescibacteriota; class Dojkabacteria; order JAHIVN01; family JAHIVN01; genus JAHIVN01. The sequence goes on along the minus strand of JAQVGX010000019.1, from coordinate 6,549 downwards.
GGTTGTTACTGTTTTGATTTTAAGCATTCTATTTATTCCCGCCGGAGGTGTGATAAATGCAAGTATACAAATATCCAAACATATTTGGGAGGAGTTTTCTGACAAGGCAGCAATTTCTTTGAACGTTGTCGTAAAGAGAGGTCTAAAAGTAAGTCAGAAGATATCAGCAGGCGAGTTAAATAATTTGATTATTGTTATACTAGGGCTAACGTTAGCAGCAGTATTCCTTGTGAAAGAGCAGTATCCTGAGATTGAATCTTGGGATAACGGATGGATTGCTCTGCAGGTCATATATGCTATCTCTAGTGGTATCAGTATTCTCCTGGTTTCGCCTATTACTACTTTTTTTCTGGCTGCATTAATAGATTTAAACAAACATAGAAGCGCCAGAACTTTCGGTGGCCAGCGTAGGCTCAATGTAGTGCACAGGGGCGGAAAAAGTAATTGATCCGGGTGTTTTCGTTATATACTTCTCTTTGAAAGAATTATCATCTAAATGCATTCTGATCTCATCAAAGCTGTTAAATTTGCATGCTGGTGAATAAGTCTCAAAAGTGTTAAAATCAATTTTGATTTTATTTATAAGAGAATTTGTGATGAGCGGAGTATTACAAACATTTAATAATTTAAGTTATGGAAAAGAGACTCTCGGTGAAGGTAGATTGAAAATATCAATTGAGATAGAAGATAGTAGGTTTCAGCTTGCTAAACAAAAAGTGTATGAGAGGCTTTCTCAAGATGTCCGAATAGAAGGTTTCCGTCCCGGAAAGGCTCCTAAGAATATGATTTTGGCACAACTGGGTCCTCGGCTATATGAAGAGACTTTGCAGGAACTCCTCCCAGTTGCAACACTTGAAGTTATCAGGCGTGAGAATATCATTCCTCTTGATAGAATTGCTTATAGTGTTGAGAAAGTCGGGGAAGGGAGCGGAGTAAAGTATACTGCCATGTTCACAGTTTTTCCAGAGTTTAAGCTGCCGGATATATCGAAAATAAAGGTTCAAAAAGAGAAGATAGAGGTCACAGATGATGAAGTGAAGAGCGTTGTTGAGGAGATGCATAAAGAGGCTGAAAAAAAAGAGAAGCAAAAGATAAAAATGGACGATGCATGGGCAAAATCGATGAATATGAATGCCAAGACACTGGATGAATTAAGGGAGAAAGTAAAAGGAGAATTAAAGAGGCAGAAAGAAGCGATGGTGGAAAACAAGTATATTGATGGGATTCTTTCGAAAATTATCGAAGGTAGCAAGTTTGAAGTTCCTTCTCTTATGGTAGAACAGGAACTTGATAGGAGAGAGGGACAATACAAATCAAGGATTGAACAGCTGGGTATGAAGATTGATGATTTCTTGAGAAACCAGAAGACAACTATGGAAAATCTTCGTGAGGGATGGAAAAAAGAGGCCGAGAAGCAGTTAAAGTCAGAAATTATTCTTATAAAGGTTTCAAACGAATATAAGATTGTAGTAACAGATGAAGACGTAGATGCGCAGATAAATGCCATCAAAGACGAAAAAGTAAGAGCGCAGTACGAGTCCAAGGAAGCAAGGAACTATCTCAAAAGTATTCTAGTTAGACAAAAAGTAATCAAGAAGATCACAGATCTAGTCGAAAGGAAGCAGGATTAACATAGAATAAACAAATTCCGATACCTTTTTTTATAAAGTTAGTATTATATTCGGAGCATAGGAATTTTTTGATATCAATGATTCTTCGCAGTCTTCGTTTACAAAACTTCAGAAATCTGGACGGTACTTACCAATTATCCAAGGGACTAAATATCATTATTGCTCCGAATGGTAAGGGCAAGACAAACTTCCTTGAAGCGATAGTATTTATTTCTCGGGGAAAATCTTTCAAAACAAATAATGAGATTCTTACCGTGAAAAACGATTTTAGTGATAAGGCTCCCTTCAAGTTTGCAAGGATAGATGCAGAAATAGAGGATGGTCTGGGAAACACTCTAAAAAAAGAACTGGTTCTCGAAGTCCGCTCAGAGGAATCAATAAGAAAGACTCTGATAGTAAATTTTTCTAAAACAACCTTGGGTAAGTTTGACGATACTTTTCATGCTATCATCTTTTCACCAAATACAGTTGATTTAGTAATAGGATCCCCGCAAATAAGAAGGAAAGATTTGGATGACTTTTTATCTGTGGTAGATGAAGAGTACTTTCTTCTTATTTCTGAGTATAGAAAAGTGCTTCGTCAAAGAAATAAAGTTCTGGAGAGATTGCTTGTAAGAAAGGGAAATGATCGTGAACTGGATTTCTGGGACGAAAAGATGTTAGTCATTGGTTCCAGGATTATTCTAAAAAGAGCAGAATTTTTTAGGGATATCAAAGAACAGGTGTCTAAATATGCTTTCCGCCTTTTTAATCTGCACGGAGCGGAACTTTCAATAATTTATGAGAGCAAGTTTCTTGCAAAGGTAGATGAAAAGAATATATATAATCTCTTTAAGAATAAGCTTATTGCCAATAAAAAAAAGGAAATCTGGGCAGGGAAGTCATTATATGGTCCCCAAAGAGACGATTTTTCGTTTTATCTAAATAACCTGAACGTTAAGGATATGGGTTCTCGAGGCCAGCAAAGGCTTTGTGCTTACATATATAAAGTTGCCCAAAAGGAGCATATGAAGAAGTTCAAAAATGTAGAACCGGTTTTTCTACTAGATGACCTTTTCAGCGAACTTGATGTACACGTAAGGGCTAAGATAATAGATTTTGTTTTAGAGAGTAATGCTCAGGTAGTTCTGACTGCTCTATCAAGAGATGAAGTGAATGATAAACTTTTGGATAAGGCTGAGTTTATAAAACTTTAGGAAACTATTAACTAAGAATCTTCTTGAGGTCCTCTCCTGTTTCTACCTTGGAAAGTATCTCATGAAGATCAAGAATATCATCTGATTTTATAGCTGACTTCCCGATAAACTTTTTTGCTTCTTCGGAGGAGAGAATGTCAATTTTCAAAGGGACTCTGCTTGATCCTTGCAAAGATCCTAGAGGACTGACTACGTTTATAAGATATGATTCTTTACACTTTTTGCATGTCAGGTGCAATATAGCCGCAAATTCATCTTTTTGTATCAGAGAGAGATCGCTATCTGTGTATTGTGTACCGCAATTACTGCAATGCTTTGGAATGGCATTTTTAATTGAGTTAATAAATTCTCTTCCTTTTTGGATTAAAGGTTTATTCTTCATATCTAAATTTTATCATGTATGTCAAGTAGCTATCAACCGGGATTCCTACAATATAGTCAATATATTAGTTAGATTTCAACTCTTGGAGAATGATTTTTTTCAGCACATTTAACGGAAGAAGTGCACACCTTTTTCTTGCGGGAGTAATCTCTATTCCGAGGATCTCTTGCATATCAGCAAGTTCAAACCCTGCAACTTCTGTGATGGTCATACCCTTGACTTTCTCGGTTAAAAGAGACGCAGCTGCAATTGATATGGCGCATCCTTCACCTTGGAACTTTATATCTTTTATTCTGTCATTTTCAAAAATGACGTCTATACTTATACTATCGCCACAAGACGGATTCTCCCCGTGTGAAGACTTGGCCCTGGATTTTATGGTCCCAAAATTTTTTGGACTTTTGTAATGTTCTAGTATATGTTGACGATAAAGATCCATTTTATTAGGCGTAAATTATGCAAAAAGCTTGATAACTTTTTCGAGTGCTTCTGCCAGTTTATCAACGTCTTCTTTCTGATTGTAAAAATAAAAACTAGCTCTGGTTGTAGATGCTTTCTTAAATTTTGTGTGTAACGGCTGGGCGCAGTGATGTCCGGATCGAACAGCAATTCCTTCCTCATTTAAAATTTCAGATATATCGTGCGGATGTGCACAATTCATAGTGAAAGCAATCATTCCGCCCCGAACTTCCGGAGTGTCATCTTGTCCGAAGATCTCGAGTCCTTTGACTTTAGTTAATTTCGGGATAGCGTAAGATACAATCTCTCTTTCGTGTTTCTCAATATTCTCCATACCTATACTCAGAAGATAATCTATTGTTGCTCCAAATGCTATAGATCCTGCAATGTTGGGCGTTCCGGCCTCAAATTTGTCCGGTAGGGTATTCCAGGTAGTCTTTTCACAGGATACTGATTTTATCATTCCTCCACCAGTTAGGAACGGAGGTATTTCTTCTAGGAGCTCTCTCTTGCCGTACAGGACTCCAATCCCGGTTGGCCCGCACATTTTATGGGCTGATAGAGCCAGGAAATCACAATCCATTTCCTGAACATCTATTCTCATGTGTGGTGCGCTCTGAGCAGCGTCTACAAGTACGAGTGCGCCAGCTTCATGAGCAAGGCTAGTGATTTCTTTTACAGGATTCACTGTTCCGGTCACATTTGATGCGTGTACAACAGCTACTAGTTTTGGTTTTAGCTTGAGTAATTTTTTATATTCTTCCAGGTCGAGGTTAAAGTTATCATCGACTGCTACGCACTTTATTGAGATTCCTATCTTTTGCTCGACTATTTGCCAGGGGACGATATTGCTATGATGCTCAAGATCTGTAGATAGAACGAGATCTCCCTTCTTTAGATAATTCATACCCCAGGAGTATGCGACAAGATTTAGAGACTCGGTTGCATTTCTTGTATATATTATCTCTTTGTCATCCTTCGCGTTGATAAAATTTGCTACCTTTCTTCTCGATTCTTCATATGCTTCTGTGGCTTTTTCACTCAGTGTATGTATTCCTCTATGGATACTTGCATTGTATGTCTCATAAAATTCTACCAATTTGTCAATGACAACCTTCGGCCTCTGGCTTGTTGCAGAGTTGTCGATGTATATCAGTGGTTTGTCGTTTACTTTGATGGAAAAGATCGGGAAATCGTTTTTGATTGAAGGGTTAATCATGAAAGCATGTAGTTTAGATTAACTGAAATAAAAGTATAACATAAAAAAGGAAATATCGTTACCTCTGTATCGTATAACAACATTGAACAGAATCCTATCTAATTGCCAATGATAGTAAATATCTCACTTAACCTGTTAATTTTGTAACTTGGTATGGCGTTAGAGGAATTGCTCAGAGTAACGTTGTAGGGCAAAATTTGCACTGTTGTTATGCCTATTTGACTTGCAGGGATGATGTCTTGTTCAGGGTCATTCCCGATCATGACAGCCTCTGGAGCTTGAACATTTATGTAGTTCAGAACATAGCGATAAATGGCGGAATCATTTTTTGGTTGTCTCAATAGGTCAGAAGTGAAAACATATTTAAAATGGTTGTCTATTCCAAGTTTCGTAAGCTTGCTGGCTTTTGTATAGAAATCCCCTCCAGTGACCAGAACAGTTATGTACTTTTTAGCGATTAATGTGTTCAATACATCTAGTGTGTCAGAAAATAACTTCAATTCTTGGAGTGTGTACTTCCAATAATCATCGATAATAGTCTTCAATTCTCTCACCGAAAGATTGATTTTCAATTTACTGATAAGCGCAAGCCACATTTCGATCCGGGCGAAAGTCTGCATGCCTCCTACTCTTTGTAGATATCCCTCACGCTCAATCGAAATCAAATTCTTAAATTCGTCCTCTGAAACAATTTGAAACTTGGGGTTTTCTCTGTAAATGTGTGAATAAACAAGAGACTTGCTTTCAGAGGTATTGCATAAGGTGTCATCAAGATCAAAAATGATAGTTGTGTATTGCATATGTATTAATTCTTTACAATGTTAACTATTTTATCGAGATGGTTCGCAGTGAAGTCAGGTTTTAAGAGGCCATTTTCTGAAACCTGAAAATCACCACGGATAGTAACTTGAATAGTATCGATACCTACTTTATTTGGTGGGGCTATGTCTTCGTGAGGTTTGTCTCCTATCATGAGAACTTCATTTGGTTGAAGTTCAAGATAATTTAGGACATATTGGTAAATGGCGGTATCAGTTTTCGGTTTCTGGACAAGCTCTGTGACGAAGTTGTAGTCGAAATATTCTTCAATACCTAATGTGATAAGCTTCTCTGTTTTTGAGTAATAGTCCCCTGCAGTTAGAGTAGCTATAATCAGATCAGGCATCTTCCGAAGTGTTTCAAGCATTTCGACGAGCCCCTCGTAGGGTATGATTGTTTCATATGTAAGCTTCCAATACTCAACAACTATTTCAGATAACTCTACAATAGGAATTCTGATATCAAGCTGCTTAGCTATATCAAACCAAAATTCTATTCGTGCGTATGTGTTAAAACCCTTGTTGACGAGCTTGTCAAAATATTTATCGCGAGCCGTCAAGAGAATCTTTCTATATTCATCTATCGCTACTTTATGGAATACCTCATGATTATGATAAATTCTATCGAACACCTTACTCTTTGTACCTGCGGTTTGGCATAAAGTATCGTCGACATCAAATAGAAGAGCTTTATATTTCATGCTTTTGAGAATGAATATGATGCCTAATGTGTGAATTAAAATAAATTCATTAAGTGATCAAGTTTATTAAAATCAAAATTGTATTTATAGTTGATATACAAACCAAAAGTGAATGCTAAAAGTTTATTTACAAGTCGGGTAAA
>JAQVGX010000018.1 GCA_028696515.1 Candidatus Dojkabacteria bacterium | reverse complement strand
TCTGATATAATGAGAATTGGTTATTGGGATTTGCTCATTGGTATTTATCTTTTTCGGGGTGTAGTTCAGTGGCTAGAACGCGTCGTTCGGGACGGCGAGGTCGGCAGTTCAAGTCTGCCCACCCCGATTTCTAAAATAGGATGGCTTTATTCTACAAGATTAAAGTCTGACAGTCGGCAGTTTCCTCCTTCACTTCGTTTCGGAGGACTAATTCGGGTAACTTCAGTCTACGCTCTCGCTTGACTTCAGTAACCCCTCATTGAGCAAGTCTGCCCACCCCGATTTCTAATAAGATACATGACTAGTTACGAACTGACTATATTGTTTAATTATCCCCAAATCGAATCAAGAATTTTTATTTTTAGTGTCTGAATAGTCGGAACTGCAGAGGATACAATTGTAACTATCAACAAAATTATCCCCGAAGCAATCATATATTGTCTGTCTATCTGTAAGTATGCTGGTCCAAATGGGAATTCCAAAGGGTAGGTATGTTCTACAGGTACAACCACAAATATGTATAATATAGCACCAAGCCCAATTGCTAAAATACTCGAGAATAGACTCCGAAGCACGAAACCAATAAATATTGATGTATTTGTTATACCAATTGCTCTTTGAATACCTATATGCCTTCTCTTATTTGTCAGGTCTACATAAGTAACAATAAATATTGTTATCGCTCCTATGATTAGTGATATTACTTGCAAAATTAACGCCAAGATTTCAAAACTCTCTGTTGTGCTTTCTAAAACACCGCCAATGTCTTTCCAGCTTAGTATCTCAAATTCATATTCTAGAGATTCGATCTCACTGATTATCTTATCAACATTCTCGTTTGTGGCGATATTAATTGTTGTCGGTTGTCCAATTGGCTGAGGAGAAACTGAGATGTAGCTATTTGCCGAAATGTATGAATTAGAGTCCACTTCTGGAAACTCAGCATCAAATATTCCTATAACCTCGAATTCTTTATCAATCCCATTAATGTTTACAATCACGTTATCTCCAACAAATACTTCTCCAAGAGAGTTCCTCTTTTCTCTTAGTTCTCCTTCGGGTGAATCTTTTCTACCTGCGATTTCTGCACCTAAAACGATTTCTTCAGTACTATCTGAATCTAGTAATCTTCCCTCTATGAGATATTTATCAAGTTCAAAAACATTTTGATAATTGACGGGGTCTATTACGAATGTATTGGTGTTAAGAGTTTTATCCTTATAGCTTAATCTAGTCGCAACATTTCTTGTTTCTGTGACCCCTTCTACTCCTTCGAGTTCTCCAATATCATTAGATATTTGTTCTGAGTTCTCGATAACTCTTTTTCCAGTGGGGGGGAAGATGGTAATCTGTCCAGTTATTGTATCTTGGATTTTAGTGTTTATCGTGTCCACTAACCCATCTATTAGATTTGGCATGAACAGGAAGCTTATATAAATAAGCACGAGTATAGTAACGGACATAAGTAGCAAAACTTTATTCCCACGGATTACCGACTTTACTGCCAAGAAAGTTCCTGTTCTGGTATTTTTTCTAAACATTTTAAAAGTATGGCTCAACTAATTTACCATCTTTGAGATAAATATGCTGAGTTGCATATTTTTTATCATCAGGATCATGAGAGACAAATAATATAGTTACCCCGATCTCTTTATTCATTTTCAAAAGTGTTTCCATGATATTTTCAGAGGAAATGCTATCTAGATTTGCTGTAGGTTCATCAGCCAAAACGTAGTTTGGTTCATTAATTAGAGCCCTAGCAATGGCTACTCGTTGTTGTTCACCACCTGAAAGTTCCTTTGGCAAATGCTTATATCTTTTTCCTAATCCTACCTGTTCTAAGAGTCTTATTGCTCTGTTCTTATAGTCCGATTTAGGATCAAGCATCATCCCTGGCAGATAGACATTTTCTAGCGCGGTAAGTTCAGGAAGAAGTGCATATTCTTGAAATACATAACCTATCAACTCCAGTCGCTTTTTTGACCTTTTGGTATCTTTTTCGTGGGTTACATCAACACCGTCAATAATAACCTTCCCAGAAGTAGGTCTATCGAGCAGTCCAATTTGGTGAAGAAGTGTAGATTTGCCTGAACCACTCTTACCCATCAAGCTTATTACTTTATTCTCTTCAATCTCTAAATCAATGCCATCAATCGCCTTAACTGTAACCTCACCCATTTTATAGTATTTCTTTAAGGAATTAACTTTAATCATTATCGTTAAGAATTTTCGATAAATAAGATTGAAATTGTTTTTTCTCTCTTAGGTTTAGCACACTGATTCGCTTTTTTATTTTGTTTCTAACTTTACGAGTGATTTTAATCAACTCGGTTTTTCCATTTTTGGTAATGCTCAACTTATAATATCTCTTGTCTTCATTACTTTTCTGCTTTTCTAAGAGACCTTCGTTTTGGAGTCCGTCTACAGCTATAGAAACAGATGCTTTTGTTAAATCTAACATCTCTGACAGTGAAGAAACATTGTTAAGATTACCCATCTCTATTAGTGAAAGTATCCTAAAATGAGTTAGCGCTATCCCTGATGTTGCAGCCTCATCTTTCATTAATTTCATTATCTCAAAGATAAATGAGGTGAGTTTTGATGATATGTCTTTTTGCATCACATTGCTCTTTAGTTAAATTAACTAACTATAACAAAACGAGAAAGCAATGTCAATTAATTGTGAATCCTAAGTTATAATTGCAATACGCCAGAAACATTGGGCTAAATCACAATTTTTTTTGAATTCAATTAAATATCCAATTCCGACAAATTCCTTAGAAATCCTCATTTATATTTCAACTCGTCTATATGTGCTAAAATATCGTTAAACAATTTAGAAATCCGTTCGTAACGCGTCCAGTACCCCTGATATCAGCTAATTCTTATCTGATGTTCACCAGTATTTTGGATCATCAATAGCCTCAACACAGTAACTTCTACCTGATATTGGCTTTATCTCATGTCCGTCAACTGACTGTGCCAGCCAACCTTCTGGAGATGTTAATTTTAAAGGGGCGCTTATCAGATTTTCGGAAATAGTCTTGTATCCGACCTTTGAATAGAAATTGATGTCTCCATATGTAAATAGTAATTCTACAGATCTTTTCTTCAAATTTTCATTGGCAAAGGATATCAGTCTGACCCCGATGCCCTTTCTCTGATAGTCTGGATCTACTGCAACAGGAGCCATAAGAAATGCTTCCGCTTTAGACTTTTCAAACTTTATCCTCGAGAAAATAGCACTAGCAAGGGTTTTACCGTTCTGAGTCGCTACAAAGATATGCAGATCATCACTATCTGTTTTTGAGATAAGATCAGACACCAGATTTCCAATGATGATACCTTCGTCTTTACCTTCAGATTCAGTAAATGCCTTTGTGAATAGAGCAACAAGTTCTTTATGGATTTTGCTTTCAATTCTTTTATATTCCATCCAGAGTTTTTAGCAAAAATATTTAGAGTATAAGAACTATCATACTTCAATAATATCTATTGATCAATGAATCCTATCGGAGTGATGAGAATTAGCTCAATGTATTTCATTTTCACTCAACTACTAATTGTTATAATTGTGACAGGTCATATTTGAAATGGGGCCAATATTCTTGAATTAACCCTATCAGCTTAAGTTTTACTAATTTTACCATCGGAAAAGAAAAGATTATACTTACTGTTTTTAATCCGATTACTCATAAGAATCAACATAATAATCAAATATTCTGAATTTCTAGTCAGACAGAATAGGCAAAATGACAATTTTCTAGCCAGGCAGTATAATGTTTTATTATATTTAAATATTATTGTTTAAACATGAAATTTGTACTAATACATGGAGCTTTTGGTTCTCCGGAAGAAAACTGGTTTCCGAGGCTTAAACAGCAGCTAGAGGCTCTTGGTCAGACTGTAGTTTCGATTCAATTTCCTGTAGATTCATGGGACGAAGTTACAGCTAATGGAAATTCTGTCCCTATTGCAAACCAGACTCTTGATAAATGGCTCGAAGCTTTCAAAGTAGTCGTTAAAGATTTCAAAAAGAACGAGGGTCTGTGCTTCATAGGTCACTCATTAGGATGCGTCTTTATCCTTCATGCGGTAGAGAAATTTAAGCTTAAACTGGACAGTGCCATTTTCGTAAGTCCATTTTTCAGCCCTTTGAATAAACTTTGGCAGTTCGATCATGCAAATGCAAGCTTTTACAAAACTGACTTTGATTTCGATAAGCTTGAGAAGAAATTCCCAGTGTCATATGTCTTGTACTCAGATAGCGATCCATATGTCTCAAAAAGCCATGCAGATCTTTTTGCAAAGGCTATGAACAGTTCCTTTATCTATCTGAAAAAGGCCGGTCATCTCAACAGCGAAGTAAACCTAAATGAATTTCCGCTGGTTCTGGAGCTGTGCAAAACAAGGCTAGAACTTCACACCTACCAGCAGTTTATTGCACACAGAAGCGAGCTTTTCTCAGTTGACTATATAGACGACCAAACAGAAGAAGTCATATACCTAAATCCAAACGATGTTTACGGCTATGGATTATTTCAGTTCAGAAATCTCACTAAAAACGGATTTTGCACTTTCCTTACTATGGCTGATTATGATCCCGAATCAGTCTACATGAAAGAAGCCAGAAAAGCGGCTAAAAGAATAAAAAAACTGATACGTGTTTTCCTGGTGCAAGACCCAAAAGATATGAGCAAACCAAACATACTTAAACATATAAAGCTTGACATAGCAGCAGGGATCAAAGTTTATCTATGTAAATACCAGAAAATAAAGGACAAAGTAAAGGAACCTGATTTTGGAATCTGGGATGGAAGTTATTGCTGCTTTGTAAGCTGCGATAAAAACTTTCAGCCTACTGAAGTCAGACTTTCGAGCAGAAAGAAAGACTTTGAAGAAACAGCAAAATGGAAGAAATTAATAATGAAATACTCTACTCGGATAAGAAACAAAGCAGATATAGAAAAATTTCTTTCGAGTAATTTCAGATCAAAGGAATGATGATATTCTTATTTTTTCTTTTCTCAGATTGAAAGCACTCCTAATACTGGAGATTCAAAGAATTTTGTCTTTTCAGTACAATCCAAATACCTTATCTGCTTGATACTTATTTGATCTGACAAAATTCGTACATCTCATGTCTTCTTAATCAACCACAAGACAAAAGTCATCAAGCAATATTTTGATGCAAATCGATCAAAGTGTTATCATCTACTAAACTTTAATTCTTACATCATTACTATGGACTTTAAGAAAGAATCGCTAAAAAGACATGCCAAATATAAAGGAAAAATAGCTATCAAGAGCAAATTCCCCAAAATAGGATCAAAAAACGATCTGAGTGTAGCTTACACTCCAGGAGTAGCTGCAGTATCATCTTATCTGGCAGCAGATCCTGAAAGATCATACACTCATTCTATCAAGTCAAACACTATAGCTGTCGTATCTGACGGTTCAGCAGTTTTAGGCCTTGGCAATATAGGACCATATGGTGCTCTTCCAGTCATGGAAGGGAAGGCTCTTCTTTTCAAAGAATTCGGCGGGGTTGATGCATACCCGATAGTTCTTTCAACACAGGACCCTCAAAAAATTATAGAAATAGTAAAAGCTATCTCACCAACATTTGGGGGGATCAATCTTGAGGATATCTCTGCCCCCAGGTGCTTTGAGATTGAGAGGGAACTAGTAAAAACATTGGATATCCCGGTTTTCCATGACGACCAGCACGGGACTGCAATCGTAATACTGGCCGCTCTTATGAACAGTTTGAAGCTTGCTGACAAAAAAAAGGAAAATATAAACATTACTATCTGCGGTGCAGGAGCAGCTGGAACAGCAACTGCTAAACTTCTCTACGAATACGGTGTAGGAAATATCATCCTGGTAGACTCGAAAGGCATCATAAGTAAAAAGCGAAAGGATCTAAATACTGAAAAATTACTCATGCTTAAAACTACCAATAAGGAAGATAAAAGTGGCAATCTTGAATCCGCCCTAGAGAACTCAGATGTATTTATAGGTGTGAGCGCGCCGAATATCCTAAAACCGAAATTTGTCAAAAAGATGGCTTCAAAACCAATCATATTTGCTATGGCAAACCCAGTTCCTGAGATCATGCCGGAGCAGGCAAAGAAAGCAGGGGCTTATATAGTTGGTACGGGAAGAAGCGATTTTTCCAATCAGATCAATAATGTTCTTGTTTTTCCTGGTTTATTCCGGGGCTTGCTTGATAACAGAATTAAGTTGATAGATAGCAAAATAAAAATATCGGTAGCGGAAACACTTGCAGGTTACTTGAGCAGAAAGGAAATCGGGGTAAGAAGAATATTACCAAGTATTTTAGACAAGAATGTGTCGAAAAAGATTGCAAGAAATCTTTCCCGCTTTGGGAAAAAGTAACTTCATAAGAGCCCTGTTCCCTGCAAGCTGCATAAGATTCGCCGGACAGCACCGGGAATGATATACAGTTGAGCAGATCTATCTGCTACTTCTTTCCATAAAGAAAAAGAGTTCCTTCTTGTTCAGTTGTAAATTCCCCTTCAGAGAGGAACACATTAAAATGACATTCGGATCTTCGAGTGTTATCATTATTCAATAGTGTAGATAACATTAGTTCGAATTACTGATAAATGCAGAGAGTGTTTCAGGCCAGCATGTTTCATTTCGAGGCGAACCTTAACTTACCCATCATTACGTTAACCGCCCGGCCAGTTCAGATTATATATCATCATTTCTAGAAATATGAATATCGGATTCTCAACAGGTTCATTCCATAAGATAACAGCAAATAAAAATTCCAACAAGGTTCTACAATACCTTCTGAAGCTAGGATGCAACACAGTTGAGTTAAGCAGTTTAGATATCTCAGAGGTTCAAAACATTCAGAATATTGACATACAACTTTTGGAAAAATTTAAGTACAGATTTCTTCACGCTCCTGCATTAGATTTCAAATATGATCAAGGAAAAGAAACATATCGCATACTGGATAAGCTGCTAGAATTGCAACAAAAATACAAATTCGATTCTATTGGCCTGCATCCGGATAGAGTAACCGACTGGTCAGTATTCGGAGACTATACACATTTGCCTTTAGCAATAGAGAATATGAATTCCCGGAAAAATACGGGAAAAACCGTTGAAGATATAAATATCCTCATTACAAAATACGGATTCAAGTTCTTGTTTGATATCCAGCATTGCTTTTCCTGTGATCCTAAAGGTGATCTTGCTGATCAGTTTTACGCTCATCTTGGAAACGATATTGTTGAAATACACATAAGCGGCTACAAGGGAGATAATTACAAGCACACACTGTCACATAAAAACAATCAGGAGAATATACTTGCAAAAATTCGTGATATGAAACTGCCTATTGTCATAGAAAGTCCCGCGCCAAGTTTGTCCGAAATAGAGAAAGAACTTTCGTATATCAGAGAATTCCTGTCAAAGCATTTACATGCTGACCTGTGACTAGAACAATGAAGCCCCACGCTAGACCACTGATTCCTCCGGCCTCATAGGGCGAAACACTCCCAAACAACATGCAAATTCGCAGAAGCTACGCCAAATTACTCTCACTCCTCTTACGTTATTTGATACAGGCTCCGTCAAGGCATTCATTCGGACAATCGTAGATCATCTTACCTTGTACATAGTTACCGCTTCCAGCCGGACTTTCATAACACCACATTTCATTTACCTGAAGTTTTGATCCTGTGCACTCATCGTAAACTGTTGTTGCAACACCATTCTTATCAGTATATGTTACTGATCCTTTGATATATATCTCATAAGGCTTTTCGTTTACATCTGAATCAATACAAGTTGACAGCAAGCAGACACCATCTTGCCACGTGCCCTTACAATACATCTTTTTATAAGATAGTATATCTTCCTCTAGAGATACTATATCTTCTTCCAAGGACCTCTTCTCTCTTTCCAAAGAGTCTTTTACCTGCCCCAAGGAATCCTTTTCCTTTTCAAGAATTGATTGCTGCCAAAAGTAAACACCACTTCCTACCACTAGTGCTGCTAGAATTGCTGTAAAAAATGGAATCAGAATATTTAAAAGATTTTTTGAGTTTTTAACTTGTTGTCCAAGCTTAAGTGTATCTTGAGAATCCGTAAATGTAGAAAGTTAAATTGAACCTAAAGTATGATAACATGTAACTATGCCCACAACAAAGACTTGCCTGAACCCCGAAAACGGTATGGTTATGATAAAAAGATAGTAATATAATGTTAAGGATTTAATGATATTGTATCCTCGTCTATTTTGATAATGAAACTAACTATATATCCTAAAAATAAAAATAAAGTACATCAGTTAATAAAATTTCTTTCTGAAATATTGAACATATGCAAATCTGTAAATGTAGCACCTATATTAGACAGCAGTTTAGCTGTTTTTCTCTATACAAAGGATAGAACCATCAAGGTTAATGACATAGATCTCAATTGTCCCGGAAGATATTTCCCGAAAATCCTGAAAGCACTAAGAAAATCCGGTATTAAATCTAAGATAAAAAATCATACTATTCGATGTACAAAAGGAAATTTAAAAATAGAATTTGGAGATCCTGATTATTGGTATCCAGAAGTCCCTATCGAATCTGATGAAATTCTTGAAATCGATAATCATAAAATTCGAGTTTTAAAGCTGGAC
This sequence comes from Candidatus Dojkabacteria bacterium, assembly GCA_028696515.1. Classification (GTDB taxonomy): domain Bacteria; phylum Patescibacteriota; class Dojkabacteria; order JAHIVN01; family JAHIVN01; genus JAHIVN01. Next base: position 16,933 of record JAQVGX010000018.1, on the reverse strand, counting down.
AGCCTTATATTATTCTATAGAATTGGAGCTCTAGATCTAAAAAAACAGCTACCTGAAAAGCAGCGGAAATATGAAGACGTCCTACATAAAATCAATATCCTCAAATCTTATGAACAAAAGGCCTTAAATGCAAAATAGCCTCGAGCTTATTAAAGCTCTCTCAATATAATACTCCCCTCAACCTCCAGATTATCCTTATCTTTTTCTGTCCAATTAAATACTTTTTTCTTCCCCTTCTCTTTCAATCCAATTACCATATTCTTCTGCATCTTATCCATAGAGGGAATAGCTACATATACATCTGGATTATCAGGGAAAGAAAAAACACTTTCACAATTAATTAGTAACTCCCCATCTTTCAAAGTAGCCAAAAGAGTTCCATCTTTGTTGAGTTCTGCATCAACTTTTCCTGCATCATTACTTAGTACCAATTCTTTTACTTCAATGTCTTTTACAACTCCAATAGCCCTCGGCTGTCCCAGCTGATCCATCACAGCACCTTTATCGTCTCCCAGATCCACATCAAGCCCTTCCAATGCTTTTGACAAATCACCCGCTCCTGAACCAAGAATAGGATTTAGTTCGATTTCGAATGTTACCCTAGCATCAACTCTGTAATCATGCCCTTCAACCTTAGCAGAAAGTTTTATATCAAGTTCTATCTCATGATCAGGCTTCATATCTTTTGCAGCTTCTTTCCCGGCTTTGTTCATAGCATTTGTTCCATCTGTATACGCATCCTGCATTTGCTTGGCTAAGTCTCCAAGCCCACCTAGATCTGATAAGTCCATAATGCTACTTTAAAAAGTAATTGGGCTCATTATAGACATAGATAAAGTTCTGTGCAAACTTCTCATGTCAAATGACCACCCCCATTTACAAAAAACATATTGCCGTTCAAGAATCTATGGGGATCGTTGATAAGAATGGGAACCGCATCAGCAATATCTTCAACTTTTGCAACACGCTTTAGTGGATTATCCTCAGCAAATTTTCCCCAGAGTTTATCATCATTTCGCAACTCGCCCCAGTTATCAGTTCTCACCTGACCCGGCATAACAGCATTTACTCTTATCCCATATTCGCTAGCCAGATGAACAGAAACAGCTTTGAAGAACGTATTGAGTGCTCCTGTCGCAACTGCATATGAAAGAATTTCCTTATCCGGCCTCTCATCGGCATTGCTTGAGATGATGATAACATTTGGATTCTTGCTTTTCTGTAATAAGGAAATCGCATGCTTCGTACAAAGCCAGGCTCCATGTACTTTTGTGTCAAAAGCCAACTTCCATTCCTCAAGTGATGATTCTTCCATACTTTTCGAGATATCACGGCAGGCATTGTTCACTAAAACGTCTAAGTGTCCGAACTTATTCATTATCAAATCCATAATCTTGACAACACTTTTCTCATCAGACACATCAAGCTTCCAAACATCCCCTTCACCCCCGTTCTGTTTGATTTCATCTAGGGTAAGTTTTCCGCCTTTCTCATTCTCATGGTAAGTCACGTATACGAAATAACCTTCTTTTGCCAGCCGTTTAGCTATAGCCTGACCAATTCCCTTTGACGAGCCTGTGACTAGAGCAACTTTTTGAGAATTTTTTGGATTCATATTATCAGATTATAATATTATGATTCATGCTTATCGTACCACAGAATCGACTGAATAACTATTTTTAGATATACGGAAAAATAATACTTATATTTACTTTTTACGAAATGCAACGATAATGAGATTACTCAGTTTTGTTATTCTTCCAGCCTTCTAGGTAGAGCCTCATCAATCCTTAAAGCCGTAGCCAGAACTGGTTCCATTCCTAGGATAAAAACCAGCTGTACTAAATATAAAGCAGGTATACAGCCCCTGGAAGGTAACCTCTCTTGAGGAGCAGATAACCTCAATGCAATTTCCCTAATTTGCGGAAAGGTTAAATGCCTCAACAACACATCGAATTGCTGTAATTGTTTTTCAGCGACCTCCAGCGACACACCCATGGCTCTAACCCATAGTTCCCCCGGAACATTTTCTGTCGAATTACCTAAGATCAGCTTAGCTTCCTCCCTGGCTTCCAACACAACTCTTACCCCCGAAGATAAATCTTCTTCCATGATATTCTTTATAAAAAGTAAGTATGGCGTAAATTTTGATATTCTCTTTCAAGTATTTTTGAAATACTGTTATGCAGAATTATATCATTGTCAAATCAAAAAGACGTATCACTCCAAGCGGGTCACTTACTTCTTTGATCAAACTATATATTTAAGGATAACATCATTATTGATTAAAGCGGCACCTTTGGTACCTGAAGAACAGATAGGGAATAGAGAGTTTATTTTTTGATTCCAAGATATCTCATGTAGATCCAAAACAAGGAGCAGATTGATCAGCTGCTATCTTTTTCATTTAATGATAATTGATACTATAGAAGCTTTTCAAGGAATAACTTTAATCTTCGAGTTTTTCCTGAACTTTCTTCACAACATCCTCAAGTTTCCAATCACTTTTTATCATATAGCCACTTATTCCAATCTGGACCGATTCAGATATCTTGTCCATGTCACTCAGATTTGTCAGAAGAAAAACGGGCATTTCCTTGCCCCAATCGCTTGCACGAAGCTCTTTCAACATGGAAATCCCATCCATCTTGGGCATAACTATGTCAAGAAGGATAACATCCGGCTTTTCTTCTTTTGCTTTCGCTAATCCCTCTTCCCCATCAGATGCCTGGATAACATCAAAGCCTTCGTTTGTAAACTTATCCACGAGAGCTTGAAGAATCGGTGCATCGTCCTCTACTATCAGAATTGTTTTTGCTGCCATATTTGGTGTTGTAAAAAGTTAATATTATAATAAAGTGAAATCAAATATATGTCAATTTGCCAGTCTCAGTTTTGTGATCTCCTTTATATCCTCAATAATCGAGTCCAAACGCACTCCTGATTTCACATAGCACTTCCTTACTCCAAGTTTCTTATAAGTTTCAACCTTATCTTCACTTGCAGTATTTGACACTAGGATCACAGGGACATCCCTAAATTTCTCTATTTCATGAATTTTTTGCATAAACACAATGCCTGTTTCTTCTCCGAGCAGATAATGGTCCAGCCAGACAAGGTCTAAACTTGTTTCATTTTTCAGCTTAGTAAAAGCTTCTTGAACACTTTGGGAAGTTATCACTTTCATCCCGAGTCTTTTTAATTTTGCCTCAACTGCCTCCATAAGAGGCTTCTCATCTTCAATTATTAGAATTTTTTTTGGTACAGCCATAACTATATAACTAAAGCTAAATAAGTTCCTTTGTTCCTTCTTTCTTTTTCTTCATACCTGATTGGGGCAGAGAAACAAAGAATGTTGTTCCCTTATAAATTTCAGATTCAAACCAAATTTTCCCCCCGGTATGTTCAACAATCGACTTGACCATATATAAACCTAAACCTGTGCCTTCAGTATCCAAACTTTTGACATTGTCGGCCCTAAACATTTTAGTGAATATCTGACTCTGCTGTTCCTTTGGAATACCGTATCCCGTATCAGATACTTTGATAACATAATCCTCATGTTTGCCTATCTCATTCCTATTTGAACCGTCTGTAAGAATCTCTATTAACACATTCCCTTTATTCTTGTTATATTTTACTGAATTGGTCAAAAGATTCTGAATAATGATCCTAAGCAGCTTTGGATCAGCTTTAACAGGTGGTAAGTTCTTCTCAAAGTTCTCTTTTATTTTTACCTCTTTTCCCAAAGCAAGAGGCTTAAGTTCGTCTATAACATCTCTTGTGATTTCAACAATATCGCAAGTTGTAGGTTCGACCATGAAAGTCCCCATCTCTAGCCGGGAAACATTCAGAAGAGCATCGACCAATTCGATAAGTCTTCGATTTGCCTTATAAATTTGATCTATATACTTTCGTTGACCAGTGCTGACCTTCCCGACATCTTCACTGAGAAGCATCTCTGCATACCAGCTGATAGTCGAAAGCGGAGTTCGAAGTTGATGCGAGGCTAAAGAAACAAACTCACTCTTTGCCCTATCGACTTCTCTCTCCTTGGTTACGTCACGAAAGACTTCTACCACACCCAATACTTTCCCCTTTATAAGAATAGGCGTAGTAGTTATTGAGACCGGAAATTTAGATTTATCTCTTCTTACAAAATAGTAAGTATCAGTAGTAGAAAAATACGTCGTCCGCATAGGAACCACTCTTTTTCCCGGCATCATAAGAAGCACACGCAGCCTTTTCTTCGCCGGAACGACTTTCCCCTGTTCATCTACCATAGGAACTAATCTGTTTAATGATTTACCGATAGCTTCATTTGAAGTTATATTTAACATCTCTTCGAAAGTTCTATTTACAAGAAGAACTCTCCCCGCTCTATCTGTAACAACTAATCCCTCCCCGATAGCCAAAAGAACAGCTTCATCCCTCGCTTTTGATTTTTCAAGTTTGACTTTTTCATCGTTCAAATCTTCTAGAACATTTAACATAGCTTTCTTAACACTTTCCAGCTCTTCAACCTTTGCCCCGAGCTCCTTCTCACTCTCCTGTAGATTCTTCAGCATAGCTGTCCTAGATTCACTAGCCTCTTTTTCTTTACTCACGTCATGGCAGATAAAAACGTACCCTACCTTGATACCTGATTGGTTTCTGATCACATTTGCAGATAACTCTACCGTTATTTTTTTATCTTTATCTAATACAACAGTTGTATCGATAAGAACTGGAGCTTTAAAACCTTTTGCCATCAGATCTTTATTTTTTCCTAGAATCGTACCAATATCTGGGATAAAATCCTTTATCTCACCGTCCTTCAATTCTCCCATACTTTTTCCCAGAGTTTTGCATGTAACATGGTTAACGTAAGTTATCCTTCCTTCAAAGTCTGTTATAAAAAGCAGATCTATCATGGTGTTAAAAACAGAAGGAGTAGCCAGCATAGGATCTAGTGTAAAAAGCTGATATCTATTGATTGCTATAGATATGACAGCCGCCCACAGCCCGACAGCGATAAATCCCAAGGGATAATAATCCTGACCAAACGAAGGTAAAAAATCTAAAGCCGATAGAGAAGCTATAAATGTACTTATGACATGAATCCTTACTTGTGACTTTTGGGTCTGATTCAGCTTATCCGAAGACAGGGCTCTGATAGAACTATAGAAGATCAGAAAGAGAACAATCAATACATAGACTACAAAGGCAGTTATCAAATCTCCTCCGACAGCATCGTATCCCCAGTAGTATTTTTTAACACGAGATACGATCAAACTTGACGGTAAAAGAATCAAAAACGGGATAAATGTTAGGTAGACAAGAATTGCTTTTTTTACTTTCCCAGCGTCGTCAATCAATGAGTGAGTGAAGATATAAAGGTTTGGAACCAGCGTTATCACTCCGATCCAGCACATTTTTTGCCAGAACAAGGCAACAGATTCATTTAGAGACATAAAGGAAAAACCATTTGAAACCATCCAAAGGAATAATGATAATGTCACAGCAAAAAAGGACAAGTGCACCATTTTCTTGCTTTTATTTACAAAGACGATTATTCCTAGTGATAAAATAACAAGCCCAACGAGCAGAAAAGGATACGAGTAGAAGTTAAAGCTGTAGTTTTGAGCAGTAATAATAGCAAGCATTTTCTATTCCTCACAAAAACCTCTGCCCCATGTATGTGAAATAAAGAAAATTTGGCAGTAGATTCATTCGATTTAAACTCATTTTAGGTAATTAACTTACGAATTGCAACTGCTGAAATTTCTTGTTAAAATTCGTTTATGAATATACAGTTCAAAGAACAAATTACATCAACGTTCTACTTTATTACTTCACCACCCCGTCAGGGGTAAAATACTATCACCATAACTACAAAAGGTTCATGTTTCCAGTTACCTAGTTTGCGCCATAGGCGCACCAGCCTTTGGCTGGACCCAATTACTTATACTTATTACTATTGTTTTCAAAGTACTTTTCTTGTATCCTTAATTTAGATTAGTAGATTATTACAATGAGATATTCGCGATTGTTTGGGAAAACTGTGCGAAAGGCAAGGAAAGAGATGACGGCAGTTTCCCATAAACTACTTTACATGGGCGGCTTTATAAGAGAATTGTCAGCTGGAAGATATGAGTTTCTTCCCCTGGGGTTTCGCGTATGGAGAAAAATCGTTGATCTGATCGATAGTGAAATGGAAATTATCGGTTCTCAAAGATTCAGCATACCTATTCTCCAGCCGATGGACTTCTGGTCCAAATCAAACCGAGATAAGGCTTGGGGAAAATCACTGATGAAACTAAAAGACAGAAGCGGGGCAGAATTTGCTCTCAGCGCTACCGGAGAGGGAGTTGTTACTGAGATGGTAGCCGGAACTAATCCTACATACAAAGACCTACCAATAACGGTTCATCAATTTATCGTCAAACTAAGAGATGAAAAGCGTGCACGCGGTGGACTTCTCAGGACAAGAGAATTTGTCATGAAAGATGCATATTCTTTCAATGAATCCGAGGATGATTTCATGAAAACCTATAATAGCTTCTATAAAGCCTATTCGAGAATATGCGAGCAGCTCGGGCTTCAATATTATGCATGCATTGCTGACAGTGGCGCTTTGGGAGGAGATTATTGCCATGAGTTTCAAGTTCCTTGTGAAGCCGGTGAAGATCACATCGCAAAATGCGACAGCTGTGACTATACTGCGAACAATGAAAAGGCTGAGTTTATAAGAAAAGAGGTAAATAAGAATGAAAAAATGAAAGAATATAAAATGGTAGATTTACCAGAAAAAGTACAAAAGATTAAAGATTTGATGAAACACTACAATTTGCCAGCTGAAAGATTTATCAAAAATGTCCTGTATAAAACACTTGATGGGAAGAAACTGATTATTGCAACAGTTACGGGAGATCTTGACATAAATGCAGTGAAATTAGCCAAGGCAGTTGGAGAGGATGAGCTTGAAATTGGAGAAGATAAAGATCTAAAATCAATCGGCTCCAAAACTGGTTATTTGCATTCTTGGGGTTATGACGAATTTAAAGACAAGATCGTATACGTTGTTGATGAAGGAATAACAAAAGCAAGAAATCTATACGGAGGATACAAAACAGAAACACAAGATCCCCAAAATGTTAACTATGGACGGGACTTTAAAGCTGACATAGTAGCAGATATAGCTGAACCTTATGAAGGAGCACTATGCAAGAAGTGTAAAGGAAATTTGAAATTGATAAAAACGATAGAATGGGGACACATTTTCAAGTACGACCACTTCTACACTAAGCATCACAACGGCTACTTTACGGATAGGGATGGTAAAAGGAAATTGATGTATATGGGGGCATACGGCATAGGTATTGGAAGATCTATGGGGACAATAGTAGAGTCACACAATGACGAGAAGGGTATCATTTGGCCTATTACGATTGCCCCATTTCAAGTTCACTTAGTATCTCTTGGTGAAAGCAAGGAAATATTGGATAAAGCAGCATCCGTTTACGAGGAATTGGGCCAAAACGACATTGAAGTTCTTTGGGACGACCGTGAAGAAGAGTCGGCAGGAGTAAAGTTTAATGATGCTGATTTGATCGGGATCCCTATAAGACTTGTAGTAAGTGTGAAAAGTTTTGAACGAGGAGGGGTTGAACTAAAGCTAAGAACAAGTGAAGAAAGTGAAATTATCAAGCTTGAAGACATATTGGAAACTGTTAAGAGAAAGATAAAATCACTTAAAGATGAATTTAAGCCAAAAACCAAATACTAATCTAATAAGTTCAAAAGATTGCTGATCTTAGGCTGGAACTGGGGTTTTATGCAATTGTTATACAATAGTTTAAACAGTCGTTCTACTGTTGTTTTATAATCGCTGGTGCCCCCAGTTCCAGCCTAAAAGGATTTTTAACGATACCTGATCTATGTCAGATAAGGCTTACAATTTGCTAGTCGATGACCTGGTTCGATCTGGTTACTTGAAAACCCCTCGAATAATTTCAGCATTCAGAAAATTTGAACGCAAGTATTTTGTCCCCCCATCACTTTCGCCGTTTGCAAATGAGAACAGACCGCTCCCATTAGGTTCAGGTCAAACAATATCCCAGCCACTAACAGTTGCGTTTATGATAGAATTACTTCAACCGGAAGAAGGTGATAAAATTTTAGAAATCGGAGGAGGTTCCGGATGACAAACAGCGATTCTTTCGGAGCTTGTTGGGATAAAGGGAAAAGTTTATACCTTTGAGATCATCGAGTCACTTGCCGAGTTTGGTAGCCAGAATGTTGAAAAGTTTAATTTGAAAAATGTCACATTTAAACATCGGGACGTTTCATCAGGATATAAAGCGCAAGCTCCATTTGATAGAATTATTTCAGGAGCAGCTTTCGATGATATCCCTAAAAAGTTGAAAAATCAGCTATCGATAGATGGAATTCTTGTAGCACCAACAAAAGCAGACGATGTTCGACGAATAACTCGTGAATCAAAAACTAAGTTTAAGGAAGAAATATTCCCAGGTTTTGTTTTTGTACCAATTACAAAGCGAAGTTGATCCTGCCAATCAAAGAGCTTAAGCTAGGCGGGAGTGAGTGGCAACAGTAGTAACACAATAGAAAAACAATTGCTGAACTATGGTAATACACTCGTATAAAAACTCCTCACTCCCGCCTAGCACTCTTGCATCTCGAGTGCCAATAGGCTATACTTAGATCGATAAATTTTAAAAAATATCCAAATGATCTGCCAAAATTGTAATCAGCGAGAAGCTACTACTCAAATTACCCGTATAGTCAACGGACAAAGAACCACTGCTAATCTCTGTCAGGTATGTGCTTCGCAGTTGCAGAACGGCGGAGGGGATCCTTTTGGTATGTATGGATTCTCAGACTACTCCGGACCTTCGGAACGTGTAGATGTTGCAGACTTACTATCAGAAAGGGCAAAAGAAGCTATAGGAGAAGCATTGAAGGTCGCTTCGGTCAAAAGAACCAAGAATATGGACACTGAACATCTTCTTTACGGTTTAACACAAGGAGATGAGGTTATGGATAGCATATTCAAAGAATTGGATATCGATGAAGAAGCCCTCATAAGCTATCTTGATGAGCAGATGGCAGAGGGAGATTATGAAGGCGAACAGCCGGGGCTTACACCAAGGGCCAAGAAAGTTCTTGAATTAGCGTTTCAGGAAGCAAGAGAACTAGGGCACAATTATATAGGTTCCGAGCATATATTTCTGGGACTGATTCGAGAAGGAGAAGGACTAGCTGCACAGACATTGAATAAATACGGAATTTCACACACCAAAGCCCGGCAGGCCATAGTAAAAGTTGTAGGAGAGGGAGATAAAGAGGGTAAGAAGATAAAGGAGAAAAGTGATACTCCAAATCTTGACAAATACTCTCGTGATCTCACACAGGTAGCGAAAGAAGGCAAGATCGACCCTGTGATAGGCCGGAGTGATGAGATAACCCGGGTAGTTGAGATTCTATCAAGAAGAAAGAAGAACAATCCTGTCCTTATAGGTGAACCGGGTGTCGGAAAAACTGCAATCGCTGAAGGACTGGCTCAGAGAATCGCTACTGAAAATGTCCCTGAAGTTTTGAAGGATAAAAAGGTAAAGGCACTTGACATAGGGCAGTTACTGGCCGGTTCGAAGTTTAGAGGAGAATTCGAAGAAAGAGCTAAAAAGGTCATAGACGAGATAGAAAAATCAGGAAGAGACATCATACTTTTTATAGACGAACTGCACACAATAGTTGGATCCGGAGCACAAGAAGGACAACTGGACCTGTCAAATATGCTTAAACCTGCTTTAGCAAGAGGCGATCTGCAAGTGATAGGAGCGACAACTCTGAATGAATATAAAAAATATATAGAAAAAGATGCTGCTCTTGAGAGAAGATTTCAGCCGGTTCTTGTGGAGGAACCAACAGTCGACCAGACAATAGAAATTCTAAAAGGTATAAGAGACAAGTACGAAGCGCATCACAGAGTCAAGATTTCAGATACAGCTCTGACTTTTGCGGCAGAATTGGCCGATCGTTACATCAAAGACAGATTCTTACCGGATAAGGCAATTGATGTAGTTGATGAGGCTGCCAGCCACGTTCGCCTAGATGTTACTAGCGAGCCAGAAGAACTTCGAAGCAAGTATTCTGAGATTAAAAAGCTCGAATCAGAGAGAGAGGCTTTAACAAGAGGGAATAAGCATAAGGAAGCATCAGAGTTGAAACAAAAAATCGAGAAGCTTAAAGATGAAATTAGTCCGCTCGAGGAAGAATGGAGAAAAAAGAGAGGAACAGGTACTCCAGAAGTCCATAAAGAGGATATAGCTGAAATAATATCACGATCAACAGGAATACCGGTATCGGAACTGAAAGAAGAGGAAAAAGAAAAGCTGGTAAAACTCGAGGAACGAATCCACGAGAAAATCATAGGACAAGATGAGGCTGTAAAAGCAGTTTCAGAATCGATCCGAAGAGCTAGAGTCGGGCTGAAAAATCCTAAACGGCCCATAGCTTCTTTCATTTTCCTCGGGCCAACTGGCGTGGGAAAGACCGAACTAACTAGAGCTCTTGCTGAGTTGATATTTGGAGATGAGGAGGCGCTGATCAGGCTGGACATGAGTGAGTACATGGAGAAGCACGCAGTCTCCAGGTTAATAGGCTCACCTCCTGGCTACGTCGGCCATGAAGAGGGAGGACAACTCACCGAACGCGTCAGGCAGCACCCATATAGTGTAATACTGATAGATGAAATAGAAAAGGCACATCCTGATGTTTTCAACATCCTTCTTCAAATCCTTGAAGACGGCCGTTTGACCGATGGAAAGGGGCGAACAGTTGATTTCAAGAATACGATCATAATAGCTACGAGCAATGTTGGAGCAGATATGATCCTCGACCATCTAGGTGGAAGTAATATGAAAGATGATGGAAAGATGATAAAGTTCAAAGATACAAAAGATGAAAAGAAACAAAAATCCTGGGACGAGCTGAAAGAAGATCTCTTAAATGAGCTGAAAAAAGTATTTCGACCTGAGTTTATAAACAGGGTGGACGACATAATAATTTTTCATGCACTCGATCAGGCTCAAATCCTACAGATAGTAGAGCTGGAAATAGCCAAGACCTCCCAGCTGCTCAAAGGACAAGGTATCAGTTTAGAAGTAACCCCGAAAGCCCGGATAAAACTAGGCGAACTAGGGTACGATCCGCAGTTCGGAGCAAGACCCCTAAGGAGAATAATTCAGAAGGAGATAGAGAATCCACTGGCAGATAAGATGCTCACTGGAGAGTTTAGAACCGGAGACACTGTAAAAGTAAAGCTTGTCAAAGGAGTGTTTGCGTTTGAGAAGTGAGAAACTAAGCTCATTAGAGAATGAGCTTATCAGTACACTTCCTCATCTGTTCAACAGTTTGCAATCTTGCACTACTTCTCAAAAAGGATTAATATTACTTCACTACTTTACACTATTATACTTCAAACATGCCTGAAGAAATCACTACTCCTACCGAGCCCAGAAAGAAAAAAAGTCCCTGGCTTTGGATAGCTGGAATCGGCTGCGTATGCTTACTGGTTCTAGGATGTATTTGCTCAGCCTGCGCGGTTCTTTCTATGACAAGCGAAAGCTTTGCAACGAGCTGGAAAGACGAGATGAAAAAGCAGGGATACTGTGATGAACTTGAAAAACAGAATATAGATCCAAGTGAAGATCCGTTTGGGATTTGTGATTAGATCTGATATAATTATTTATCTTAATAATTAGTAATAGCAAGATGGAAAATCCAGGACCAGGTACTAAGGATAGAAAGGTTGGAGGAGACACAGATATGGGTGGAGAGGGATATTTGGATATGGGAGGAGAGGGATCTCCGTTGGATATGGGAGGAAGTGCATCAACAGATATGGGCCCACTTGATGGCGAAGGTCAGGAGCCGAGTACTGGACCTCAATCTAAGCCTAAGACAGGGCCCACCACAGAGGTCGATACGGATATGGGAGGAGAATAAACTTCATACCTTTATCAAGTTGATCTTACAAAGTTACTTGTCTTTCTTATACAGATGCAGATGACGAATACCACCGAGTTCTCCTTAGCTTAGTTCTCTTATTACTTCTTGTTTCTCTTAATGGAGTCTTTTCCTTTGATCCAGAGGTTATTTCATAAAACTGCATATACAAAAATTCTCTTGGACGATTGACCCCTGCATCTTTAAGAATATCGAAAAACTGATCAAAATCTCCTATAAACCAGCTTGAAAAAGCGAGATCTGCCTGATCTCTTGATAAATTATTTTCTATCATTCTATAAATTTTCCTAGCAGGTCCCTGTTCTCTCTGATAAACTTCATATTCTTGTGATGGTATAAAGGCGTATCTTGTCAACGACTCAACTACCACCACCTGATTCATTCCCTCCGCCATAGCAATAATTGTCCTTCTTCTTTCTTCTGGTTTTTGATGAATAAATCTTCTATTGAGAGGAAAGTTTATAACCTGATCAAGTTCCATAAAAAAGTCATTGGATACAAATCTTCTTGTCATAGCATGTACAGCGTGTCCCAGCTCATGTATAAGCAACGAATATCCACGTATTCCAAAAATATCGCGTACCCTGAAGGCAACTTTTCCTAACTTTACGCTATAAAAAGCGGGTGGATTACCTGCATTCTCTTCAGCAGCTGCTTGGGCAAAATCAACATCATTTAAAATATTCAAACCTGCCCCCACAAGGATAGCTCTTATTCTTTCTACCCTATTCCCTTCAAGCCCCGAATCTCTCCACAATCTTGCCAGTGCATCTATTACTGTACTTTTTATCATTACAGCACGAAGCATATTCTCAGGCTTATTCAGAAAATCGTCAGATCCACCCATATTTGAACTTATCTCTTGAAGCTGTGGATCTTGTCTAATTATCTCATCTATAAAATGCTTTCTACTAAGTACCAGTCTAGTTCCCCTTTGACCATCTCCTATGTGAATTTGACTAATATCATAAATACTTACTTGGTCTCTTCTTCTTAGTCCTCTAAGTCTTCCATCGATAGATGCTTGTAGGTATTTAGAAGCACTTGCATCAGGTCTTAGAACTATACGTTCTGGATCTAATATATCTAGAGCTATTTCTATCTCCCCTGTTGACATACTTATACCTGAGATATCTTCTAATCTTAAATGTGCTTGACTGAGTCTCGTTTGTCCATGATTTCCAGAAGGACCGAATTCAATCCTTCTACCAGATCTCTTTAAATCAATTAGTTTTTCCAGAGTGTATTCTTTTTCAACGGCCCTTCCCACGAACCTATTCAATATCAACCTTAACTTTTCTTTAAATGATATTCCTCTAGTTTCTATTTCAGACATATGCTCCATAACTCAAGAAATCATATTAGAATTATACCAAAAATCCCATCTAAGTTCACTTAACAGGCTGTGAAGACTATCAGCTTTTCGGCTTGTTGGCTTATTTGCTATCAGCTTTTTGGCTATTCGGCTGAGCAGCATTTCAGCTAGTTCGCCTTTCAGTATATTCTATTCCTTATTACCCAATTCTCTAACAATCCGACTATCTATCTTGCTACCCAACCATACTAAAAAGTTATTGAGTTGTTATGTTATTTAGTTATTATGCAATTTTGCTAACTCTTTATTCGCTTTGTATTTATTTCCTACCAAAAAGTTTTACAAGTCAAATCTCTACGAGCTACTTTCCTGTTCACCATTCACCGCTCCCCTATCTTTCTTCTGCTTATTTATTCCTCTGTTTATCTAGTTATCTATTAATCCGGTGCTCTGTTTAACCATTTTGCTGCTTGCTACCTGCTATTCGCTTCTAATCGTTCTTGTTATATAATAAATTTCAGCGACATCTTTTGCAAGAGAATTAATACTAATATGGCTAAAATCATTCAAGTATCCACTTTTTTTCACCCAGTACATGGCGGTGTTGAACAGCAAGCACTTGAATTATCACTGGAATTGATCAAACAAGGACATGAAGTCGAAGTCATCTGCTCTGATTCGACCAGATCAAAAGATCGAGTTGAACAAAAAGAGGAGGAATATAAAGGGATAAAGATAACAAGGTGCAAAACCTGGTTTTCGTTATCTCAATTCTACAAATTCTTTCCGAAACTTTTTTTTGAGTTGATGAAAAGAAAGTTCGACATAGTTCATGTTCACGGATTCAGAAAATATGAGGTCTACGCAGCCCTGCTTGCGGCTAAGCTTAAAAGAAAAAGAATAGTTGTTACAACACACAACCCGTTTGTGACTACTACACGAGGAGTCTTTCTTCAACTGTGGGTAAACATACACGACCTTACCTTCGGAAAAATGTTCACAAGGTTTTTAAACAAAATTATTTGTCTCACAAGCCAGGAAATCCCTTTTGTTGAGAAGTTCGGAGCAAGACCAGAGAAAATTGTCGTTATACCAAACGGAGTTCCAGATGATATCTTCAAGGAAGGTAAGCCCAAAGAGTTTGTCGAGAAATATGATATTCCTTCTGAAGAATTTGAGAATACAGTTGTTTGGCTTGGCAGACTTCATCCGGTTAAAGGACTCGAAAATCTTCAAACAGCCGTCAGCCAGCTGAAAAATACTCTCTTTTTACTCATGGGTCCCGATGATATCGGAGCGGAAGATATCAAAAATCTCTATAAAGATAAAACAAATGTGTTTTTCACAGGGCCGATAGATCATAAAGAAGTCCCCAATGCTATGAAAAGCGGTGATGTATTTGTCTATCCTAGCGCTCACGAAGCCTTTGGACTTACGCTGGTCGAGGCTATGGCACAGGGATTGCCTTGCATAGTGACAAATAAAGGAGGACCTGGCGAGATAGTCAATGACACGTTTGGCATTGTCCAGGACCCGGAGGACGAGTGGGCATGGATGCTGAATATCAAGAAACTTATAAAGGACAGGAAACTACGACAGGTAATGGGCTCAGCCGCTAAGGAAGCCGCGAAGAAATACCTTTGGGAGAACGTTGTTGAGCAGATTTTAGATAGCTATGAACTATAATTCATAGATAAAAGGTCATAATTCATTAGTCAAAAGTCAAGTTTTTAGTTATTGGTCATATGTTTGACTACAAAAGAGCTAATAATAGAATTAAAAGTTATAAAGATCTCGATGTTTCCCAAAGATCATATAGAGCCTGTATTCGTATTATCAAAGAGGTCCTTCCGGAGATTCCCCAAGAAGAGAAATTTGACTTAAAAGACCAACTGAGAAGATCCTCTAAAGCCATTCCCAGACTAATTGCTGAGGGATTCGCTAAGAAATCACATACAAAATCATTTCAACGTTATCTGACAGATGCTATAGGAGAGAATGATGAAACTATTGTCGGACTAGAACAACTCATCGATCTTTATACCGTGCCAAATTTAAGAATCTATAAGGATTTGTTAGCTGAGTATGATATCATTGGACCTCAGCTATATAAATTAATCCAAAGCTGGAACAAGCTAATGTCTAAAGACCAATGACTAGACCAAAGACTAAGGACAAACAACAAACTACTAAAATCCTCGGCATCGAAACCACATGCGATGAAACGTCGGCCGCCGTTGTTCAGGATGGCAGAATCGTTTTGTCTGATATCATAGCTTCACAGGCAGAATTACACAAAAAATATGGTGGCATAGTCCCGGAAGTCGCTTCACGAAAACATCTAGAGATACTTCCTGCCGTAGTTGAAGAGGCCCTCAAGAGTGCTAATACTAAAATAAACGAAATCAGCGCTATTGCTGTAGCTAAAGAACCCGGACTTCCGCCTGCTTTAAGTGTCGGCTATGCATATGCATCTGGACTTGCTTCTGGTAACAATTTGCCTCTAGTAGAAGTGAATCATCTGGAAGCACATATAACCGGAATCTGGCTAGTTCGAAAAGGAGGTATCGTAAAAGAGATACAGTACCCCTTCATTTGTCTTTCTGTATCAGGAGGGCATACATCTCTAACACTTATAACAGACAAGGAAAACTTTAGAATTATCGGCAACACAGTTGACGATGCTGCCGGCGAAGCTTTCGATAAGACAGCCAGGATGCTAGGATTGGGTTACCCCGGTGGTCCAATCATAGATAAACTAGCAAGAGAAGGAGATGAAACAAAATATTATTTCCCAAGACCTATGATAAAAGACGAGAGCTACAATTTCAGTTTCTCAGGATTGAAGACAGCTGTCCAGAGATTAGTTGCCGAGCTTGAGAAGCAGAATGAACAACACAGGAACAATTCTTCTTTACATGCTGAACTAAAAAACAACTGGACTGCAGATGTAGCTGCATCATTTCAGGAAGCAGTAGTTGATGTTTTAATTGAAAAAACTATAAGAGCAGCAGAGGATCTTGGAGTTAACACTATAACTATGGCAGGCGGAGTCAGTGCAAACACAAGGCTTCGCGATAAGATGGGTAGAGCTTGCTTAGATATGGGGTATGAATTATTCTATCCCGAAATTGAATTCTGCTTGGATAACGCAGCTATGATAGCTGGGAGAGGTTACGAACTATATAAGAAATAGGTTCAAGAATTGGATATAGCTTCAAAAGTATTTTCTCCATTATAGCTCCCTGGCATCGTTATCGAAGGTATATATATCCCCCAGTATGTGTTATCTGAACTATTTGAAGGTGATGAGGTTGGTTTTGCTATGCTGATATCAACCGCTGTTGGAGTCCCACTCAATCCGGTTCCTACTCCATAAGTAAATGTTGTAAGTGAGTATTCCTGATTGCTCACTGCTAGTACTTCACCTGAACAGGTCGGATAATCTGTACACATGTTGTTACCTGACACATTTATGTCTATTATCACATTTCCTTCATTTGTTACTGTTATCGTCTGATTTGTACTTCCGGTATCATCACCGGGCAACAGAGCTCCATAGTCTATACTCGATGTGATGCTTAC
>JAQVGX010000017.1 GCA_028696515.1 Candidatus Dojkabacteria bacterium | reverse complement strand
CGTGTGGAAAGGGCAAAAGAGGTGACCATTAGGTATTTGGATGAGAAAGGGAAATCCAAGACATTAACAGCGGAGGGTTTTTTTGCCGCAGTTCTACAACATGAAATTGACCATCTAAATGGAAGATTATTTATATATTACATTACGGATCCAGAAAAATTAGTAAAAAGAGGAGAAGTTGCAACTGAAAGAATTATTGTTTGATCCGAAATTTACAAAAATGAATAGAAAACTTCAAATCTTAACAAATGAAAATGACAACTCAATTTTGATGAACGCTGACAAGTTGAATGCTGATATCTTTTTTTACAGCAGGTTTAAGATTCAGGATGGGCAGTTATTTTATGAGGGAAACCTGTTTAAAGCAAAATGTCTTGTTTTACGTGGTGCGTATATATACGATGAAGGCAAATATCAAAACATATTTGAGTTTTGTCTAAAAAAATATGCTGATAAAATAATCCTGGATAAATGTTGTTATGTGAAATATCCAAATTTTGAAGATAAGCTATGGCAAGTAGAAATGTTTAGGAAGTTGTCTATTCCTCATCCGAAAACTATTAGGGAAATAAAAGATTTCGGTTTGCTAAAATTTCCGCTAGTAATTAAAAAGAGGATTAGTTCATGCGGGATGAATAACTTTGTTATCAACGATGCAATACAGATTTTGAACTTTGATAAAAACTTTCTAGACAGGTGTATATTTCAGGAATTTGTTGATTTTTACTGAAGATTTGAGAGTCTTAACATTAGGGAAGGAAATTATTTGGATTGCCCATAGAGAATTATCGATAAACCCTGAGGGAAAAACATCGGTTATTGTTACAAAAAAGATCCCGATAAAGGAAGTCTCGGAATCCGTAAAAACTATCACCTACAAGATAATAAAGAATTGGGAGGCTGACTTTTTAGGAATTGATTTCATTGTTACTGAGAATGGTCCGATGGTATTGGAAGTAAATCTTGGTCCCTTTTTTGAATCAATCAGAAATGTAGATAATAACAATACAGCTCAGAAGCTCGGAGATTTTTTGCACATGAGAATAAGAGAGGCTATGAATTCTACGGGTTAATAATTCTTCACTCGTTTTTTGAATTTGAAGTGAAGCCCCACGGACTAAAGTCCAAGGCTTATCCAATTGCTTTCGAGGGAAAACTCCGACCGTCTTGCTTATTTCGTTGTTAGTGCATTGCAGTATTTTTTTGTCTGAGTTTATCGAGGGAGAACCGTTAAAATTCAAGTAGATTAGGGGGGTTAAATTTGCAAAGACCCTTGTATTCCCGCTATATTCTCTTTATTCAACCTTTAGTAAGTGCTATTATCAAAATAAATTTTGAATTGTATTGTTGTTTGTCTTTAATAAAAATGTCAAAGTTTGAAGCCTCTTCGCATGGATCTGACGAATATACTGGTTATTATGAGCGTCTTGCACTGGTTCTTGCTGAATATGCCGAAAAGGGAAGATATGATAGATATTTTTATGGGGTTACTGATGATCTGGAAGTTGTTGAGACTATTATGAAAGATATTATTGATGCCCGGGGCAACGAATGCAGATTGTTTTGTAGAGAGTCTTGCACAAATTTGCCGACTGATCAACATTTTCTGATAATAATTGATATGTACTATCAAAGTTCTACACATACCGTTTTATTTGCAGCTCAAAAGCCGTTAGATCCGGCTAGTCTTTTCTTTCTTGTTGATGCTTGTATCTGCAGGATTGAGGTTTACAAAAGGCAGGCCGGAAGGATGCCGTGAAACATGTAGCGCTTCATGTCAGTATTTCGTTATTACCTTGTAACTAAACAAATTCTGTATTCCAAAGAATTTCGGGATTTAAGATTTAAACGAATTTTCTATCCCTGAAACGAAGCAAAAAGTGGTATAAGCCTGGGATATTTAGCCACTACATGCTATAATGGCCATATAGCAATACTAAATCTGCTCCGGATTAAATTGTCAGAAGACAAGTAAATATGGAGGAATATTCTAGGGATCATTTCTCGGCTGATTTCGAGAAATCTGATATCACGGGGCAGGTTGTTGTGAGTGGAACATTCTGTTATCGATATTTAGTTGAAGGGGAGTTTAAATTGACTGTAGCTAGAGGAGATGCGATAGAATTGAATTCAGTTTGCGGCAGTGTTAGTGTATTTCGAGATGAAAATGGTCACCCTATCAGGGTCTTTCTTTCCGATCAAGGGGCGGTATTAACTCCTGTTTCAGAGTGCAGAATTGAATGGTTCCGCTACACGCAAGGACTTGGGGAGGTATCTGGAGGACGACTTGTTCTAAAAGAAGGCCGCCCGTTTGTTCCTGCAAGGAGAGTCTTTACCGCAAGTGAAGGGTATTTGATAAACGACGGGAAACAAACGAACTTCTATGGTGGAGAAGTTCTTCAATTAGTCATGGTACCTAACTATAGCGGAGTTGTTGTTGAGACTGAGGATCATACTCAGTGGGAAATCGATGAAAGTTTTCTTACTGCTATACTTGGACTTGAGGTGTGGGTTAGACCTCAGGAATAATTCTGCCAATCGGTTTGATCTCAAAAGCTCGTAATCTGCAAGTGGGAGTTCTTTTCTTGGTGTTCCAGCTTTCTTTGGTATATGATACTATCTTAAGTCAAAATTGTTCCAAGACCCCACTATATGAAAAGACAAATAGAAGTTGAACTCAAATACAGTGTTTTGGAACCACTTGATGTTGATAAGCTAGGCATCCAATTTGTAGAACGGAAAAGAGTTCTGGATATCTATTACGATACACCGGAAGGAAAGCTTTTCGAAAAAGGTATTTTTATCAGGAACAGGAATGATCAAAAGCTTGATTTCAAGTTCAATTTCGAGGATATCGCAGGCAAGAACTTCAAGAATGATCATACCCATTGCGACGAGTACAGCTTTGAAATCCCTTTGCTGGAGGATGATGCAACAAAGTTTCGTACTGTTTGCGAAATTCTCGAAATTATTTACCCAAAGGGATTGAGCCTGGAAAATTTCCTGGCAGAAAACAGCTTTGTACAATTGGCTGTTGTCGACAAAGAAAGGACTATGGCAAGAAAGAATGGCTTTGAGATTTCTATAGATAAAGTAGTCGGGCTTGGAGATTTTATCGAGATTGAGAAAATCATTCGTGTCGATATCGAAAGAGAAGACTATGAGGAGGAGCTGAATAGAACAAAGCGCAAGATAGATACTTTTGCGAGGAGTTTGGGCCTTATGATCAAGCAGAATACAACGGGGTATTGCGAACTTGTATTACGAGAAACAAACTTTGAGCTTTATAAACAGGGAAAATATGTTCTCGATGAAGATAAGAGTAGATAACAAAAAATGCTAGAAGGGAAAAATGGATAGTAGGTTTACAATAGCATGGCTATTGTTCATCTGTTACCCTTGCACTTCCTCTTTCGTCCACTATCTTCATTTTCTGAGCATCCTTCCACACATAGTCAAAAAAGTTCTTTATCATAAGCGATAGGCTTGGATTATAAATCTCTACACAGAATGGAAGATCTTTTTCTATCTGATACATAGTGACTACGTCGTTATAGACCAAAATCTCAGTAGTCAGCGAAAGTTTTCCGGGATTGATGTGTCTTGCTTCCCAAATATCTACGAATTCAGATATATTTGTCCAAGGGTTGATGCGGCGCGAGTTTGTCAATTGTAACGATTGTTTGAGGCCTCTTCTGACAAACTCGCGCCTTGCAGCTTCTGAAAAGTCAAAGTCGAGAAATGCTGACATATCTTGAGCCATTTCGAACACTCGGAGAGTATCTTTCGCGCGGGTACTGTTCCATGTTACAGTTTTCAGTCCCTCGATGCCGGTGTAATTCATAATCTGAGAATTTGAAGTCTTAGCTAGTTCTATTGAAGCAAGTTGTTCAAAAATAGTTGGCAGGGAGCTTTCCAGCATTTCAACTTCGCTTCGTCTCTGTTTAACCAGAAGCTCTAATTGTTTATGGGAATTGGCCATAAATCTTTGTGCATTCCTCTTACCGGTCAAACTTACGAGTCCCAGTTTATTCAATCTGTCTGTGATCGCGTACACTTTCGTTCGTGTAATATTTAGATCTTTACTGATATTTAAAGCAGATAGCTCTTTTGACTTGAGCAGATGAACATAAACTCGAGCCTCATCGTTTGTTAGTCCAAACGGCTTAAGAAGAGCAGAAATTCTGTCTTTGTTTTTCGACATGTTTTTGACTATCCAATGCATTATTTTATATTATAGCAGCATTATAATCTCAAGTTGTACCATTTACAAGATTTCTATTGCAATTGAGAAAAGACAATTTGTATGGACACTTACTTAGATCTAAACACAGTGAATCTTCTGGGGCGGGTTGACTCCCGTATAGATAAGAACGTCTTGATCAAGAAAATTGCAAAGAATTATGGTCTTGGAGGTGTCAGAAAGTACAGACAGATTCATGAAGGGTTCGAGGATTACAATGTGAAACTTGAGACCTCATCGGGAATCTATCTTGTGAAGCTCTTTTCTCAATTTAAGAGTTTTCGCCATGTAAAGGATAACGTACAGGGCTTAGCTGCTTTTTATAAGGCGGGAGTGAGAGTTCCGAAACTATTGAAATCTAAAAAGGGAGAATTGCTTTACTACTATGAAACAGATCAGGCGATGGCGCTCGGATGCGTGATGGAGTACTTCAGGGGAAGAAGCTTCTTTAAGGCAAAGAAAGAGCCGACAATTGAAGAGATGAAAAACATAACTGGTGATATAGTGAAGATCAATTCAGTGAAGTTTAAACCAAAGGGAATATATGACGTTTGGGTAGTGCAGAACTTGGTTACCGAATTTGAGAAAAAGCAGAGATTTCTGTCAACAGCGGATAGATTGTTGATGAAGAAGGTTGTGAGTAAGGTTACGAGAGTAGATTATTCAAGATCTACAAAGGGAACGATCCATAACGATATTCAGCGGTCAAATGTTCTCAAGAATTCTAGAGGCGACATAAGGATAATCGATTTTAGTGTCATGGAGTATGGTGCTATTTCCATTGAAATCGCAACCTTTATCTCTTTATTCTGCATTAATCCAAAGACGGCAAAGAGTGAGGACGTGTTGAGAATCTACAAAGAAATAATAGGAGAATACCTGAAGCACAAGAAGCTGTCTAAGTATGACTTGAGAATTATTCCTGTTTTAATGCTTGGAACCTATGCAGCTAACTGCCTTGCTGCCAGTTATGAGTTGCGTGGAAAAGAGAATGATACCGATGAAACGCATTATTGGATCGATTTGGGGAGTGGGGGAATGAAGCTAATAGATAGTTTGGAAGATCAGCCTAAGCAAGCTCTATCGGAGTTGATTTGAGACAGGAGATTTGCTACCGAGTCTCGGAGATATCGTGTGAAGCATTATTAAATGCATTTGTTTTCATGTTGAATCACTTAGAGCATGTGACAGACATTCTTTCGATAGGAAATTAGAAGCAGAACTGGTAATTTGGTTAATAAACTACTTAACTTTCGGTAGTATATATTTAAAACCTATTGCCGTACCCAATCTCCTTCTCGGTTTTTACTTCATAGTAAAAAGTTTATTGGGCCACAAGCGGCTCGTCCAGAAATGTCTTCGTAGTCAGGATTTTCAAGCTCTTCGGTATGCATCGTTCTTGTTACGCTGCATCTTGTACAAAATGCTTTAGGTTTTTCTATTAAAGTAAATGGGAAATTTGCTGGATTACCCCCATCGAGCTCGCATTGTCCGCATAGGGCCGGGTCTATAGGACCTTCGAGATGAAAGAGTCCTTTGACCGACATTGGAGAAGCTTCCATTTATGATTATAAGTCAAAAATTATCTTAAAATTATATCACAAATGCGGGCAGGTTCGGCTAACGTCTCTTGTTTAAGGAACAAAGCCTTTAGAACGTTGGACGATATTGCAAATATGCTCATGCTTATTATTATGATCGATCAGAAATCTGGTACTGAAACTTCAAATTCAAAGTGGCAGAGGGAAAAACCACCTATGCCTCCATATGTTTCTTCACCCTGAAGTATTGGACCAATTCCAGATACCAGACCAAGGATCTTTCCTGAAGAGCTTTCCATAACAGGTGTACCGCTGTCTCCAGTACATATTGAACCGTTAGTTGTTCTATAAATATATCCGCCTGCATCACTTATTCTCACAAATCGGGCTTCCAGATATTGATTAGTAATGGTTGGAACGTATACAGTCTTTGGGATGATAGGTCCACTTGCTAGGAATTCAGCGGAATATAATACGTATGGAGTTGGATCAATGGTCATGAAATCGGCTAAAGTTTTATTTTGTGAAGCTATTGCAATTACTACTGGATCTAGAGAATCGCCTCCGGACAACTCATCAAAATTCTCAAGGTCTACACTGATCTGGGGTTTGTTATCTGAGTAAAAGTGGGCAGTTGCTCCTGTAAATTGTGCACTCGATTCTGTGATCACATGTTTAACTGTCATAATTGCATGCTGACCATCAGGTAGAACAACGTATACACCGCTTCCATAAGAGTGGACAGAAGTTCCGTCTTTCTCTTCGAATCTTGCTTCGATTACGACATTCCAGGGTCGTAGTATAACTGGAGTTTCGGTTTCCCGGGTTACCGGTGCACGTGATGGTTCCGTCGGACTTGGAGCTGGTGGCTGAGGCAGGGATGTTGGAGTGACTGCTAAAGTATCTGGTCTGCAGCCGGCTAGAGTCAGAATACCTATTCCAAGCAATAAATTTTTAAAAAGATTCCTTCTGCTGATAGGCAATTCTCTATAGAGTGTCTCTAACCGGCTCCTTATTCTTCGTATGTCTATTCTTTTAACACTTTCTGAGGTCTCAGCTGACGTAGTCATCTAGAAATTGAAGGATAAGATTATTTATCTTTTCTTCCTCTTTAGGAAACATCTGCAGTAAATGATACTCTATATTATGCTTGTCCTTTAAAAGAATATTTCCACTATTAGATTTTCTTCCTTTTTCTTGACTTGCTGTTTTTACGAGATGCAAAAGAATGAACTGATAGCCAATAACGGCAAGCTCTTCGACTTGAGGATGACTCTTTCCTAACTTTTTACCTAACTCCCCGCGGAGATTCAACATTGATTGATAAACTACCTTGATGTGATTATAGCATGAGAACAGTTTGTTTATCTAAAATAGTTGGCTTCGCGGCAAAGATAATGATACAGATGAAACGCATTATTGGATTGATTTAGGAAGTCAAGGCATGAAGCTGGTTGATGGATTGTTGGGAAATTTGAACGTTAGTCTTTGACCTTATTTTCCAGATTTGCCGAGGAACTTCCCTTCAAAAAGAAATTGAGTATAATTAGCATATAATTTATGCATGTTATGAAAGCACTTCTCATAGTTGATGTACAAAATGATTTCTGCCCAGGCGGCTCATACCCCGTAAAGAAAGGAGATCGGGTGATCGGACCAATAAATAAGGCTTTAGCATTTGCCAGAAAAAGTAATTGGAAGCTATTCGCCTCAAGGGATTGGCACCCGGTAGATGTTTTCAAAGACAAACCAGCTTCTGCCCATTGTATCGTAGGGACAAAGGGAGCAGAGTACCATCCGGATTTAGATGTTCGGGATGATGTCGAAATAATTTCCAAAGGGAAAGATGTTGGCGAAAAACACTATTCAGCATTTAACGGCGATGACAAATCTCTCTTGGATCTTTTTCGCAAGAACAATATAGATGAAGTTTATATAGCTGGACTTGCTACTGACTATTGTGTCAAGAATACAGTGCTGGATAGTTTGAAGTTTGGATTTAAAACATGTGTGATCATTGATGGATGTCGAGGAGTTAACAAAACCCCGGGGGATGATTTAGGAGCGCTTGAAGAGATGAAGGAGGCTGGAGCGTTTGTTGTTGAGAGCAGTAAAGTGATAGAAGATTACCTCGGATCCAATATAAAGTCACTTTGACGAGCAGATCATCGATGGACAAGAAAACTAACCGACTGGCTGATCAGCCGAAAAGCAAATAAGCATTTCTAGTTATGAAAGTTATTCATGTACTACATCTACATTCTTCTATGCAAAGACAATTCTCTTTATACCGGTTTTACAACAGATATAGCAAAGCGGTTAGAAGATCACAGAAGCGGGAGGGGTTCAAAGTATGTCAGAAGCAGGCTGCCTGTGAAACTTATTTATTCTGAAAGATTCAGAAGTAAATCAAGGGCGATGAAAAGAGAAGCTCAGATCAAAGGGTGGAGAAGGGAGGACAAGATAGAAAATATCCAGCCTAAAGCTGGTTCGCCTCTGGCGAAAAAGCTAAAAGTAGGATAAAGCCTGTACATTTTTATACATAAATAGTACATTGATAGTAAATTAGTTGTTATTTATTGATACGATGTCTGAGAAAGTTAAGCCGAAATCCGGTAACGGTAAATGGATAATTATTGGTGTTTGCGGATGTTTACTGTTAATATTTGGGTGCTGTCTCATGACAAGTATTTGTGCACTTTTGAGTCCTGGCTCTTTCGAAGATACAACAGGGTTTCGATTTGATAGTACAGGGACAGAAGAGGATGATCCATTCGATAACTTTCCGGATGATTGATCAAATTGCAGGTCAGGGTAAATTTTCTTAAGGGGGACGTTATATAAATAATTGTCATTGTTATTCTCATGCCTTACTTCAAGCATCATTTTAAAGCGTTTTTTGTCATTACTTTTTTTTTATTTATCACTACAGCATATACTCTTTTTTTACCAAATATTCGGGATGCGAAAGGAAAAGATGGGTTGGATTCTGAGAGAGGAGAATCCTTGAGTTCTTCACCAGATGCTCCATTTACAGACTTTGTAGTAGATCACGATTCTATCGATTATAACGATGATATCATTCCACAATACTATCTCGATCAGGCCAGGAATCTTGATGTCATCTTTGGACATGCTTCTGTCGGAGGCAATATCTTGTCAGGTTTGGATTCATTGGAAGTTTTAGATAGTGCGAGGTATTCTATTGATCGAACTACTTCGGAAAACTCTGCTGTTTTGATTTCCTGGTTCGATTCCGGCGCGGGGATAGGTGATTTTGCTGCTGGAGTAAACGGAAATCCTGGTTCAAAGATAACTGAACTGAATCAGAGGGTTGTAACAGACGGAGTCGGTTCGCATGTTGATATTGCTTTTGTCAAATACTGCTATGTCGACAATGCTGGTGATGTGAATGCTGTTTGGATTGAATACAGGGACTATATGCTGGCTATGGAGACGGTCTATCCGGATGTCGCATTTGTATGGTGGACTATGCCATTAGAGACAACAGGGGACAGTTGGAGAGACAGCTATAATACCCTTGTTCGAAATTACACCGAAGCAAATGACAAGATTCTTTTTGATATAGCCGATATCGAGGCTCACGATCCTGACGGGAATCATATCTTGCAAGGGGGTTATGAGGCTATGTATTCGAACTATACAGATGATGGAGGGCATCTGGATACAAATGCTGATATCGATGATCGTGATATAGGAACTATGCGTATGGGACGAGCTTTCTGGTGGCTTTTTGCCAGGATTTCCGGCTGGGACCCGGATGATACCTATGAAAATAACTGCATCGGTATTGGAGGCTCTTGGGTAGATTCTTTAGAGGAATGTAGGGCGATAAGCGAGAGTGACTGCACACTTATCGGCGGGGTAGAATATGATGAATGTGTTTCTCCATGTATTGATTTGCCTGAGGGTACAAAATGTGTTTTACATTGTGCTTCAGCGTGCAGGTTTGGTGCTTCGGGAGAAGAAAGTCTAGGACTGGGAGATCAGGAAGACTCCTATATTGAGATTGATGATCAAGATTTCAATCAGAATGATCAGAGTATTGATAGGGGTAAATCAGTTGTTGAAAGAACATTTATTGAGAATGCCTATGTTTGGGCAAGAACTATTCTTACTGTTTTTATGGGATACTAAAATAATGAAAAAACATGCTCAAGATGAAAATTTACGAGTTGAAGGGACGAGATACTCAGGGATTGTCATTGTTGATGACGAGATTCTTCTAATGTTCAGAAGAAAAGATGGAAGGCAATATTATACTTTACCCGGAGGACACAAAAGAAGAGGAGAGTTGGATAATGAAACTGTAAGGCGCGAAATATTCGAGGAAACAGGTATTAGAGTTGAAGTTGGGCAAATAGTCCTTGACTTTAAGAATGATTTCACAAACCAGCAAGATAAGATCTTTCTTTGCTCGGCAAAAAAGAAAACCAGACCAAGGCTTCTGGGCGAAGAAAAGGATTATTCATGTCAAAATAACTATTACAAACCGATGTGGGTGAGGGTAGAGGAGGCATCTAATTTGATAAATATGTATCCGGAAGAGGCAAGAAATTGGTTAATGAGTAGGAATGACACGAGGTAATAAATAAGCACCAGGAATAAATTTTTTCAAGAGCAAGAACTCTAGACTAAATGTTGGTAGGTAGTTATGAGGTTAAGACTAGATACGCGCTGATTCTATCTTTTCAAAAGTCATCTCGGCTAGCTTCTTGTGAGATTTTTCGGTTAAGTGCACTCCTTCATTTTCGTCGACTGGACATTCACTAGTAGGATCAAGGAATAGACAGTCATTGTCTATTGCCACTTGAGCATAAAGTTTCTTAAGTGTATTTCCTTTGGCGGTTCCTCCTGTAAATAGTTTTGAGGCGAAATTCGTATCCTCCTTCACGATCGGAGGAACTACAATCAATATTTTAGGAGAAGGTGTGCTTTCAAGGACCTTAAAATCTTTGATTGTGTGGATTAGCTTTTTGAGGCCTTCTGATATCTTTTCTGGTGAAACACCAAACATTTCTTTTGTATCTGTCGTACCTAGCATGAGAATTACTAAATCAAGCGGCAAGTGAGTTTCGAGAACTATCGGCAGACTCTCCAGTCCGTTTCTTTGGGGCAATTCTGGCCGGGGATCGTGAAACTGTGTGGTCCTTGCCCCAAGCCCTTCCTCGATTACCTCATATGAATTCCCTAGGAATGTCTGCAGAATCCCTGGCCATCTTTTATCAATCGGAAACCTTTTGTTCCCCATTTTACCAGGTACCCAGCCCCAGGTGTTTGAATCGCCGTAGCAGAGAATGCGTTTGGCCTTTGGATTTGTGTTCATAATAGGTGTTGCGAAATACTGATTTATTATACAAAATTGTTTTCTGCTAGTCGATGAGGTTTAGAACGCTTCTCAGTTCTTGTTCTTGATCTATACCAAATGGGGTTTGAAAAGTAATGTGGATGCCTAGTTTATCCCCATACGGGCTGCTAAAACTTCCGCCAATCTCTTTTGCTTCACCGTTTAGAGAATATAGAGAGAGTATAAAGTCGTCTTCTAGATAGAACGCTTCTATTCTACAAGAAGAATCATCTATTAAATTACCCGAATCATCGTATGTGGCAAAATTCTGGCAATAAGGTGTGTACTCATTTTCGCTTATTCTTATATCAAAATTATCAGAACCAAGAAGAAGTTCATTATTATCATTTCTACAACTCCAATTTGAAGAAAGCGTACGTACCTCTACCCCTAGATTTGGGCTAGAACATTCTAGAGAGGTGTTCATGTCAGCTGTACGGGTCCCTTGTAACTCTGGTTCCGCTGCTTTCTCATCATCATTTCGAAGGATTATGAATGCTCCGCCAACTATCAGAAGAATAAGAATTAGTCTAGTAGTTTTATTCATAAAAGTTCAATGTAAGGTTTGTAAATATATCAGATGAGAAGCATTCTTGGCAACCTGTGAGGCTTCAATTGTTAACCAGGCATTCAGCAATTGTTGGGCGGAAACTGTGCACAAATCATTAATTGATAGTACATTAGTAGCTAATATGTAGTATAATCGGAATCTCAATGACTGACAAAAGAAGCGAAATAAATGAAATTGTAAAGAATTTTAAAAAGCTCAAGCCGGGCTTCCAGAAATTTGACGTGTTTAGAGAGCTTTGCCGGATATGTGTTACTCCAGTCGTTGAAGTTTTACCCGTAAGGAAGAAAAGAAACCGCATAGAAGTTCTGCTTACCAAACGATCAAAGGATGATGCTTTTTGGCCGGATATGTTTCACATGCCAGGAGTAGTACTTCTGGCGACTGATAAAGATGGAAGCTTATCTGATGCTTTTGAAAGAATCTTCAAAGGAGAACTTGGTGGAACGAATCCGAAAAAGATGCCTACATTTGTCGGGTATTCTTTCAGAAACGAGAAAAGGGGAATGGGGCTAAGCTTATTACATTGGAGCGATGAGGAGGCAGCTTTAAATACTGGAGCTTGGTTTGATCATTGTCATCTTCCTGAAAACATTCTTAGATTACAAATTCCGAACATTACAAGAATTGTAGAAGACTATAAGATGAGAACTACTTAGTCTTTTTCATTATTGCAACTATGAACCTACCTTCGCTAACCGATTTCCCCTGTTTTTTCATCTCTAGGTGGTACTTGTAAGAAAAGCAATTTCCCTTTTTTGCTTCTTCGTAGGTATCAACATCATAAACCTCAAGATTATTCTTTTTTATTCCTGAATCTAAATATTGTTTTATTGCAAATCCTGTTTCATCAGGGTAGTAGCAATCCCCTTCCTTTTCGATAAAGTTATCCCATACTTTCTCGTCTAAGTCGTCTATACTCTCGAAGCGTCTATTGTTTTGAAACAGATGGGGGACTATAGAGATGAGGATGTTTTCAGGTTTGCATTTGTATTTGCTGCAGATATGTTTCACAGTCTTTGCTGGAAGATGCTTTTCTACACCTCTTCTCCCACTATGTATTATGCCAATGATTTCTTCGCTCTGATGAGTTTTTGCATATACTAGCGCAGTCGTGCAGTCGGCCGGTTTTATTGTAAGGGTTACGTTCTTTTCTTTGGTGAAAATCGCATCGCATAAAATATTCTTCCCAAAGCGCTGTCTTTTTAGGGTTTTTAAAAAGCTCTCACTTATGTCTAATATGTGATCGTTTTGCTCAGGTATCATATTTACGCAGTCGCGGATACTTCCCATATTCAGGTCAGTTAAGAATTTCTGAACTCGCAGTCTGACTTCAAGCGAATCCCCAAAAGGGAAATCCATATTTCCAGCTTTTTTGCTCCAGGAGAATCCGTGAACAACAAGGTTTTTTAGTTGGGGGCAGTAGCCTGTTTGGGGGTTTTGAAATACTACTTTGTGTAATTTTTTGTACAAAATGGCAATACAAAAGATTATATGAGAATGCAAAATTGTAACAGAAATTTTAGGGAAATTGAATGTAGGCTGTATATTGTGAGTATATTGAATATAAGTTATAATTTGATCTCTTTACCTAACTAGTAGGAAATATGAAAACTCAACCTGTGACTGGAGATTATTACGAAAAGTTGACAAGAATTAAAAAAAGCTTTCTGAATATTCCAGTAGTTCCTGGAAGCAACGGTTATCCATATGTTCTTTTATCTCTTACT
The DNA here is from genome assembly GCA_028696515.1 of Candidatus Dojkabacteria bacterium. Classification (GTDB taxonomy): domain Bacteria; phylum Patescibacteriota; class Dojkabacteria; order JAHIVN01; family JAHIVN01; genus JAHIVN01. The sequence continues at coordinate 12,232 of JAQVGX010000017.1, read as the reverse complement.
GATTCTGTTCCTCCAATGGATCCAGATCTGATTGAGGACATGGCGGATCTTCTTGTATTAGAAGGAGATTTTTCAAATGTAGATATTATAGTGTCTGAGGCAGATAGAGGAGGTGGGCCGCTTACGCATGCTGTAGCTCTCCGGACAGGAACTCCCTATGTTTTAGCCAACTGGTATCCAAATGGGATAAGGGGCGAAACAAAAGTTAAAACATCAATCGGCTTTTCGGGAGAAGGGCATATATATCTAAATAGTCTGAAGAAGGGGCAGAAGGCAATAGTTATTGACGATCTTTTAAGCTCAGGAGGAACAGTGGATGCTATCATTTCAGCCTTAAAAGGTACAGGTGTTCTAGTGAAAGAGACTCTTTTTGTAGGGGAGAAGCTTGGTATCGGAGGTAGGGAAAGAATTCTTAAAAATCATAAGATACAAATAAAAAGTCTGGTTCAGTTTTGCATCAAAGATGGAAAAACTTGCGAACCAGACTAGTTATTTCTTCTAGAAATTTACTCTCTAGGTTTAGGTGGTTGAGCTTCGGCAACTTTAAGCTGTCGGCCATCAAGCTCTTTACCGTTCAACTCTTCAATTGCTTTCTTCATACCTGCTTCGTCAGCAAAGGTTACGAATCCGAAACCTTTTGATCGGCCTGAGAATTTGTCTTTGATGATTTTTGCTTCGACAACTTCTCCAGCTTGGCCCATGAATTCCTTAAGACCCTCTTCTGTGGTGTCCCAAGAAATCCCGCCAACGAAAACCTTGAATTGATTGTTATCCATGTAGATAAACTAATAAATAATTAAGTATTATCGCCTGTGGCGATTTTGATGCTAATCGGAAGAAACTTAACGAGGTTTCACTCACACCAGTTCTTTTGAAAACAGAAAAACCCTCCTTTCCCAAAAAATAAAACTTGAAACTTGGCTTAGCACTGTGGTGATTATAGCAGGTTTAGTATGAAAGTAAATAGCTGAAAGCAGACAGGTACCGGTGGAGTTGATAAGCAGATGGTTGGCTTTTACGCTCGTTTAAAAATCTTTGCCAATAGGGAATAAGCGAATAGGCTAATAAGTTAAAAAGCCAAAGGGCCGATCAGCCGACAAGTCGACAAGCTGATTTGCAGACTAGATGCTAATTATTTCAACAGCCTCGTTGATGGCGTCGTGTACATTTGGCAGAAGGTTTATAGAATCCAGTTTGTCTATCTCAATCCATTCAGGCTCGTTCTCCTGGGAATCTTTTATTTGGCCCGCGAATTCATTTGCATAATATACTATGTAAATCATTCTTTTTTGCATATCTTTTTGTTTGATTATTGCGCAGTATGATGTTGGAAGTCGCGAGATGTTTTTCTTATCGACCTGCAATCCGGTTTCTTCTCTCACTTCCCTTATTGCAGCAGCAATAATCGTTTCACCGGGTTCAACTTTTCCAGCAGGCAGGCCGTAGGTTCCCGTCAAATGACTGGCGTTTTTTGTGTGACGTACGAGCAGAACTTTTTCTTTATCAAGGATTACTGTGCCGACGGTTAGTACTGCCTTATCATTGCTAAAATTATCCATAATGTAATTATACTCTCTTGGTTAAGATAGTTTAAATTGTGGTGATAATTTCCTCTGGGTATGTGATGACGATTATAAACCAGTGAAGGAGATAAGCATCTATTGCTGAAACATTGGACAAATAAGACAAATTCGCTGATAGGTTGGTAACCTGTAAGATTTTTCCTTCAGGTTGTCATTGTTTGAGGAGTATTATCTCGAGGATACCCATACGAGTTCAGCTATATCTACTTGCCCACGATCATAAGTTGATATATCTATATATCCACCACTTATATTTTTGCCTTTTAGTAGATCTATCATTTGTAGTCTATAACTTGCAGGAAGGCATATGTCGATGAAGGTTATGTTTCTGTCATAACCTGTATCTGATTTTGCCACTAATCTCATATTTTTTTCCTGTAGAAATTCTAATATTTCTTTGGCAGTGCTTTCCAATGTTGTTTCTGATGCTGTTTCAGTGAGCCGTATAAGTACAGAAGTTGTGCTATCCTGCACAATAATAGCTTCAAAGTGTTCATACGTATAACCAAAATCGCCCAGTGAGACTATGTTGTATTCTTCTGGTGGAACATCGGCTGCTATCGGAGTACTTGTCCATCTGAAGAACCAGGAGCTGTTGACGAAAAGATATAGGCGTTCAATTTCTCGTCTCATTCCAGGTGGAAAACTGGCTCGTTCCTCTACTAGCCAAGGGAACACATCTCGGAGTAAGGCTGTTTCAATCCGAAACTCGTGCCACATTACTTCTTCAAATGCAAGAACAAATGCTCTGTTTAGTCCATCAATCTCGAAATATCTGTCAAGCATTTGGCCATATCCTTCAATAAGAAGTGCAGATGCAAGTGTTCCCGGGTGTCTTAGGTTCCTTATGTATCCCCAATCCCCTGACTCTATAAGATTTCTAATGGTACTAAAGATCTCACTCTGTGCAAAGAGTGTTAGTCCTCCGGTTTTCCCTTGAACTATTTCTTCGGCTAAGGAGGATAAAGAAGGAAGCATAAAATTGTCCGGCAGTATTCCTTTCAGTCTACCTACATCCGTCAGATCTTGTTCTGGGATCTCAGTGCAAGTCATCAAATCGTTCATGCGTTTTATCACAGTATCAAATTCCTCAATTCTATGATCCAAGATGTTAGGTCTTTCGCGAACGATTGATAATCCTTCTCTTAAGTTGTGTTCTCTTCTGAAAGAGAATGCAGCCTGATTCCAGATCATACGACTGACAGTATTTGTTTCCATTGTTATTGTTTAAAATATAAACAGATTGGGGGAGTGTATCGGCAAATTATATCTACAAAGATTTGATGTAGGAATCTGGTGTTCACTTGATGAACAGCTTGGTGTAGAATAAGAGTAAATAATTGTAAGTTTTTATTGATTGTGTATGAATGAGAAAAAACTGTCTAAATTTCTCTTGGATCTTGGACTCGATCGGTTTGAAGTGAAGATATATCTTGTTCTTGTAAAACGAGGGGCGTTAACAATACTTGAGATAGCAAGGGAGTCGAAGGTTGATCGTTCAAAGGTTTACAGGAGACTGGAAGAGATGAAGAAGATAGGAGTTGTTGAAGAAATTATTGATGAGAAGAAAAAGCTTGCACAAGCTGTGGGAGTTGAACGTCTAGAAATGTTGCTGAAAGACAAGGAGGCACAAATGATTAGGTTAAAAGAAGAATTCCCTTCAGTGAAGGCATTCTTGAGCGCAAATATTGGATTAAATGATCCGCAAACAAGAGTTCTGTTTTATAGGGGGAAACGTGGGACAAGACAAATGATTTGGAATGTATTGCGCCTAAAAGGTGAGGGGGTGGGCTATACATATGGAATCATGGGGAAATATGTTGGCAAGAAGTTCGTCGAAAGATGGGGTAAAGAATTCCGAAGACGCAGGCTGAGCTTCAGGCATATCTTCTCGGATCATTATCTTGAAAATCTAGCAAAGGAAGGTATAAAGGGGAGCTGGGGAAGCGATTTTTTTCAGGGAAGGTATGTTCCTCAAAAATTACTCGATATAACACATCAAGTGGATATTTACAATGATGTGGTAGCATTTTACGGCTGGCACAAGGATGATGTGTTTGGCATTGAGATTTACAATAAACAAGTTGTGAAGTTCCAAAGACAGCTGTTTGAGATCATCTGGAAAATGGGAAAGGATCCGGAGAAACTCGAAGAGAAGTTGTGGGAAAGACAAGGGAGGAAAGGAAACAGCAAATAGCAAAAATCTAATGGCATACTGCGAACACTTTGACAAGCTCAGTGCAAGCAGCAAACAGATTACCGATAGCAGTTTGCAGTGGTCTGTTAGAAAGTGAAGAACTAGATATTTAAGTAGTGATCTGACAGGCCAACAAGCTGATAAGCAGAAAAGCTAATCACAGAATAGCTTAATTCCCACGCTTGCCTCCTTGCCTCGGCTACCATCTTTTCCAATAATTCCTCTTCTATCTCAACTACTCTATGTTTCAAACATCTCTCAGTCTCATGGTTTCGTCTAATTCCCGAATAAAATGTTCCTGATGACTTTTGAATTTGTGATTATGTGATTTTGTCTTGAATATGAAAGTATATGGATGAATGCAGGACCAGTTTTGTGATAAAATTAATAGTATAGCAATTCTTGATTATGGAAACACAAAACGTTACAGCAACTTTTATAGATAGATTGATATTATTAGGACAGACTTATGCGTTAGGAGATCTTTTACCGGCTGAAGCCGATAGATATCCTTATACAGATGAAACTGCATTTAGATCTGATTTCCCACTAAGATATGGTATATATAGAAGGCTTTTGGAGGATGAAGCTTGCGAATTGAGTTGTGAAGAACTGGACAATATGAGAACAATTATTCAAGCACTGAACAACCTTCGTGTTTTTGTACTTGAAGAGAGGGCTAGGGAAACTGATGTCAGAACTTCAAGGCAACGAGATATGTATGAAGATATTCTAAACGCTCTGGAACAAGGGACGGACAGATTTCATATTGTGGCTCCTATGGGCTTTGGGAAAACGGTTGTTTTCCTTCGTCTTGTGAAGGCTCTGTCACTGAAAACGATTATTGTGGTCCCGAAAGTTAATTTGATTGACCAGATTAGAAATGAGCTTGAGCAGATGGGTTTTGATGCATCGGTAGGAGTAGTAGAGAGCAGAACAAAGCAGTTCGGAAATGACGTCACTCTGACAACTTCAGCTTCCTTCATTATTCAAGCTGAAAGAGGAGAGCTTCCAATCTCAGAGCCATGTCTGCTTGTCTTTGATGAGGTCGATGAAGGAATGACAGAAAGAAGAATAGCAGCGATTGAAAGATTCCCTCGTGCAATAGCTATTGGGTTTACTGCTACTCCGTATACGCTTGAAGATCGGATGGGCCCTTCGGTACACGAAGTAGGAATAACAGAAGCCATAAGAGAAGGTATGCTGGCTCCCGTAGATGTTTATCTTGCAAAGCCAGTTGTGGATTTGACCGGCATAAAGATGAGTCCGGATGGAGATTATGATGCTCATGATCTAGAGACTCGTATAAGAGCAGGCGATATAGAAGATTCTCCGGCAAAACTATACAAAGAGCTTTTTTATAGAGATCTTAGCGACTTTGATCAAGTGATGGTTTTCTGTGCAACACAGGACCAAGCAGATAGTGTAGCACAGGAGTTCGTAAGGCTCGGCATACAGGCTGAAGCGGATCATTCTGGGAGAACAAAAGGTGATAGGGAAGAGGTAGAACGTAGATTTAGAGCCGGTGAACTGCCTGTTCTTGTTAACGTAAGAACGAAAACTAGAGGTGCCAATTATCCACAGGTAAAGGCAGTCTTCAACTTTAGTCCTACAACGAGAGCAGCACTTGCTCTTCAAAGATCCGGCAGGGCAACGAGGTTATGGGGTGACACAGTCAAGGTGGTTGTCGACTGGGTATATAAAACAGATACTCATAGTTCACAGGTGTTATTTTCTGAGATTTTAGGGGCTGTTTCAATAAGGCAACACAGACGGGATACTGTCTGTAAAGAAGCGGATGAAGGGACCAGAGAAGCACGTTCTTCAATTTTGCTTGGGAATGTTAGTGTTGTTATGGATACGCAGCTAGTTGCACAGTTGACGCATGATCATGTCGCAGAAAAAGGAAGCCATGTAACACTCCAGGAACTTAGTGTTTCCCCGGAGTGGGTTAGTACGGGAGAACTGTCAGAAGAACTCGGGGTGGAGCCTTCATCTATAGTCCGAAATGCCAATAAATTTTTAGAAGAAGTAGAAAATAGGCATTTGTATGTAAAAGTTGTTGGGACAGAAAGAAAAGTGCATAGGAGATTCTATTCCAGAGAAGTAGCTGATTATCTGAGGAAAATTTTTAAAACTGAGCAGAAACCATCGAGCTGGTTATCAATTCAGGAGTTGTATCGTTATTTAAAAGAAAAAGAATATCCATCTGTGAGTTATAACAATGTTGCTTTTTTGATTGGAGCCTTTATAGGTAGAATAGCTACAGAGGACATAGAATTATATTCTCGGAGCATTACTGTCAGCAGAAAGGGAAAGGGAAAGGGAGGAAGCGCATCAGAGAATATCGTAAGTCCGGAAGTTCAAGAACATGTTGAGAGAGAAATATCACAAAGACAGCCAAGACCAGCTGGCTGGCTGAATGCATTACAAATGGCTAAACTTTTGAATAGGACACGAAACTTGACTATGACTCGAATAAGAAGGGTTTTAGCTGATGTTCCTCCTGAGGATATGTTCGAATATGTGAGGGCTGGATACGATCCAGAAGACCCAAAAAGAATTGTAGTGGATAACTTTAGTCCAGCAGTCATTGAAGCTGTAGAAAGAATGCTTTTAGACCAGCCAGTACACACGTACGGGTGGAGGAGTGCATCAGAAATCGCTTCTAGCCTTGGAAGAACCCCGGCTACTATACGATATCATTTAAATAGATTTATGAGAGACCTTGGTGATGCGGCTGATAATCATAGAGAAAAAGCCTACCCGCCTGATGGAGGTGGCAAGAAAAATGAAACTACCTATTATAGTCCAGAAGTCGTAGAATATGTTTCAGGCAAGATAAATACTTAAGTATAGTAATTCCTAGTAAATGATATTAAAAAAGTTCGGGAAGTAGAAAGGGTTCAAAAGAATGTACAGCAGACAGCAAAAAGCTAAGCAGCTCGTCTGTGCAGATGCGGAAGTAGACGAAGCTGCCCGGTTAATTACCGATGAGTCGATACGTTGATATCCCAATAAACGAATAATTTTGTCTACGCTTTTGCCTCGGCTACCATCTTTTCCAACAATTCCTCTTCTATCTCAACTACTCCCTGCTTTAAGCATCTTTCACTCATCCGGTTTCCTCTTTCTCCCGGATAGAAAAGCTCCTTAACACCTTTCAACCTTCTGGCCTTTTTGTATCTTTTTATTAACTTTGTCATATTCTTTTTATACTCATTGATATTCATAAGAAGTTCCGGATCAATAGCCATGACCAGGTTTCCCCAGTCAGCATCTTCATCCAGGATTCCGAATGCGGCTGCCTGAACCAAGGGACCTGTCAGTGCCTCAATGATGAATGAAAGTCCTGAGCCTTTGTAAGTGTTGTCGAATATTCTCGATGCTCCGTGATCCATGACAGCTTTTGGATCTAGAGTAGGTTTTCCTTCTTTGTCATAGCCTCTTCCAGGTGTCAGTTTCTTATTTAGAATATTCTTCTCGGTCAGGTCATGCCAAGTCATACCTGTAGTAGCAAAGTCGAGTACGACGGGATCCTTCTTAGTTGGAAGCCCGACAGCCATTGGGTTTGAGCCGAAAACTGCCTCGTTTGAATTATAAGGAGCAACATAAGCATCACACCCGGAAAAGGCCATGCCGATAAGATTTTCTTGAGCAATTTGTTTTACGTAGTACCCAATTGCACCCGTTGAATTGTAAGTTCCCTTGGTTCCTACAATTCCAAAACCTGAGACTTTTGCTTTTTGGATTGCTAGGCCGGTTGCCTTTTGCATGACAGTAATGGCCGAGTTTGCGTTTCCATCGATGAGGGCTGAAAGTTTTGTTTCACGAATAGTTTTTATTTCTCCGGCATTCTTGTCCTTATCAGGGTTCCAGCCAAAAAGTCCGACAAAACCGTGGTCGTTGCCTCTCAGCTGTGCGAAAAGCCGCATATCGAAAATCTGACGGCTCTCTGTCTCATTGTAGCCTTGCCTTTTTATAATCTTTAGAGCAATCTGCTTTATTTTATTGATTTTTATTTTCTTTTTCATCGTTTGAAAACATATGGTTAGAATTATATAAAGCGGAACGGGAGAGCGTCAAAGTTGACGGTGAGTTCCGACAGTGGTAGGATAGGCAAATGAGCTCATTAGCTTATTGGCCTGTTAATGGTTACAAATCATTATCAAATTTTATATTTGTAAATTCTTCACATGATTGACAATAGACATAAAGTTCTTGAAAAGTATGGATTGAGTGATAAAGAAATCATTGTTTATCTGGAATGTCTGAAGCACTCTGAGTCATCTCCCTATTCTCTTTCAAAGGCAACCAAAATTCCCCGTACAACTATTTATGATGTTCTTATGGATCTGGCTCTGAAGAATCTGGTAGAACTTGAACAAAGCGATGGTTTCACAAAACAACAGACCCGGGTGAAGGCGAAGAATCCATCCGAATTGCGAAAGAATATACGAGAGAGGCGACAGTCTCTGGAAGACTTGGAAATCGATCTTTTAGAAATTCTGCCCGAACTAAAGGGAACATATCACAAGGAAAGAAGTCCAAATGCCGCTTTTCAGTTCTATCCCGGGATTGAAGGGGCGAAGAAAACCTATTATGGACTTGAGGGGAAGGAGAGAATTTATGATGATATTGCCTGGACTTATCTTATCCGTGCTGACGCCTTTGGTCATCGGGAAATTGATAAAGATATGGCAAGTGAGAACAGGAAACTTAGACTAGCCGGAAGGAAAATACGTGAGATTGTTCCTTTGAATGACTGGACAAGAGATATCCTGGTATACACTCATATACAAAACCCAGACTTTATGAACACTTGGGATTATCGTTATGTTGATTCACCAATGTTTAAAATGTATCTGCGATTCGCAGTTGCAGGAACAAGGATACGTATCACAAGTATTGAAGATGATGAGATGTGGGGAGTTATGATTAACAGCAAGTTATTATCAGACAGCATCCGATCGATATTCGAGCTGACCTGGACTTTGGCTACTCCTGTGACGGAAAAAATTCTAAAAGAGTGGAAGCGGGAGAGTGTGTTTAGTAGAGTTAAGAGAAAGGCTAACAGCAGGCAGAAAATAGCAAATAGCTGAGCAGCTAAACAGCAGGCAGTTAAATAGTAGATAGTCAATAAATAGCGAAATAAAAATCGAATATGGTTAGTTGGCAGGATAGTCAGATGGTTGGACCATTGTATTGCTAGATAATTAGGGATAGAATACGCCGAAGGGCCAACAAGCCGACTAGCTGAAAAGCCGACTAGCTGAAAAGCTGACTAGCTGATAAGCCAATTAGCTGAAAAGCCGACTAGCTGAAAGGCCAATTAGCTGATCCGCCTTCAAACAACTCTATTCTCCGGACAGCCTTTTATCACTGACAGTACGGTATCTGTCACTATCTGATAGCACCTATTCTGAGCTTCCTTTGTGTACCAGGCAACTGGAGGTGGAGTGAAGATGTTCGATCTCCTCTGTTTCTTCCATTCATTATCAGATTCGTAGGCCAGACCTCCAAGCTTTTTACTTGAAACCCTTTTGAAGAGAAAATTGAAGTCATAACCGGTTTTTGCATTGATACTGATGAAGTATGCAGAGTCCTTTACAATTTTTAATAGGCTTTTATTAAGCAGTTTTTCTGTTTCTTTATTTATCGCATAGCAAGGAAATATAAAGTCAGCTTTTTTCAAAAGATTTGTTAGAGTGACTTTTTCATAAAAAGTATCCTTAGGAGACCGAGACCAGTAAATTACCTTCATTCCCATTCGGTCACAATATTCTGCTATTCTTCTTCCTATGTTTCCCAGGCCGATTATTCCTGCGAGCTTGCCTTTTGTCTCCTCTTGAAGCGAATTTGCATCTAGTATATTCATCTTGCCATTAAATATGAGCGGGAGTTTTCGAACAAGAGAGAGCATCATCCAGACAGCATATTCAGCTACTGCTTGAGTAGAATAGCTGGGTGTGTTAGCTACTATTATTTTATTCTTTGTAAAGTAACTCAAATCGAGAGCTTCAAATGAAGTTGTCGGCAGGCAAACAGCTTGCAATTTTTTGAATGGTTTGAAAACGTCATTAACTATCTTCCAGTTATAAATTTCAGGATCAATGACGAGGATGACATCCTGCTTATAAACGTCAGCAGGTAAACTCTTTAAAGCCGAGCTGTTCAGAGGTGTGAACATGACATCTCCTGCCTTCTGAAGGGCTTTTACATTTTTACTCGCAAACCTGTCAATTTTATCGACTATTATTATCTTCATCTGCTGTGGTTATGGTAAATTCTAGAATCGTTTGATTTGTGCTAATTATATGAGATAATGAGGTCTCATGTGAAAGTGTTGTCCAAAAGTTGTACATGAGGGAAAGTGCAAAGTTAAAAATTTAAAATTAAGAATTTAGGAATAAAGATAATTAAATGAGCGAGTTGAATACGTTTTTCAAAAAATTGGGACTGACTGATGAGGAAACAGCTGTTTATCTTTTCCTACTGCAGAATGGGATTTCTACAATATTGGAACTAGCTGGAGGGGTTAGGATAAATAGAACCAATTTATACAGGATCTGCGAGAAATTGAGTCGTGAGGGATATGTTAAAAGAATAGCGGGGCGAAATACAACAAAATTTGAAGCAGTCTCGGTTGATTTCCTGAGATACAAAATTTACGAGAAGAAAAGGAAAGCCATAGAACTTAAGTCTCAATATGAAGAGATGAAGCAATCTTTGGGGAAATTTTCTAAAGTCTCCGAGCTGAAAATAAAAGTCATCCACTACAGCGGGAAAGAAGAAGTGAAGCAATTGATGTGGAATTATCTTGAGACTAGGGGAGAGTGTTTGAGTTTTGGGTTCCGTACGTTAAGCGAGGCTGTTGGAAGAGAGTTTGTCATCAAGTGGTGGAATGAGGCGAAAAGGAGAGGTATATACGATAAAATGCTTGCAAACAAGGGAACCTTTGAAATGAAGAATGCTGTTGATATTGGAGCAAGAAAAAAACTGGAGTACGGTCTATATGAAAATTTGGAAGAAAGGACTATTGATGAGAGGGTATTTAGAATCTACTACGAAACGTTTATTTATAACGATGTCTTTGCGATAGTACAGTGGGAAGGGAACTTTGTATTTGGTTTAGAAGTATATAGTAAGGAACTGTCAGATTTTAAACGTCGGGAATTCTATCATTTATGGGAGCTGGCAAAGCCGGCAAAGAGAATAGATGAAAAGACTTGATAATCTTCTGCAAAATTTGGGATTGAATGATGAAGAAGTAAAGATATATGATTTACTTCTAGAAACAGGACTTGCGACGGTTATAAACATCTCAAAAAGAACCGGGATTTCGCGCACAAATGTTTATAGAACCTGTGAGAAGCTTGAGGGGGAAGGATTTTTAAGCAAGGAGTTCGTGTCCGGGATCTTAAATTATAAAATTTCATCCATCAAATTTTTAGAGGACAGAGTCCAGCATAAAATTAAAATTGTTGATAGATTAGAGAAAATGTACGATGTCATTGAAGGAACTCTGGAAAGTTTCTCTTCTCTGGGAAGGAAAAGAATTAAAGTTATTCACTACAGTAGTGATGAGGAGATTAAGCAGCTGGCTTGGAATGTATTGAGCTGTAGGGCAAAAAAAGTAATGGGATATGGTCATAAAGTCCTTCTTTGGGATGAGGAGTGGGAAAATTTCTGGAAGAAGTGGTGGGATGAGTTTCTTGCAAGAGGTATAAGCGATCGGCAAATATTGAATCCGTCATCTATTGAACCAGTGGTTGAATACAGTAAAGAGGTTAAGGCAAAAGCCGAGGGTGATAGGTATTCGAAAAACAGGATTATTGACGAGAAGATACTCAAGATAAATTTCGAAACATATATATATGATGATGTATATGCTCAGATTCAATGGGAGAAGGATTATGTTTTTGGTTTAGAAATTTATAATAAGGTTGTTGCTGACCAGGAACGGGAACTTTTCAACTTTTTCTGGAAGAAAGCGAAACTGTTAGGGAAATGACCCATATCTTAAAATGCAGAACTATTGTTGATTGAGAATTACAAAAAGTAATCTATGAGAGCGTGTTTTGCTGATAGTAAAAATTACTTTTCAATTGTAATAATAGAGGTATGTTCAAGCGGGTCAAAGGTTATCCAGTGGTTTCGCTCCAGTTTTCCTATCGTGGAGACTCTTTTTCTTCTTCCAGGATATTTATATTTTGTTTCATCCTGCGGCTGATGTCTATACCACCAGTTTACTAGTTTACCATTTGATAAATATCTTGATAAAAATGGAGGTATTTGATGGCTTGTAGTTGAATATGTCTTTTTCGGCGTAATTAAAAAAATGTGTGGGTTTTTAACTACTTTTTTGGCTCAAAAGCTCTTCGATAATTTTCTTTTTTCTATCAATTCTAAGACCCCTGTGTATGTTAACTTTTGATTTCAAATGACAAAA
>JAQVGX010000093.1 GCA_028696515.1 Candidatus Dojkabacteria bacterium | reverse complement strand
GCTTGACTAATCTTCAGGGGCAGAAAAGATGTTTGTCCTCCATACAGCATACGTCCTCTCACTCTGCGCGCGTATTGGATTGGTACTTTCCTAGTCGCCTCAGTTACAAACACGATTCCTCCAATCATAATAAGCGCTCCGATTATGACACTCACAAGCAAAACCTTATCAAAAATAATCGTATCTATATCATTTGATAAAAGCCCTGGAAGCGAAGCCAGTATTCCTGCAAAAATTATAAAGGAAGAACCATTTCCAACACCCTGCTCGGATATCAACTCGCTGATCCACATCAAAAGAACTGTTCCGGCTGTAAGGCTTGAAACCATTGTGACAACTTCCAGCGTAGAAGGCTCTCCTATAAGATTTGGAAACTGTTTTTTTAGGATAGTATAAATCACAAGTGACTGCATGATAGAGAGAGGAACCGTAAGATAGCGTGTGTATTGATTGATCATTTGTTGTCCTCTTTCCCCCTCTTTACTCAATTCCTCAAGTCTTGGAATAACCGTGGTTAGCAACTGTACTATGATCGAAGCATTAATATATGAAGCAAGCCCAATAGCCACAATGGAAGGATTATCAAGTCTTCCTCCTGTAACTAAGGTGAATATGTTGCCAAAAGGATTATCTCCAAAGAATTCTTTAAATGCATCCCCGTTTATTCCCGGAAGCGGAATAGCAGCAAGAAGTCTAAAAACGAGAAGCATCAACAAAGTAAACCCAATCTTTTTTCTGATATCGGGAGTCTTCCACATCTGATTCAACTGTTGGAGAAATCGTTTTATCAATTTATTAGACTAATAGTGATTAGTAAACTTTGCCACCTGCCTGTTCTATCTTCTTCCGTGCAGCCTCAGATACACCAATTTTTCTTATAGTAAACTTCTTGTTGATTTTTCCTTTTCCTAAAATTCTTACTAATACTTTCTTAGTGGATCCTTTCACAAGTCCTATCCTTTTCAAATACTGAATGTTTATTGTTTCCCCCTCCCGTATATTTTCCAGATCACTTACATTTAAAACAAAAGGTGACTCCTTTGACTTTCTGTATCGTTCTTTGTTTGATCGCTTACCAATCCCCCTCAATTTTGGAAGAGAATTCAGCTTAGACTCCCTGACCCATGCCTTTTGCCTTCTGAAACCGGATCTACTTCTTTGTCCCTTGACTCCCCGACCAACAGTGTGTCCTCCTTTGCCCGAACCATAACCTCGTCCAATTATCTTTTTCTTGCTTTTTGTTTTAGGCGACCTAATATCAATTTTCATCTTTAAATCTTGTCAATTTCAGTGATTTAAGTGCATTGAAAGTAGCATAAACATTCGGAATTGTATTTTTTGTCCCTAAGACTTTTGATAATATATCTTTTATCCCTGAAGCTTCAACAACAGCTCTAACTGCACCACCTGCTATAACTCCAGTACCTGGTACCGCAGGTTTAAGCATGACCTTTGCTGCTTTGTATTTGATGGTAACTTCATGGGGAATAGTTTGGCCCTTTAGAAGAACCTTTATCATATTCTTCTTTGCTTTATTTACTGCTTTTTCCTGCGCACTTCTTACATCTTTACCCTTGCCTATCGCAACCCCTATATTGCCCTTTTTATCGCCTATCACAACCATCACGCTCAATCGCAGTCTCTTTCCCCCTGCCTTCACCTTCGATACTCTTCTTATAGAAACCAATCTGACATCAAGTTCATCTTCATCCCTTGATCTTCGGCCTCTAGGCCTCCTTGTTCGTTCCTGGATCCTGCCCAATGCTCTTTTTCTTCGGTCGTCTAAGCTCAGCTTATCTTTTTCGTCCATCCTTCTAACCGTTGTCCTGATTCCGCTTTCTATTTTTTGCTTTGCCTCCTCTTTTGCCATATATTGAAACTTACTATTATTTAAGATATTTAAAACTTAACGGTCGATTTCCTCAAACCTTCAGCCAGTGCCTTAACTCTGCCATGATACCTATACCCACCTCTATCAAAACACACTTCCTTTACACCCAGCTTCTTCAACTTCTCCCCAAGTTTTTCACCTACAGCCATAGCTTTTTCTGTCTTTTTCCCTTTTCCTGCTTTCAAATCACTCTCACTAGCTAATGTTTTCCTTCTGACATCGTCAATCACCTGTACATAGATATGGTAATTCGAACGGAACACATTAACTCTAGGTTTCACCTCCGTTCCTCTTATCTTTTTCCTTATTCTCTTTTGTCTTTTTGATCTGCGATTCATTTGTTTTTATTTTACTTATTGGATCTATATATTATTCCTCACCACCACCCTCACTGGCTTTTGCTGCTTTTCCAGCCTTCCTTCTTACATACTCATCTTTATATCTTATCCCCTTTCCCCTGTAAGGCTCCGGCTTAGACATTTCCCTTATCTTAGCAGCCAACTGACCCACCAACTGCTTATCTATTCCCTTTACCTTGATATTGACCTTATCATTTACCTCGAACAGTATGCCTTCCGGTGCCTCAATAATATATGGGTGGGTTGCTCCTGCCGTTAATTTTATTTCGCGTCCAGAAGTCTCTGCCCGATAACCAATTCCTACCATTTCAAGTTCTTTCTCGTAACCCTTGGTAACACCCTCAATCATGTTTGATAACAGAGTCCGGTATAATCCATGTAAAGATCTTTTCTGTTTAGAATCATCAGTTCGCTCAACTGTCAGCTTATTGTCTATCATCTTACATATGATCCCGCTTCTGGTATCTAATTCTAGTTCCCCAAGGGGGCCTTTCACACCTATTCTCTGCCCTCCCATTTGACCATCGTTCTCTTCAATTTTTATTTCTACTCCACTTGGAATTTCAAGTGGCTGAACTCCAATTCTAGACATTGATTTGAAATACTAATTTATTTACCAAACTTTACAAAGATACTCCCCTCCTATCTTCATCTCTTTTGCACGACTCCCCGTCATTAAACCCTTAGAAGTTGTAAGAATAGTTATGCCAAAACCTCCAAGAACCTTTGGAATATTCCTATAACCAACGTAAGTTCTTACTCCCGGTTTAGATATTCTTTTCAAGCCTGATATAGCAGCCTTATCATCATTAGAATACTTCAACGTCAATTTTAAGCTTTTTTGAATATCTGTCTTCTCCCCAGTTTCTTCAAAATCCATAATGAACCCCTCTTCCTTCAATATCTGGGACATCGCTTTCAGTATCTTAGACGAAGGAACACTTACAACTTTTTTCTTTCTTAGCTGTGCATTCCTTATTCTTGTTAAATAGTCTCCTATTGTATCAGTTACCATTATTAATATAAATAAAATATTTTTAATTACCAGCTCGATTTCATAACTCCAGGCAATTGTCCTGCATGTGCAAGTTTACGTATACACAAGCGGCACATTTTGAATTGCCTAAAGTACCCCCTACGTCTTCCACAAATTTTACATCTATTGTATACACGACTAGAGTACTTTGATTTTTCTTTTAATCTCTTTTGTTTCTCTATTAAAGACTTTTTCGCCATATACCCTTCAAAGTAAATTAAACTTGTTCTTCCTCACTCTCTATTTTACCCTCTGCCTGTTTCTTTTCTTTCATCTTCTGTGCATCTTTTTTCTCCTTTTCTATGGAAGCTTCCATTCTTTCCAATTCTTTCATTTCTTGTTCTTTCGCAAAAGGCATACCCAACTTTTGAAGCAACGCAAGACCTTTTCTGTTGTCTCCAGCTGAAGTAACTATTATTATTTGTAAACTCCTTATCCTGTCTACTTTATTTGGATCGACTTCAGGAAACACAGTATGATCAACGACTCCCAGAGAATAATTTCCAAAACCATCAAATGCCTTTCTTGAAACACCACGAAAGTCTTTAAGTCTGGGAAGGACTATCGATACCAGCTTATCAAAAAAGTCCCACATTCTTTCGCGTCGAAGTGTGACCATTATACCGATATCCATACCCTGTCTTATTCCAAAATTGGAAATCGCCTTATATGTCTTTGTTACCCGTGGTTTCTGTCCTGTAATAAGAGCCAGATCTTCACCCATTTTTTCCAAGGACTGTGGATTCTTTACTGCCTCTCCCATCCCAATATTTACAACTATCTTCTTCAGGTTTGGGACAGCCATCTCATTATCAATAGAAAGCTCTTTTTTTAATTCTTTCAATAGACTCTTATTGTATTTTTCTTTTAATCTATTCATAAGTTACTTAATCAATTTTTGCTTTGCATTTTTTACAGGTCCGTTTTTTCGAACCTTTTTCAATTGAAAAACCTATTCTGGTACCCTTCTCACAGGCAGGACATATCACCATTACTTTGCTTCTGCCGATAGGAGCCTCAACCTGTATAATACCTCCAGGATCTTTCTGATCCCTAGTCTGTTTCTTGTGTTTCTTAACATAATTGATCTTACTCACAACCAATTTACCTTCCTTTGTGAGAACGGCAACTACCTTGCCAGTCTTTCCTCTGTCCTTTCCTGATAAAACTTTTACTTTGTCGCCTACTTTTACTTTCACAGATTTCCAATAAAATTTATCATAAAACCTCTGGAGCAAGACTAATGATCTTATTAAACCCTCTACTTTTAAGTTCCCGTGCAACTGGTCCAAGAAGCCTTGTTCCCAATGGGGCCTTATTTTTCATGTCAATTATTACACCGGCGTTGTCATCAAACTTGATATAGGACCCATCATTCCTTCTAAGCTCTTTTTTTGTTCTCACAACTACTACGTGAATTTTTTCATGTTCGCTGACACTAGCGTCTGGAAGTGCCTTTTTCACTGTAGCACTAACAATATCTCCTACAGCAGCAAACCTCTGATGTCCACCTCCTTTTTGGTAACCGCGAACAGATATTACCATCACCTCTTTCACTCCTGTATTATCTGTAATTTTTAACCGACTTTGTGATTGTACCATTTTTTACCGGCAAAATTATTTAACTAAAATCTTCCACTGTTTCATTTTCGATAGTGGTCTGCACTGCTGAATCTTAACTGCATCTCCCACTTTGACTTCTTGTTCACTATGAGCTAGATATTTCTTTGATGAACTCATGATCTTCTTATAAAGAGGATGTCTTTTTTGGGACACGACTTTAACCACAATTGTATTGTTCATCTTTGTACTCACTACGACACCCTTCAGAACCTTTCTTTTAGTTAATTTCTTTTTCAAGTTACTTTGTTTAATTTCTTTTTTATTTGTCATCTTTTGATTTCTTAGTTAAAGTTTGTTTTTGGTCCTGTTTATCTTCCTGTGCATTTTCACTTCCCGTTTTCCCTTTCTCACCTTTATCAGATGTTTTTTTCGTCCTACCATTTTTTGTATGCCTCTTTGTACCACCAGTATCCCGCTCGCCTGCTTTCATTTTCTCCTTTAGAACCGTTAACATTATTGCTATGTCCCTTTTACTTTCTTTGATCTGAGAATAGTCTTTTTCCTTTCTCGACCGCACATTATAACGCAACTCAGCAATATGCTGTCGAGCTTTGGCTAATTCAGCTTTCAGTTCCCCGATAGTAAGTTTTCTATACTTAGATGTCGTCATTTTTATTATTTCGTTACAATTTTCGTTTTAATTGCTAGTTTTTGTCCTGCTCTATTCAATGCCTCTATAGCAACCTCCTCCTCAACACCCCCCAACTCAAACATAATTCTCCCTGGTTTTACAACTGCCACATAACCTTCAATATCGCCTTTCCCGCCTCCCATTTTTACCTCAGCAGGCTTCCTGCTATACGATTTGTCTGGGAATATCCTGATCCAAAGTTTTCCTTTTCTTTTTGTATAATGAACTATAGCTTTTCTTGCAGACTCAATCTGTTTTGAAGTAATCCAGTTTCGAGTCACTGCTTTCAGCCCGT
>JAQVGX010000016.1 GCA_028696515.1 Candidatus Dojkabacteria bacterium | reverse complement strand
TGGCGATAAGGTTAAGGTGGAAATTCCTCCTTATGACCTCGATAAAGGGAGAATCGTCTACAGGTACTAATGGAATTATGAAAGTCAAAAGTAGTGTAAAAAAAAGATGTGAGCATTGCTATATTGCAAGACGAAAGGGAAGGGTTTACGTATATTGTAAGAGGAATCCAAAACATAAGCAGAGACAAGGTTAATTTTTATGATTATTTTAAATGACGCTTAAAAGAGCAAGAGTAGTTGGAGTAGATATTCCGCTTGAGAAAAAAATCAAGGTTTCTTTGACGTATGTGCATGGTGTCGGTATTGCTCTAGCTAAGAGAATTCTTGAGGATGCAAAAATAGATCCCGAAAAGAGGACAAAGGATTTAACAGAGACTGATATAAGAAATTTGGGAGCTGTCATTGAGAGAGATTATAAAGTCGAGGGAGAGCTGAGACAGATCAATTTCAGAAATATAAAGAGACTAAAGGACATAAGATGTTATAGAGGGTTGAGGCATAAACTTGGACTGCCAGTTCGAGGACAAAGAACTAGAACTAATGCAGTAACGCGGAAAGGTAGAAATATAGCAGTCGGAGGATTAAAGAGGAAGCTAGAGAAAACTTAAAATATCTATTTAATTATCCTTAAATGGGAAAGCAAAGTATAAAGAAAGTTGAAGCGGCCGAGGAGGCTAATCAAGAAAAGAAGCCAAGGGCTGTGTCAAAGGGCTCATCAAAGAAAAAGAAGAAAAGTTATCCAAAGGCAAAGGTAACGCTCAATTGCAGCTATAACAATGTTGTGATATCTTTTCAGGATTATTCTGGAAATGTTTTTGCCTGGAGCAGTTGTGGATGTGTTGGCTTCAAAGGGTCAAGGAAGGGAACAGCATTTGCAGCAACAAAGGCAGCATATGATGCATATGAGAAAGCTTCAAGATATGGTGTGCAGGAGGCATCTGTAGTGGTAAAAGGTGTTGGTATGGGAAGAAGATCTGCGGTAAAAGGATTGAGGACAGCCGGCTTGATCATTACCTCATTATCAGATCATTCTCCTGTTGCTCATAATGGATGCCGTCCAAGAAAGAAACCAAGAAAAAGATAATTCAAATTTTTACTAGATAAAAAATGGCCCGTGATTTAAGTCCAAAATGGAAAAGATGCAGAAGAGAAAAGTATTCTCTGTTTGATGATGATAAGTGGAAAAAGAGACCTACTCTTCCTGGTCAACATGGAGTAAGTACTTCAAGACCTTCTTCGTATGCAATACGCTTCAGAGAGAAGCAGAAACTGAAAAGAATATACGGATTGTTGGAAAGACAGTTCAAAAGATTTTTTAAAATAGCAGGTGAGTCAGAAGGGAATACTGGGACGCGACTTTTACAATTGCTAGAACTTAGGCTTGACAATTTAGTTTATAGATTAGGTCTAGCACCAACAAGAAGTGCAGCTAGGCAATTAGTCAATCATGGTCATATAACAGTAAATGGCAAAAAAGTAAGTATTCCTTCATATATTGGAAAAGTCGGTGATGAGATATACTTAAAAACGCAGAGTCAGAAAAAAGAATTCACCAAGATTTTGGCTGAAGGGTCTAAGAAGACAAAGGTTCCTGCCTGGCTTAGCAGGCTGGCTGGAGGAGGGAGAATTAAAATGGAGCCATCAAGAGAAATGATTGATAAGGGAATAAACGAAGGTTATGTTGTTGAGTATTACTCTCGATAGTATTTATCTTAAAAAAAGTTAAATTTATTACTAATTGAATATGTTTGCAGTCGATAAGTTTAAATTTAAAGTCCTTGAGGAGAAAGATGAACTAGGCAAATATAGCTTTGGTCCTTTTCCAAAAGGCTATGGTATTACTATCGGTAATGCCTTTAGAAGAATTCTTTTATCTAGCATACAAGGTGCAGCTATCACCAGTGTTTCAGTAAAAGGAGCAAAGCATGAATACTCTGCTATACCAGGAGTAATGGACGATGTTTTGAATATAATTTTAAAACTAAAGCAGCTCTCATTTAAATGTCATAGCGAAGATCCTCAAACCCTTGTTTTGGACGTGAAGGGCAAAAAGGTTGTAAAGGGTAGCGATATCAAATTGACAGCTGACGTGGAGTTAGCTAATCCAGAAATCGAGATTACCGAGCTTACAGATGCATCGGCTAAATTAAATATCGAAATAATTGTAGAGAAAGGTGTTGGATACCAGGCGAGTGATGAAAGTAAGAGGAAACAAATAGGGGTTATTCCTGTTGATCCGAACTTTTCTCCTGTAAAAAGGGTTGTTTTTGATGTGGGCAAGGCTAGGGTCGGCCAGCAAACAGATTTAGATGAAATTATTCTAACGATTAAAACAAATGGAGTAGTATCGCCCAAAGATGTGCTTGATCAAGCTACAAATATCTATAACAAGGTTACCTCGAGGCTTGTTGCCGCTATTACTGGTGTTGCAGAGGAAGATCAGGTAACTGGCGAAGAAAGCGATGGCTCTGAGGAGAAAGAATCACAGAGTTCGGACCTTGATATTGACAAACTAAATCTTTCGGCAAGATTAACTCATAGTCTCATAAAATCTGGCTATAAGAACCTAACTGATCTCGAAGGTAAAACAATGGAAGAAATAATGGAAATACGTGGCTTGGGGAAGAAAAGTGTAGAGGAACTTATAGATATCATGAAGAGTTATAAGTTAGATATTAAAGATTGAGGAAGGTTATATGAGACATCAAAAGAAAGGTAAAAAGTTAAGCAGGACAAAATCACACAGAGAAGCAGTGACTTCAAATCTAGCGACTTCATTGATTTTAAACGAATATATTGTAACAACTATTACCAAAGCAAAGGTTGCTAAAAGTTATGTAGACAGAGTGATCTCAGCTGGTATGAGGAAAAGGGGAAATCCAAAACAAAGGATGATGCAGCTTTTGAAGAATGGTCTTGCGGTACAAAAGATAAGCGATATCCTTCTCGAAAGATTCAAGGGAAGGACTGGCGGCTATACCACGATCGTAAAACTAGGGGCAAGGAAAGGAGACGGGGCAAGGATGGCAAAGCTGGTACTTATCGGTTCTGAGGCCGTGAGAAAGGTTAAGAAGAAAGCTACGAAATCGAAGAAAAAAGTTAAGACGCAAAAACAGTCTGAACAAAAGACGGAAAAGAAAACCCTTCTTGATAGGGTGAAGGGTATAAGCGGGAGGTTTGGTAGCCAGGGGAAGAGAGAATCGCTTGATAAGTTGGGCGACAGAACGACACAGGAAATAAAAGGGAAATCAAGGTCTGGGATATAATTTGCCTTTGAGTAAACTAATGAAAAAGACAACAACTGTAACAAAAGAAGAAAAAAAATGGTATCTGATTGATGCTACCGGTATTCGCTTGGGTATATTAGCGACAACAATTGCTAGGCTGCTTATAGGAAAGGACAAGGCGAAGTATTCTCAAAATATTGACTCTGGAGATAATGTTATAGTAATAAACACTAAAAAAGTTGGCATTCACCCTAAGAAAATTGACGGGAAAATTTACTGGAGGCATTCTGGATATCCCGGGGGTATAAAACAAAAAACTTTCGGTGAAATGATAAAGTCTGATTCAAATAAAGTGATAGAATATGCTGTCAAAGGTATGCTTCCTCGGACCAGACTTGCTAATGAGATGTTAAAAAAGCTTTATACCTATGTTGATGAAAGACATCAGCATGAGGCACAGAAACCTAAACTAATCGAGCTAAATAAAGATGGCGGAGAAAACTAGTACTAAAAAAGCTGAGGGAAGGTATGCATATGCATACGGGAGAAGAAAGGGAGCGATTGCGTCCGTTCGACTTTTCGAAGGGAAAGGAATCGATATGATAAATGGCAAAGAGGCAAAGAAGGTGTATTCCAGTCCACGGCACCAAAGAGTTCTTTATTTGCCCTTTACAGCAACAGACACGAAAGGGAAGTATTATTTTACAGCACAGATCAAGGGAGGTGGTGTAGCAGGACGGTTAGGTGCTATCAAACTAGCTATTTCAAGGGCCATGATAAAAATTGATCAAGAGTTTAGACCCACACTGAAGAAGCTTAAACTTTTGATAGTAGACTCACGAGTCAAAGAAAGAAAGAAGCCAGGGCTTAAAAAGGCTAGAAAAAAAGAGCAATACTCCAAGAGATAATTCTACTTCCTAATTCTGTCTTCGTGATAAAGAGCTGGCCACATTTGCGAAAATTCTTCCTTTTTGTATAATGAATTATCAAAGCAATGTTTATCTTACAACCTGCCTAAACCCATGAAAAAAATCGGCTTATGTTTGTTAGTGGTTGTGATTGCGGTTGTACTCGCAATTTTGCTTCCTTGGGAAAATATTGGAGAATTGAAGAATAAATTGACAGGAGGTGCTGCAGATTATGCGTCTTTGAAGGTTTATTCTCTGGGAGGTGATATGAAGGTTTTTGTTGACGGTGCGGAGAAGGGAACAGTCTTGAGTGATACTACATATCTAGAGATATTTCCTATAGAAGTTGGTAAACATGAGGTGAAGCTTGTCAGAATAGCTTCAAACGATATATTTTATGAAGAATTTCTGGAGACAATTTCATTTGAAAAGGGATTTGACACAGTTATTAGCTGGGAACTTGGTCCAACCGAAGAATCAACTTCCGGCTGGATTCTCTATGCCAGAAGGAATGTGAGCGCTGTGGATGATGTGAAGCTTAATGTTGAATCAGATCCAAAAGGTGCTCAGATAAAGCTTGATGGAGGAGAAGCTTCTTACTCTCCTTTGGTAAATTTTGCACTCAGTCACGATAAACAGCATAACTTAATAATTTCTGAGGAAGGGTATCAAACTATGGAGTTGCCAATTCTGCCCGAAGATGAGGAAGAAAGAAATCTTCTGAGGGGTTATGACTTGTTTCTAGATATTGATTTATATAAGTTGCCGATATAGCACAATGCCAATACTGGAAAAGGTGTCAAAAAATAGAAATATCCCTGTTGCTTTGATATACAAAGGAGCAAATGTTTTAGGTGCTGAACTGGTTAAACTTCTTATGGATCAAGGAGCCTTTGTTATTGTCATCGATGAGTACAGTAAAACGAACAGGGAAATCATCGAGCCAGTAGCTGATAATGAATTATTTTCCTTTGTTGAAATCTCCGGGACTGAGTCTTTGATAGATAGTATAAGCAGAGTAGATTACATATTCTATATGAATAATAAAAGTGTTGATCCTGAAGAGATAATATCAACGTCAGACTTCTTGAGGAATTCAAACAGGCTAGATAAATTGTTACAATTGGGAGTTGAAAAGAAATCCAAGTTTCTCTTAGTTTCATCTCTCAAGCTAGAACAAATTCTTCAGTCGAGGAAAGATGACTCGTTTGATTCTTCACATGATCTTAGCTATACAGTTATCGAGATTCAAAGGTATGCGGAGAATCTGACTTGGGAATATTATAAGCAGGGTGGTTTAAATGCCAGGATAGTAAGAATGGGAGAGATAATCGGGAAGGGGATTAACTTAGACGAATCCTCGATAGTAAATACTTATATCAAAAATGCAATCAACGGAGAAAAGCTAATAGTTGAGGGAGATGGTCTTGAGAATTTGTATTTCGTACATGTATTTGATGCAGCGTACGGATTGGTAAAGGCTCAATTTACTAACAATACCGAGGGAGGTCTATATGCTTTGTATATTCCACGGGACATCACTGTTCTAAACCTTGCTTATAAAATCATGGATCTAGAGCCACGCGCCGCAGGGATAGAATTTGTAGAGAAAAAGGCTAAAACACATATGGGGATTTTTGATCCTGGCAAGAATCTAAAAAGCATTGGATGGAAACCTAAAGTATCGCTAGAGAGATCTCTTGCTCAGACTATTGATTATGCATACAACTACTTCGGGAAGACAAAGCCAACTGATCAAGCACACAAGGAAATCAATAGAGAAAAAATACAGGGTCATAAAAAAACAAAAAAAACGTTATTCGGTTCTTTGCGTGACTTCTTTTTTGAGGTAAAAGAAGAAGAGGTTCCCGATTCGGTTCTTGATAATGTTCAATATAGTTCTTACACTAAAAAAGCCTTGGGAACAAATTCTACTTCTAAGGGAAGCAGTCGTGTACTTCTTTTAAGCAAAGAAAATGAACAAACAGATAAGAAGTTCAGTACCCGATCCCCAAAAAGTTTGATCAAAAAAAGGCTTTCAGTTACATCCTTGATAAGCAGGCTGAAGCTTTCGAGTCTTCTATTGACTACCGTAATCTTTGTAATTTTCTTATTTTTTTATGTATTTCTTTTTGCGCCCGGGATAAGAAGTCTTTTCCTGAGCAAGGAGGTTTTTGATTTAACGAATAAGATCTCATCGGATCTGGAAGAACAAGATTATAAGGGAGCAGAGAGGGATTTTGCTAGCGTAATAGATTCAATTGAAAGTTTGGATAAAAATTTGGCAAGGTTGGATTATATATCAAAATGGGGACTGTATAGTGGGATTGATCAGTATCGGGAGGATATGATAAATTCAAAGGATATTTTCGAAGGAAGTAATAGTCTTGTTCAACCGCTTGCTGAGCTTCAGCTTTTTGTCTCAAATTATCAGATGAATGTAGCTTTAAATGGGAGCGAGGATTTGACCCTGACTTCAAATTCATATGACTATAACTTTACGAAACTTAAGGATATCCGGAAGAATTATTCCTTTGGTCTAAGGATGATCTCTGTTGATCCGCCCGCATTTTCTGAATCTAGTACAAATCTTCCAATTATTGGAGCTAAGCTAACCGAATTTCATGATAACGTAGTCGATATAAGGCAGCAAATGAAAACATCTAGTGATATTCTACAAGCAACACCCTCATTACTTGGTATCGATGATCAGCAAACTTTTGCTGTAATCCTAAGTAACGAAGAGAAAATAACTTCTTGGGGAGGGGAATTGGAAGCGGTCGGTGTGATCAGTATAGAAGATGGTGTTATAAAAAAGGTAAGCACTTATTCAAAGGATGAACTTATCTTGTCACTAGACAAGGATCAGGAGAATCTCATGAAGAGTCAATTAGGCGTTTTATATCCCCAGGAAGGCCTCTCGTTTGAATCATTATCGAGAATCCCAGATAAGGAAACATTCATATCTATGGTTAACTCGAGTATTGAAATGAAATATGCAACGAGTCCAGATCATTTGATCTTTATAAATTTCTCAACAATCGAAGATATTGTTTCTATGGGAGGAGTAGTTGAACTGACAGGTGTTGGAACGTTAAATGCATCCAATTTTAATCAGGTTATAAGGGGGGGGGAGGTGTCATACAAAGAGTTGATGGCCAAGATTCTACTGAAAATGCTTGCTCTAAACGAAAAAAACTCCAGTGATTTATTAAAGATATTGCAGCAAAATTCAGTTGGAAATAATGCAGAAATTCTTACACACGATGAAAGTGTTAGAGAATTCTTTGCCGATGCGAACTTGGGCTCGGATGATCTTGAGCAGTCAGATCAAATAGAGATGAGTTTTGTGTCTGATTCCGGAACCGGACCTTTGGAAGTCCAGGTGAATTTGTCTTCTGTTATAGTAAACCAGGATGTTGAACATACTTATCAGTATATTCTAAAAAACACTTCTGAAGTGAACTTTGACGGCTATTTAGTTCTGTCATTTGGTCCGAAGTTTGATCAGGAAGATTTGGTGATTCTAGATGTTCCTGACAAAAATATTGAAGTGCTGGATGAACGAGTCGTGATCCGGATATATCTTGTAGCAGGATCTGAAGATGCACTTACTATTCAAGGTAAGAGTAGTAAAGTTGTATTATCTGATCAAAATGGGTATAATTATTCTTTAGTTCTCAAAAAGCCACTAGGATATTCATATCAGGAGACCTTTAATTTAGAATTTCCTCAAAGTTTGCGTATAATATCTGGAGGGGAAAGAGGACAGATGGAAGGAAATAGAATCTTGTTTTCGTCTGAAGTAGTTGAAGATGAAGCGATCGAACTAAAATTCACTACATTGTAGCTTTTCCAGATTCTTTATTATTTGACATTATTTGTTGCTTGATGCGATCATGAAAGACAGAAAAAGGGTGATAACACAAAAAGGGCTTGATAAGCTAAAAAATGAATTAAACCATAGAAAGGTCGTTCTACGGAAGGAGATTGCAGACAAACTGGATGAGGCAAAAGCAATAGGGGACCTGTCTGAGAATTCTGCGTATACTGCTGCGCTTGAAGATTATCAACTCAATGAAAGCAAAATCAAGGAATTGACAGAACAAATAAGCTCTTTTGTTGTGGCCCCTGACAGAACAGGAGATTCAAAGATAGATATCGGTGATAAGGTTAGGGTCAAAGATCTCAAGTCGGGAAAGGAAATAATATTTTCAATAGTAGGAATAGGTGAGGGTGATCCGACCTCCGGACGAATAAGCTCTGATTCCGCAGTTGGAAAGGCCCTAACGGGCAAGACAGTTGGCGATAAGATAAAAGTTGATCTCCCCGTCGGCCAAAATGAGTATGAAATTCTTGAGCTTATATAGAAAACCCGTGGGCAATTTCTATTAGTCTGCTGGTGACTCCATCTTTTAGTGTTATTTCCTGCAGATAGTTTTCATATCACCGATTTATCGAAATACCTTTATCTTTTGTTTATACTCTCTTAAGGGAGTAAATTTTATATTCATAATGCTTCCCTAGTCGTACGAGTCTTTCCAAAACTATATGGACATGTTAAACTAGTTTACATGATTTGTCGGTTTGTTGAAATCTGTTTGTTAAAAAAGAATATTGCTGTTATATTATAAAATCGTAAAGTGGCAAAAATAGTATTTTAATGAAGCAGCATCCGGTACCTGAAAATATAATGGATGTAGAATTCAAGCTGTTTGGAAGTTTAACGGCCAAGCAATTTGGATATATTGTAGCTGGAGGAGTCGGAGGTGTCGTTCTGTTTTACCTTTTCAGGGGCCTGCAGTCAACATTTTTAGGATGGATTTTTGCCAGCTTAAGCGCAATGTTAGGCTTATCTCTTGCTCTTGTCAGAATAAATGAGCAACCGTTCGAAGTGTGGCTCGGGAATTTCTTAACAGCTATGTTTTCCTCACAAAAAAGGGTTTGGCAGAAACAAAAGAAAACATCATCCTTTCTTTCCGGTGAAGGAACAAAAACCATTTCTTCTGCAGCAACAGCTCAGTCCAGTTCGGATAATCAGAACTCACAACAGGCAACAGTTACTAGTCCGGGGACACAACAGTCTGTTCAAGGAAATAAAAATGATTCAGTTACACAGATTCCGGCAAAATCAATTGATGCAAAACAAGAGCAGAGCAGTATTCCAACTCATCCCTTCAAGGATTTTTCCGGAACTCCACCTATGGTTCCGAAGCAACCAAACTTGATCGCTGGAGAACCTGTGGAGGGAGAAACATTCAATGTTCCCGGGAGCGCTCAAGGCTACGTGAAAATGTCAACAAATCAAGAACCAAATAGACCTATTTCAGTTCAAACAAATATGACAAATACTCTAATACCAGTTCAGAATTTTCAATCGTCCCCTGCTTCCGCTCAAGCCAGCAACGCTACTGCTTCAGGCGGATCCGATAGTGCATCTTCGGCTGGAAGCAATGTTTCTGATGATCAAACAGATCCAAATAAGACGTCCTTTCAAGTTGTTGAGCCTGTTATAAAAAGAGATAAGGAGCCCGAGACATTCTTTTTAAATGATGAACTTAATCAAGCATCTCAATCACAGCCTCAGTCCGGAGCTAATATGCAGAATAGCCAAACACCTGCGCAACCTAGTGTTTATAACCAACAATCTCAGCCAATACAGCCTCCACCGAGTCCAGGCCAATCTGTTCCTTCCCAGACTCAAGGAGGGTCATTACCAGCTCAAAGGATTATGAATAAAGGACAGCAGTTTAAAGATATACTTCCCAAGAAGCAGGACGTAATAGGGGGATCTGCATCTTCTGATTTGATCCCCGCGGCAAGTGTTCAATCAAATGAACTTGAAGAGGCAAACAAAGCTCTAAGGCAGAAAGTGGCTGAGTTCTCAGAAGAGAAGAGCAGACTTGAAGGCGAATTAGGTGATATGAAGAACAAATATACATCCTTGGAAAGCCAAAATAGGCAAATGCAATCAGATCTTGAAGCAATCAAAAAACAGCTGGAAGCTAAGACACTGCCAGTGATAAAGCCCTCACCTCAGTCAATTCCAGCTGGAAGTGGGCAGCAGTTGGAAGAAAAGGGAGGAAGTTCTTTTTCTGGTGATGGGAACGGAGCTTTGAGCCCTCAAGTTTACAATGGTCCAGCTCTTTCCAAAAAGCAGAATGTTATCAGCGGAATAGTAAAATCAAAAAGCGGGAAACTATTGCCGGGAGTAGTTGTTATAGTAAAAAACGAGAAAGGGAGACCTGTCAGAGCTATGAAAACAAATTCCCTGGGACAATTTGTTACAACTACAGCTCTAGAAAATGGCAACTATATGATAGAGCTTTCGAAGAATGATCTTTCATTTGGAAAATATGAGTTAATTCTGGAAGGAAATGTTATGCCGACATATGAATTTCTATCTTACTAATTTCATAATTATAACTGTAAATCAGAATGCCAGCGATTAAAGGATTACCATCAACACAACAGCATCTTGACATAGCTGATATAAAGGAAGGGCTGCTTGTTCTAAAGAACGGTGTAGTTTCACTCATTCTTGAAACAACCTCTTTAAATTTTGATCTATTATCTGAACGAGAACAAGATGCAAAAATATTATCTTTTTCTGGACTTTTAAATTCTCTCTCTTTCCATATACAGATTCTTATCAGAACTCATAGGACTGATCTCTCTGATTATGTTGAATTACTTGAGGAGCAGATGAAGAAACAAATCAGTGAGGGGCTTCGAAAGCAGATGGAGATTTATATCCAATTCATCCGTAATCTTACAGTTACCAATGAGGTTCTAGAGAAGAGATTCTTTATTGTTATCCCAAGCAGTACTGGGATGTCCATTAGACCGGGGCTTTTTAAGAAGCTGTTCGGAAAAGGGAAAGAGGATGTAGTGAATGTCGACCAAGCGATTGATAGAGCTAAGACAAAACTTTTTCCAAGAAGAGATCATATTATAAAGCAATTAAAGAGAATGGGTTTATTTGCAAGGCAGTTGAATTCTTCAGAGATAGTTAAATTATTTTATGGTGTTTACAATCCAAGTAGACAGGGGCTTGAAAAGCTTCAAATCACCCGTGCCGATGTTGATGCACCTATGATTGAGGCTAAAACTCAGTGAAAAAACTATGGCTTTACCATTCTTCAGTAAAAAAAAGCAAGTGAACAAAAATAGTGAACAGTTGAAACTGGCACAGGATAAGTCGACTTCGATGGAAAAGAAAACGGATGAAAAAGACCAGAAACTGGCAAGTGAGATTGCTGAAAAGGATTCATATATATCTGGTATGGGGATAGATATGAGATCTGAAGACGAAGCTGTAAACAGGTTCTTGAATGGTCTCGTAGATGTTAAAGACATCATAGCCCCACCGGCTATAGAAGTAGATTTCAATCATATTCTGATCGGTGATAAATTCTATAGAACCCTATTTGCTACTGGATATCCTAAATTTGTTGGGGCCAATTGGTTGTCTTCTCTCATCAACTTCGAATTTCCAGTAGATATAAGCACTTTCTACTATCCAGTTGATTCAAATCTGGTTATGCAGAGACTCAAAAGAAAGATTGGAGAAATGGAAGCGACTATAAATATTGACCTGGAAGCGGGAAAGGCCTTCGATCCGAGAGTGAAAGTTGCCTTGACAGACGCTAAAGAATTACAAGAGTCTCTTGCTAAGGGAACTGAGAAATTCTTCCATTTTGCTATGTATGTTACGATAGGAGCCTCATCATTAGCCGAGCTTGAAAAGGTCATTAAAAATCTTGAGCAGTCACTTGGTGCAATAGGTGTTGTAGTAAAGCCGGCAACGCTTCAGCAGGAGCAGGGATTTCAAAGTGTGATCCCTTCGGGTCTTGATAAGCTTTACTATACTAGGAATATGGATAGTACTTCACTTGCTACTACTTTCCCGTTTGTAAGCTCAAATCTGACTATGAATCAAGGTGTATTGTATGGTGTAAATAAACATAATAAGAGCCTTGTTGTTTTTGACCGATTTAGACTTGAGAATGCAAATGCTGTGATATTTGCAAAATCAGGTGCAGGTAAAAGCTACCTTGTAAAGTTGGAAGCACTTAGGGGGCTTATGTTTGGTATTGAAAGCATTATCATTGATCCTGAACGCGAGTATGAGAAATTATGCAAAACTATAGGTGGTGAGTATATTTCCTTTTCGCAGGACGGGGAGAAGAAGCTGAATCCATTTGAACTGTCTGGGGTGTGGGAAGAAGGAGAGGACGAACTCAGAACAAAAATACAATCCCTGCATGGTTTGGTCAAGATAATGCTCGGCGGTGAAGTAACGGCACAAGAAGTAGCGATCCTGGATCGCGCCTTGATTCTTACTTTCAAAGAAAAGGGGATAACTCCTGATACTGCAACACATAAGAATCCTCCACCGCTTATGGAGGATCTGTATAAGGTTCTTCAAGCAATGGCCGAAAAGGAGGCGCATTCTATCGCTATAAGACTTGAGAAGTTCATACGTGGCAGTGCTGCTGGTATATTTGATCGCAGGAGCAATGTAAACATCAATAACACGTTCTCGGTTTTCAGTATTCGAGAGCTGAGTGACGATCTGAGACCTATCGCTATGTATATGATGCTTGATTTTATATGGGGTAAGATCAAGAAGGATAGGAGAAAGAGATTATTGATAATCGACGAAGCTTGGTGGATGATGCAGTATGAAGATGCGGCAAAATTTATTCACTCCATAGCAAAAAGGGCCCGGAAATATTGGCTGGGACTGACAACTATTACGCAGGATGTGGAGGATTTCTTGGATACTGATTATGGGAAGGCCATCATCACAAACTCTGCTATTCAGATTCTTCTAAAGCAAAGTCCCGCAGCTGTAGATAGGATACAAAAAGTATTCTACCTTTCGGATGGAGAGAAGGCATTTTTGCTTTCATCTGGAATAGGAGAAGGACTTTTCTTTGCTGGCCCAAGTCATGTAGCGATTCAGGTGATAGCTTCTGAAAATGAGCATCAGCTCATAACTGCAGATCCGGAGGAACTTGCTAAACAACTAGAACAGTATAGAAGAACAGTCTCAGATATGAAGGGAACAAAGGCATCTAGCGAGCACAGGTTCATATAAAAGTACTAGTTAAGTCATCGGAAAAAATCTCAGAATGGAAAACTTTGAAACAATTGATATTCCGTTTCCCTTATTTATAGCAATAATAGTAGTAGCTACATCTATTGTTTTTTTTCTTACGGCCGCTATCATTCACTTGTCTAGGAAGATAAAAGTCTTATCTAAAATGAGATATGGCTTTGGTGGCAAACCAATTTTCTCTATTCTAGTTTTTTTGTTTGTTGTTATATCCATACCACTTACCCTGTTAGCTTCTTCAAGGTCAATAGACTTAATCCAGAAAGCAAGTGTCAGTAAGGATGTACTGATAGAAGTACAAGATCTAGGAACAAAGAATAATTATCATGAAGTGGCTTTTCTAGCGATCCCATATGTTGATGATATAGCTTGGGCTGGTAATGTTTACACAGTAACATGGGAGATCCGTGGAAATATAGACTATGAGAAAATAGAGGAGAATGTTAGCAGCTCAAATCCAAGTTATTTCAAAAAAACTCTCGCTGCGGGAACATATAAGGTGAAAGTTCTGGTCGAAGGAGATGATTTTCGTGTTCAAAAATTTGAGGATTTTATACTAGAATAGCTGTTTTAAAACATGGACGAAATAATAAAAAGCAATGTTAAAAAAATTAGAAGATTTGTAACTTCTAGATTGATGTTCGGGGCTGTTCTTGCTGTCTGTTTTTTCAATGTTTTTGCTACGAGGGTATTGCCCAAGGATGTATTCCTCGTTTATGCGGCAGATATCAATGTTAGTGAACTAGTAAATTATGCTAATGCGGAACGTTCTGCCAGGGGCCTAAATACATTATCTGTTGATTCGAGACTAGTGTCTGCTGCATATGCAAAAGGACAAGATATGTTGGAAAAAGACTACTGGGCGCATTATGGTCCCAGTGGTGAGTCACCCTGGATGTTTATTTCACAAGCAGGTTATGAATATGTTTATGCTGGAGAGAACCTGGCTAAGGATTTTTCAAGTTCTGCTCCTATTCATAGTGCATGGATGGCAAGTCCTACACATCGAGATAATATTGTCAATCCGAATTATAAAAATATAGGAATAGCATCTGTGACAGGAGAGTTTCAGGGGCAGGAAACGACAATAGTTGTACAGATGTTTGGTTCCCTGGAACAAAGTCAGACTGTTCTTCCAGCCGAGAGCTCCCTTCCGATCACTGGTGAGGAGACTGTTCAGACTTCAGATCAAGCAGTTACACCTCCAGTTATTACGGATCCGTCTGATGGTGACATTTTGAAGGAGGCTGCTTTCATAGTTAGAGGTATTTGTGAAAATGCTTCCCAGGTAAGAATATATGACGGTGAAGAAGTAAAAGGGGATGTGAAGCCTGATAGTGGTGGTTTTCAGTTCGACCCAAAGAAGCCATATAGTGAAGGCGAGCATATTCTTTCGGCAGCGGCCATAGTAAATGGAAAGGTGGTTAGCAATAGTTCAAACAAGGTGAATGTAACGGTCGATACAATAGCTCCGGAAATTGATAGAGATAGCGCGAGAATCGAGTATTTTGAAGTCACTGATCAGGGGAAGCTTTATCACTTTACGGTCAAAGTATTTGACAATCCGAGTGTTGTGTCCGGCAAAACTGCAGATAAGGAGTTGTTATTTAGCTTCCTCAACGAAGAGTGGAGAGCTGGAATAGATATCGATCCGCAAGCTATACAACCATTTACTGTGTATGCCTCCGATAAAGCAGGAAATACTTCTGAAATAATGTTCTCGTCAGATGAGATTTCGCAAATGGTTGAAGAGTTAAACTCGGGACAAGAACTATCTCTGAAATCCCAGAAATGGTTTTTTGATGATATTTGGGAAAGGGTCTTTACTAGGACTTTGCGCGGACAAGTGAATTTTTTTATCACTCTTGCTATGATTGTGATCCTTGTAGCAGAACAGATAATGTTAGCCAAAACTGGTTTGACGAGAAGAGCAGCAAATAATTACCTGCATATACCAGTTTTTATCATCTTGCTCTTTGCCAGCCTTCTTGGAGGTGGCGGGGAGATACTTTAGTCTTTAAGTCTGATCCTTGGATGCTTAAGTCCATCGCAGCAAACAAAAGAAGTATATTTTATGGTGTTCTTGTCGGGCTTGGTTTATTGTTCGGGCTGCAGATTCTGAAAGATTATGGGCCGAAGGAATATGTTTATACGATTTGTGGGATTATGCTGATAGTTTTTTTTGAGATCTATCTAAACTGGCGTTACGCAACTAGGATTCTTCGTCAAGTCGATCTACCAACGATAAATGTTTATTCACTTTGGAGTCACATTCTGAATCACATAATGCTTCCAGTGTTATTACTATTATCTGTTTCAGGGTTTATATTCTTTCACAGGGACGACCTTGTAAGAGTAATCGTTATAGTATTGGTTTCTATTGTTTTTGTGACTCTATTTATCAATATTCGTTCTTATTATGAGGACGAGTTTAGGGTAGAAGAAAAAACTAGGTATATATATGAAATAATGAAATTGGTAATCTTCTTTTTTGGTTTGAATCTGGTAATAAGTATTGAAGTTTTCTGGGGAATAGATATTTGGATAAGCGCATTTTTAGTTTCATTACTTGTAATCATACTCGGAATGCTACTAATATATAGGAAAAATCAATTTGAATTGGTCCAGATAATATATATAGTTTTATCAGCTTCTATAATCGCGGTACTTTTTCTAGTTCTCCACAACTTAGAAGTATTGATGCTGGGTATCAATGTGATAATATTTCTAGTGTTTTATTTCTTGTTTTCTCTTTTAAATCATAGATTGGAAAGGACGTTGACAAAGGAAATATTCATTGAATATGGCCTTATTTTATTATTTGCATTTTTATTATTTTCTGGTATTAGTTAGTTTAAATTTAGTGGATAATATTATGAATATTATGATAAACGGTCGAGGTATCAAAGTTACTGAACCGATAAGAGAAAAAGTGACAAAGATGGTAAATAAGCACAACAAATTACTTACTAAAGCCAATAAAATCCAAGTTGAGCTAAAGAAAGGACTTGCTCATTCCGGAGTAGATAATGATCTAAAAGTGGAAATTACTATTTTCATGCCGCGATCAACAGTAATCAGGGTTGAAGAGGCGGGTAGCGATTTTTATGCGATCATCGATTTGATCGACCCCGTTCTTAAAAGAAGGCTTGTTAGATATCTTGATGCACTGAAGAAGTGGGAGGGGGAAGAATCCTGGAGGGTGGTCGAAGAGGATAAGTTTCAGGAGGAGCTTACGGATATTGAGGAGGATACTTATGCTGATAGTATAGATGTAGCCCCTAGAATTTCTAGATATAAGCAATACAGTCAGAATTCACCAATGCATCCGGCCGAGGCAATTGAGAGAATGGAGCTTTTGGGTCATGAGGCCTTTATGTTCAAGAATATAGACAATGAAGGTAAGTATTCAATGGTATACAAGAGAGCGGATGGTACTTATGGTCTAGTTGAACCTAAACAAGGCTGAGAAAACTATAAATTTTTTCTATATAAGGATTTGAACTTGTTATGAAAATTGCTCAGATCTGCCCATACAATTTCTTGCGTTCAGGTGGAGTGCAAAGCCATATTGAATATCTTTCATCAGAGCTTCGTGATAGGGGGCATGCTGTTAAGATTATTGCTCCCGGTGTCAAAGGTACGACGAGCAAACGGAATGATCTTATTCTGCTGGGCTCGTCGAATGAGCTGCCCTGGGCTGACACCAGGATAGAGTTGAGTATTGCACTTGGCAAAAGAAGAAAGGCATTAAAGGAAATTTTAGAAAAGGAAAAGTTTGATATCATTCATTTTCATGAACCATGGATTCCTGTTCTATCCATGCAGATCTTGGCTGAGTCTAAATCAATAAATGTAGCAACATTTCATGCAGCAAACAGAAAGAACATTCTCATTCAGTCTTTTGCAACACTAGTTATGCCTATCGCAAGTTCTGTGGTCAACCTATTGGATGGCATAATAGCGGTCTCAGATGTCCCGACAAAATACATCAGAGAATTTAGCGACAGAAAAATCCACATTGTCCCAAATGGAATTGATTTAAATAATTTCAATAGGAGGAAAAGACCTTTGGGGAAATATCTGGATGGCAAAATAAACATACTTTTCCTTGGCAGGATGGATAGGAGAAAGGGTGCTATTTATCTTGTGAAAGCTTTCCGGAAACTAAAGAAGAAGGTTCCAAATACTCGCTTGATATTGGGAGGGGCGGGAGATGAGCTCAAGAGTATAAAAGAATATATAAAACGGTATTCGATTGAGGACGTTGTTGTTCTTGGATTTGTTGATGAAACATTAAAGCCTAGATTGTACGCGACGTGTGATTTTTTCTGTTCCCCTGCTTTATATGGAGAGAGCCTAGGCATTGTGCTGCTTGAAGCAATGGCTACAGGTAAACCGGTTATTGGGGGAGATAATCCGGGTTACAGAACTGTACTGAAAGGGACAGGGTCGTTATTTCTGGTGAAACCTCAAAGGACAGATGATTTTGTTGAGAAACTTGAAATCCTGTCAACAAATAAACCTTTGCGCAATGTTATGGGTGAATGGGGAGTCGAGGAATCAAGAAAATATTCTTGGCCCAAAGTAGCAGATGGTGTACTCGATGTTTATGAAAAGGTGCTTAGCACGAAAAAGAGGGGTAAGCTTGTAGATAAAAAAAGTGTAAACGAAAATCTCCAAAAATGGTACAAGCAATTGGATAAAAAATAACCAAAAGGCATCTATTTGGAATATGATGTAAGCGTAAGTATGTCAGTAGAATCAAATAATCCATTTTATTAAATTATATAAACAAATGAAAAGTGTAAAGGTAGGACTTGTGATGGATACGACTCTCGATAGCGATGCCGGAGTGCAACAGGTGTTTAAAGGACTTGCCAGGTATCTATTGAAGAGCAATTATGATGTAAGATTCTTAGTCCCGCCTTCGAAAGATGTAGGTGAGTTTAAGGGCAAGGTTATTTCGTTTGGGAAAGAGGTAGTTGTAAAGGGAAATGCAAATACAATTCAGACGGTCTTCGGATTTGGCAAGCGGCAGATCATAGAGGTTCTTGACAGGGAAAAATTTGATCTGATACATGTGAGCGCTCCATTTTCCCCCTTTCTAGGGGCAAAGGTTGTTGAACTGGCCGCGTGTCCGGTTGTTTCTACGTATATGGTTTATGGTGCCAATAGTTTATTCCGATTTGCTGCCCAGCTCTTAAGGATTCCATTGAGAAAAGCCTACGGTAGGATAGATGCGTTTATCGCATCATCAGATGCGGCAAAAGTGGAGGCTGAAAGCGTTATTCCTGGTAAATACAAGATTATTCCACATGGAGTTGATCTTACAAGATATTCAGCGAAGGTTCCACGCATTGAAAAATTTGATGACAAGAAAGTAAATATACTTACTGTTGGCAGATTCGAGAAGCGTAAGGGTGTAGAATACTTGATCAGGGCTTTTGCAAAGTTAAAGCAGAAAACAGAGAATGTGCGTCTTATTATTGCCGGTGACGGCCCTCTTAGAAAAAAATTATATGGTCTTGTGGAAGAACTAAAGCTAGATGATGTTTATTTTGAAGGATATATTCCTGAAGAGCTGAAGCCTAGTTACTATGCAACTGCTGATATATGTGTGTTCCCGGCAGTCAAAGGGGAATGTTTTGGTATAGTTCTGATTGAATCCATGGCTTCGGGAAGGCCAACTATAGCATTTTCCAACGAGGGATATCGTTATGTTTTGAGAAATCTTCCAGAGTTACTAGTTGAGAATAAAAGTGTTGATAAACTAGCTCAAAAACTGATAGAGCTTTTGGAGCACAAAGGAATCCTTCAGAAATATGGAGAATTGTGCAGAAGAGAGGCTGAAAAATATAGCTGGGATAACGTTGGCAGACAGATAATCGAAGTATACGAGAAATTATTAGCAAAAAAATGAGAGCCTTTTTAGCTATTCTCCCAACAAAACGGGCCCTGGCTTCACTTGAAAATATTAGGACGCAGGCCTATCCTTACAGGAATTACCTTAGATTTGTCAGGAGCAAGGAAACACACCTGACACTGAGATATCTTGGGAATAACATAGGAAAGCCGAGTATAGATTTAGTGATTGAAAGGCTGGCTTCCAAGATAGCCACAATGTCAAAGTTTAATCTTAGGATAGAGAATGCTCATTTTGGTTTTCCCGATGAAAATTGGCCGAGAATATTGTATGTTTCTGTGGCGAGAGCAGAGGCTCTTGATAAGTTAAGTAAATTTATAGGTGATATTGTTAGTGATTTGGATGATGTCGAGCAGTATATTTACGATTCAGGCCCCGTTTATCACATAACCTTGGCTCGGGCAAAGAGAAAGCTGACTCGACAAATAATAGCAGATATTAAAAAGAGGATAAAATATGCAGAACTTTTGGAGGGCTTTCTGGTTGAGAGAATAACTTTATTAAATAGTACTCTTAATCCAGTTGGTCCCCGATATAGCACTTTGGCTGAGTTTGTACTTCGATGAGAAGTTCAAGAGTGGATAAATAGTTGAACGAAATGAACTTACGGTAAACAATGTACATTCCCTTTCTACCCTTTGCACTGACTATGTGATATTATTAAATTCGTCTTAAATATTATGAATTTGACATGTTTGGCTTTTTGAAGAAGTTATTTGACAGTAACGAGAAGCAAATTAAAAATGCACAGATAGTTGTCGAGGAAGTGAATAGACTGGAAAAGGGCTTTTCCAAGATGAGTGTCGAAGAGCTTCGAGAAAGAATGGAAAAATGTAGAAAGGAAATTGTTCCTCTTATGAAGAAGGTTCCTGAGGATGATAAATCTTCGATTAGAGCAAGAGACTACAAGCAGGAATTGCCAAGTTATGAGAGAGATATCATTTCCAGACTACAGGAATTAATGCCTGTAGTATTTGCGATAATCCGAGAGGTTATGAAGAGAAAATTTAACAGGAGACACTTTGATGTGCAGATACTTGCAGGAATTATTCTTGCTCAAGGGAATAAGCTTATTGAGGTTAAAACAGGAGAAGGAAAAACTCAGATAATACATCTTCCTGCTGCACTATATGCATTAGCAGGAAGGGGGGTGCATATGGTAACGGTTAATGATTATCTAGCACGCAGAGACGGAGAATATGCGGGTCATATTCTGTCAGAGCTAGGTTTTTCTGTAGGGGTTATCACTCCGCAAAAATCATACAAATTTATCCCAGACGATCAATTAAAAGAGGTAAAAGGAGATGAAGTGTATGAGGCTAGGAAAGCTACAAAAATTATAAATCCGGGAGATGTAGAAGGCCATAATCTGGCAGAATGCACAAAGCATGATGCATATAGCTGCGATATAGTCTACGGAACTAACAACGAGTTTGGATTTGATTACCTTCGGGATAACATGGCACCTGATGTCGACAGAATTGTCCAGGGAGAATTATACTACTGTATAGTGGATGAAGTTGATTCGGTTCTGATCGATGAGTCTAGAACTCCATTAATCATATCTGCTCCAGCGGAACAGGCAAATGAGTTCTATCAAAAGTTTGCAGGGGTAGTGCGGGGGCTTGAAGATGTAAAGGATTATACAGTTGATGAAAAGGCTCACTCTGCTGTATTGACCGATGAAGGGATTGAGAAAGTCGAGAAAGCTATCGGTGTTAAAAATGTATGGGAAGATCCACGTTTAGCATATCACCTTGAAAATGCTCTAAAAGCAAAGACCTTGTATAAGAAGGATGATGAGTATATTGTAAAAGATGGACAAGTGCTTATTGTTGATCAGTTTACAGGTAGAGTACTACCTGGTAGAAGATACAGTGAAGGACTTCATCAGGCTATAGAGGCAAAAGAAGGTGTTGAGATCAAAAAGGCCTCAAAAACTTTAGCAACGATCACTTTTCAGAATTTCTTCAGACTTTACAAAGTATTAGGAGGTTGTTCTGGAACTGTGATGACAGAAGCTGAAGAATTTTACAAAATCTATAATCTGGACTCCGTTGAAGTCCCTACAAATGTGCCAGTAATCCGTAAGGACCAGGTTGACAGGGTTTACAAAAACCAACAGGCAAAGTTTGAAGCAGTAATCAACGAAATCAAAACGAGACATGAGAAGGGGCAGCCTATGCTTGTGGGTACAACATCTGTGGAAACAAGTGAGCTTCTGTCAAGAATGCTTGACAAGATAGGTATTCAGCATGAGGTCTTGAACGCTAAGCATCACGAACGTGAGGCTCATATTGTGGCAAAGGCCGGAGAGAAAGGTGCTGTTACGATTGCAACAAATATGGCTGGAAGAGGAACAGACATCAAACTTGGGGGTACAGATGCAACGAAAGATGAGTTTGAAGATGTGAAAAGATACGGAGGGTTATATGTTATTGGAACTGAAAGACACGAAGCTCGAAGAATAGATAATCAGCTTAGAGGTCGAAGCGGAAGACAGGGAGAGCCTGGAGAAAGCA
Source organism: Candidatus Dojkabacteria bacterium (assembly GCA_028696515.1). Lineage (GTDB taxonomy): Bacteria > Patescibacteriota > Dojkabacteria > JAHIVN01 > JAHIVN01 > JAHIVN01. Next base: position 4,159 of record JAQVGX010000016.1, on the reverse strand, counting down.
GGTTCTTTGTCGCACTAGACGATGAAATTATGCGTATTCAGGGAGGTCAAATGATTCAGTCGCTTATGGAGCGTACAAATATTCCTGATGATATGCCCATAGAGTCAAGGTTAGTTGGCGGAGCGATCGAGAGAGCTCAAAAGAGGATGGAGGGTCATCATTTCGACATTCGAAATAATGTTGTGAAATATGACGATGTCATGAATCAGCAGAGAGAGATTTTTTACACAAGAAGAAGGAACATACTATATATGGAAAGAAAGGCCCAAGAAGCCCTAGCTCAAAAAGAAAGAGACGATAAAGACAAAATTGAGTTTCAAAAGTATTTATCAGGCGAGATTCTAGGTGAAGTCGAAAGTATCGTTGAGGCACGGATTGCTGAGGGTTCGGAGCCTGATACCTCAAAACTAGTTGATGATTTTCTTGATCTATCAGACGACAAGATTATACTACAGGCATTTTTAAGGCTTTCAAAAGATGATGAGCGTTTAAAAGTGAAGGCGGAGGATATTGAAAAATTTACTCCCAGAAGTCATATGATTAAAGTTTTGAAGGGTAGAAATACAGCTGAAATGAAAGAACTTATGGTGAAAACGACAAAGGAGATGCTCGCTGCAAAGAAAAAGGAACAAGGGGAAGGGGATTTTTTGAATATCGCAAAAATTGTTCTTCTTCAGAGTATGGATCAGCTCTGGAGTGATCATCTTGACGCTATGCAGGATCTTCGTGAAGGTATTGGCCTGAGAGGTGTTGCACAACGAGACCCTCTGGTGGAATATAAGAATGAGGGCTTCAACTACTTTGATGAATTGATGAAATCGATTAGGTCAGGTTTTGTAAGACGTATATTTAAAGTCAGAAAAGTCGAACAGCAAAGAACTCCTGTTAATATAAGGACAAACGTAGATCAGATACAGGACATGCTTACCGGGAGTAGAGAGATGGTTGAAGCAGTAAAAGGTTTTCTGCAAAACAAAGCAAGACAAAATGTTCCCAGTAATTCTGCGAAATCTGCAGGGAAATCCCAAAAGCAAGAAACTGTAGTACGTGAAGCCAAGGTCGGAAGAAACGATCCATGTCCTTGCGGGAGCGGCAAAAAATACAAAAAATGCTGCGGACGGTGACATCATTTGAACATTCATCTTTCTGATTTCGATAGTGCGGGACTTGCCAGATCCCGAATATTGAGTTATTCTATATTCTATTATAGATTTACTTTTAGATATCAGGAATTTGGCGATGACCCGAAAAAAAGTAAAAAAAGAAATAAAGTTAGCATATACCATGCTAGCCATGATTTCAGTCGTTTTACTTATTCCATTGGCATATCTCCTGTTCTTTTTTGATAATACATAGTCTGAAGAAAGAGACTTTTGGTTGGAGCTTATTCTTGATGGAAATTCGGATAAGGAATAGAATCCCAGAAAAAACCTTGTTAAAATTCTTGATATTGAAAAGAAGTTTGAATATCTGTATTATGATAGTGTAAGGTGTAACAAAGCTTATAGATGAGAAGGAAAAATCTCGCAAAAAATGTTTACATATTCCCGGTCCTGATGGTGGCGGTTTTCTCTGTTCTGCTTATGACATATCTTATTTACGTTTTGACCTCTCAAAAGTATACGGAAACAGATGAACCTGCTTATAGTCAGATTGAGATTCTTCCTCGTACTGGAGTAGAATATAAAGTGTTTTTGAGTTCGGAAACTTATACAGGATCACTGGGAGGGCTAGCCGGGGCAGATGACATCTGTAATACACTAGCCCATGAAGCTAGTGGAGGGTCTTTAGGTGGGGGCTGGGCAGCTTGGCTTAGTACAGGTTCGAAAAATGCCATTGATCGAATAGCTGACGTCGAGTACTATTATGTTGACGGTAGCGAGCTCGTTATCAATGATAAGTCAGACATTACCAGTGACGGAGAAATAAGACATGCAATAAAAATGGATGAGAACGGCCAAATTGTTGACATAGATGGAACGGAAGATGTTCAGACCGGGACAAATAATGAGGGATCGGGGGGTTCAGGAAATAACAGCAATTGTAATAATTGGACAAATGCAACTGCTTCTTATACGAGAATTGTAGGAAGTTCTGATTCGATAGACTCCTGGTCTAGCTTCAGCTCTGGGAGCATTTGTGACGATAAAAAGCATATTTATTGTTTTGAAGTAGATAAAGATGATGACGGTTCTCACTATGAAGATGACTGCGACGATACAGATGATACTGTCTATCCTGGAGCAAATGAGCTTTGCGATGGACTAGATAATGATTGCAACGGTTCGGTACCAGCAAATGAAAAAGATGAAGATAAAGATGGGTATCGTGTATGTGCTGGAGACTGCAATGATGATGACGCCCTGATTTATCCCCAAGCTTCAGAGCGGTGTAATGGAGAAGATGATAACTGTGATGGAATTGTTCCCACAGGAGAGAAAGATCAGGATGGTGACGGCTTTAGGGGATGTGAGGGGGATTGTAAAGATAAAGATAATACAGTTTTTCCAGGAGCGAAAGAAATCTGTGACGGCAAAGACAATGACTGTGATGGCAAAGTTGACGAGAATCTATATAAGCCTTGCGGAACCAATTCGGGAATTTGTACTGTTGGTTTTGAGACTTGTGTTGCAGGAAAATGGGGAAACTGCAGCGGAGTCTTACCTCAAAAGGAAGTCTGTGATGGCTTGGACAATGACTGTGACAGCTATACTGATGAGGGCTGCAGCTGTAATTCTGGTTCAACGCAGAGTTGCGGATCTGATGTTGGAGAATGCACAGTGGGGACTCAATGGTGTGAGAATGGAAGCTGGGGTTCTTGTAATGGGGCGGTTGGCCCTAATACAGAAATCTGTGATGGTAAAGACAATGACTGTGACGGCAGTACTGATGAAAATCTAAAGAAATCCTGCGGAACAGACGTAGGAGAATGCAAAAGTGGAACTGCCAAGTGTGTAAATGGAAGTTGGGAAGGTTGCAACGGGGCTGTAAATCCAAAAGAAGAAAAGTGCGATGAAAAGGACAATGATTGTGATGGAACGATAGATGAAGGGTGTAAATGTACTAGTGGAAAGGAAAGATCTTGCGGAGTAAGTCAGGGAGTATGTAAAAATGGAACCCAGAAGTGCGTAGACGGGCTTTGGAGTGAATGCGAGGGAGCAATTGTTCCGAGTGAAGAAATCTGTGATGAGCAGGATAATGACTGCGATGGTGAAATAGATGAAGAATTGGTATGTGAGGAAGAGACCGCCACTTCAGAGACTACTGAAACGAAGTCAAAGATAGATATAGGTAAAGTTATGGGGGATCTAGTTGGCAGAGTGGGGCAATATTTCAAAGATTTAGGTGAAGACATCTTCTCTATAAAGACAATCCCTATAATAGCTTCGATAGTTGCAAGCGGAGTTTTGGTATTCTATGTATATAGGAAATACAAGGTTGCAAAAAGAGAAAATGCCGCTAAAAAGTTCAAGGAGAGTAGAGGGTATTCAAATGCACCTGAAGAAGTAACAAATAGACAAAGTCCATTGGGCTAATTAAGAAAATTAATTAATCATAATATATTAAATCCCCAGATAAAGCGCACGTATCTGATGCTTCTTGGATAGTATCATCTCAACAAAGTGCAAATTCTAACATTGGTCAATCATCAATTGAGGTAGTCATTTTTAGAGCGTTTTTTTCATATTTTGTTCAATACATTGAATATAAAGATAATACGGAATGTTTGATCGTTGTGTGGATAATTTATCCAGGAACTGGGTGTTACTTAACAACCTTGACTTAGCAAGTAGCCAATTGTTGTGCTAGTTACTACCCTAAAGATAATAAGTGTTGAGAGGGGAGATCTATAACGGACAATAGGGCTGCAATAACAAGCTTATTACGAGTATTTTATATGATCGTATAGTGAAGTTGTACATAATACTGAACAAATAATCAAAACAGACACTCACTATTTAATTGTTTATTGTTAATTATACTCAGAGTATACACAAGCCCTCCTTTTAAGTTGATTTTAAAGTATAAATATCGGCATAATTAAAAAAATTTGTGGGTAAAAGTAGCATTTCGTACCGTCATTGTGGTATAAAGCATAATTTCCTTAAATTTATGAATAAAAAAGTGTACGAAATGTGGATCTTTAAAAACTCAAAAG
>JAQVGX010000092.1 GCA_028696515.1 Candidatus Dojkabacteria bacterium | reverse complement strand
AAATTTATTAGATTGGTATACGCCCTTGGAGCATAGCCTATGTTAAATTTCTCTATCAGTCTAGCAGTAACCTTTCTACTTTTTGCGTAGTCCCTACCCTTTTTGCCGGTTTTATGTTTTGTAAGAATGAAATGATAGTACTGTGCAGCTAAATTATTTAGAGACAAGATTTTCTTCTTCTCCTGATATAGTCGTTCATCTTCTTTTGAAAAAGTTCTTTTAAGTTCAACTCCAGCCTTTTTTGCTGCAATTTCTAATGCTCTCGGGAAATCGACGCCTTCCATTTTCTCTATAAAACTTATGACATCCCCCGATTCTCCGCAGCCGAAGCATTTATAGATTCCCAGGTCAGGATTTACGGCAAACGAGGATGTTTTTTCGTTATGGAAAGGACAAAGTGTAAAATAATTTGCACCGCTTCTTTTGAAATTTGAAAGGTATCCTTGAGCTACCTCCAAAATATTCAGTCTTTCCTTGATTTCTTCAACTTGAGATCTCATCTTTTTGGGTTAGATTATTATTTAAGAAATTTCTTATCTATTCTTGTATTACATCTCCGTTTATCAGACGAAAAGTTGCAGGTGTCTGGGACCCGAAAGTATATTCTTCTCCGTTTACTGTAAGTTTAAGCATATTTGGGCGTGGTGAATATATAGTAAAAACACTCTTAGCCTTGAAATTGTAGGTAGTACCGGATTCAAGAGTATCTTGAAGTTTTGGCTCATCATCAACAGTAATGACGACCCAGGCGGGCTCTTCCAGAATTTCTAAACTTGCGTTAAGTTGTTGATCCACTTCATTTAAAATCTCTTCCTCTGAATTCTCGTCCTCAGGCTCCTTTGCTTCGGGATTTGTTTCCGAAAGAATAGTGAGCTTTATCTGGCTGGTTTTCGAAAAGTAATAACTTTCTGCAACTATATAAATCTCATTGCTTCCCGGGTTCAAACTATAGTTATCTACGGAAAATTCTTGAAGATTATTGGTAGTTACCTCACTTCCGTTTACGAGGAGTCTGCTACCAACTTCAACCCTTCCCTTGATGGAAATTGAATCCGATTCTACCTCTAAATACAGCTCAGAAGGGGCACTTCCAACCAATGGTGATGTTAACTCAAGACTCGGTGGTTGCACTAATTTATTAACTTGAATGGTGACAAAGGATATCACTGATACCAGGATGAATAAAGTGATTAAAAGAACGATCCGGCCGGGAGTGATAAAGGCCTTGGGCTGTTTGATCGGCCGCTGAGAATCTCGCAAAGAATCTTCTTTAAAATCCCTTTGTTCTCTTCGGTAAATCGCAAGCGCTTTTGTAGTTTCAATCCCGAGAAATTTTGAATAGTTCTTTATAAACCCTTTAAGATAAACCTCAGAAGAGAATAGATCATAGTTGCTATTTTCGAGAGCATTCAATAATTCTATAGGTATTTTCGTATTCTCACTTACTTGCTCAAGTGTCAATCCCCTGCCCTCGCGTTTTGATTTTAAGAGATCCCCTAATTTTATCATTTATTTGATTTAAGGCATTTTTGCCATATATCCAGTTACTATTTTACCTGAACAATTATAACAGAAAAGAACCCTTCGTAAAGAAGATTACCTGCAATGATAAATTTCTAAGATCTGGAATGCTGGTGGTTGCCTGCAAGAATTATTTGAATGTCACCGGCTTGTCAGAAGGGATAGCTGCAATCCAGATTAGGCCCGGATTCAAGGCAATTTCCTGGTTAGGTGTTTCACGTGAAAACATTCTGGTTCTACAATTATGACATTTCTTTTCCCAGGTTGCCGGAATTTTTATACCATCCCTTAGAACAAAAGCTTCGCCCTTTCCGACAGTATAATATATTACCCTTCCCTTGTCGTCCCCAGTATACTTCCGATCAATTATTTGAAGAATGAGAGTTTTAGCCTTGATTTGCTTTTTGTTATTCATATCAAGATGCTTTTCGTCAGGGTCATACTTCCTATAAGTATTATCCTTTTTTGAATACACCCATTTACTGCTCCAGGCATTATAGTAAGTAAAATTGTAAGTAACTTCTTCAACTTTCTTGTAAGAGTTAGCTTTATCCAGTTTTTCTGAAAATAACCACTCGTTTTTATTCTTAAACCCATTCCAGGATTCATAGGTCCAGTCCTTCTGCTCAAAGAGTGTGTAAAGAGAAGCAGGGGAGACAGACTTACAATGCATGCTCGGGTGTGTTTTCAGGCACTCTTCGTCCCAAGAAAATGGCCAGTCAAAATAAGTTACCCGTAAGTTATTCGCCTTATAATAACTCCATGAATCAGTTTCAGGGTTAACAGTCTGAGCAAACCCCGAGAATGTTATGGGTATATTGCCGTATTCGCTTGCCCACTCTAGATAATATTTTCTTACACTCCGCACTGGTTTTATGTTGTATTCTTCCTGGTTGTTCCAAAAAATGGCCAGAAATCTAGTGATTCCACTTTCAGTTTCTCCTTCATAGACAATATCTGCATAAGAGAGACCATATTGTTCATCTCGTGCAGATTCGTTATTAGAAATCATAACTGCGTGCGGGATATTCTTGATAATCTTTTCGTAATTGCCCTCTTCTATAATAGCTCCGTTTAGAGGAGATCGTATGGGCTCATCCGCTAGATAAGGGGATTCTTCGCCTGTTTCAGGAAGCTGAACAGCAGTTTCGGGTGGAACATCTTTTTCGATGATCTTCTCTGGGGCGAGCCGAAATCCAATAAGAATACCAACGTTAAGGAAAAGGAGCGCTATAGCAAGCAGTGCAAAAATCTTAGTGAGAACTGCCGTTTTGCTCCGTTTTTTTACAATTTGATTTGATTCCTCTGGGTAGGGATCTGCCTTTTCCATCATACACAATCATAGCATTTACAGTTCTCTTTGTTAACCATCTGAACATAGCAAGATTATAGCAGCTCAATGACGCTCTGTTTGGCAAATTGTTACAAGTTGAGTCAAGAAGTAGTTATATTATTGTAGATTTTTAGGACTGAGGCTATTAACAAATCAAAGAAATAGTACTAAAATGATTTATTATATTCTTATTTTGTGATAAATAATCAGACTAACGACAAAGAGTTGATCAAAGCAGCCAAGGCCGATCTTTCCGATTTTACTTTGCTGTACAAGAAATATCTGACGGCTGTCTTCCGCTACTGCTATAATCGATTAGGTAAGAACAGGGATCTGGCTGAGGATATAACAAGCGAGACCTTTGTAAGGGCTATAGAGAAGTTCTCAACCTACGAATTCCAAAGTAAGCCATTTATCGTATGGCTTTATACTATAGCTCACAATTTGATAGTTGATTACTACAGGAGTAAGAAGGAAAGAAATGTATCAATGGATTCGATGGTGATTCAGCCTGCAGAAAAAGAAGTTGATTTAACAGATGAATTGTCCCGCGAAGAACTGATAAGATCGATAAACGAAATAGCCGGAGATCTGCCGGACGAGATTAATCATCTTTTCACTTTGAGATTTACGGAAGATCTAACGTTCGGCGAAATAGGAAGGCTCCTTGAGAAGTCGGAAGCCTCGGTAAAAATGCAGTTTTACCGAGGTCTAAATCTTTTAAAAAGACTTATCAAAGAGAGAAAGAATCCTGTTACTTTGAATTAAATTGAAAGTTATAGATAGTAGGAATTATGAAGCAAAAAAGTAAAAAACAATTGAATAGATTGTTTGAAGAAGCTTTGAATAAGGTGTACAAGGATGATGTCCCGGTAGACAAGACCTTTCAGAAAAATCTCGATAAACTAGTTGAGAATACGATTAGCTTGCAAAAGCTTGCAGCCGAGCATCAAGAAGGCTACGACCGTGTAAAGAAAAAGAGATCCTTTCTTGGGATGTTTTTTCAAGGTGTAAAGTGGCAGGTGGCTATGCTAAGTTCTGTTCTTGCTGTTCTTTTTGTAGGAGGCGTGACATACGCAGCTGTTCCTTCTGTAAGAAACGCTGTAAATGACATTTTTATTTCTTCTGACGGTTCTATAAATGTTAATTCGGTTCCCGAGCGGGCAGAGGTTTACCTGAAAGGTGTAGATTATACAGAATATACTCTGATAGGAACAACTCCAATAGTAAAAAAACTGAAAGAAGGCAACTATAAAATGAGAATCTTGCTAAATGGCTACGAAAAATATGAAGCCTCATTTACCATCTCCTCAGGTAAGTCCCAGAGTTATGAGATATCGCTTGTGGAGAAGGAGTCAGTACTTGACAAGATAAAAGAATGGAAAACTTATGTAGATCTTATGAAAGGGTTTGAGTTTACTTATCCGTTGAGCTGGAGTTTAGTAAAAGATAACTTGGGACTGCCTGTAAAGGTTGTAGGAGAGAATTCCTATTTTCAACTTTCTTCTGGCACCAATGAACAGTCTGATTTGGTAAGTTTTGATATAGAAGGAGATGAGTATATGGGACTGATTGATCATAACGGCTATGATTACATCGTTAAAGACAAGATTGCAGATCAGGATGGTACTATGAGATTTAACATAGAATTTGCTACAAAAGATGAAACGGAAATTGAGATTTATAAGTTTATTCTTGATAGCATAAAAGTCTATTCTAAGGCAGGAGAAAATGGAACAGTTGGGAACTGGCTGACATTTGCGAGGGCTGAATATGGGTTTAGTTTGAAATATCCAGAAACTGATTGGATTGTAATTGAAAAGAAATCTCAAGACACCTTCGCCGAATTTTCGGTTGAATCACAAGACGAAAATGCATCCATAGTGACTGTCGTGTATTCTCTTGGATATTGGGAAGGACTAGAAAATTTTACCTATTCTCGGGATAATGAAATAAATTCATATCAGACAAAGACCTATACCTCATCAAATGGACAGATTTTATATGAATTCCCAAACCGGCTTTTTGTAATAAAAGAATCCGGACAGGATGATGAAACAGACAAAATCATTAGTTCGTTTAAAGTAACAAAACCTATACAGTACCAAGTGATTTATGATTACACATTTGATTATTCGATGGTTTTACCTGATAGTTGGACTTATACGACAGAAATTGATAATGAAATTTTTGATGGCTCTGCATATGCAAATATCTCGAATCATAGTGGGAATATCCGCATTTATAATTGGGAAGATGTTCAATCGGATCTAAATGAATACCTTGAGTCAATTTTATCTACAAACGTTACATACCAGGTTTCATCAATTCGAATTGCAGATTCGGATTACACGAAACTTGAGTTATGGGAAATTATTGAGAACAGTAAATATAAACTTGGTAAAACATTGTTCAACGATTTCTTTGATAACGAGTTTACATCTTGGAATAATGAAATCAAAGTAGGGGAGAGTGGTTATTTTATTGTATCTGAGGCTGATATTGAAACGGAAAATTATTCTAAATTGCCAACAGAAAGTCAAAAGTTTCTATTGCAGGCCGAGGCAGTTGTTTCTAGTTTACGCTCAGTTGAATACTAAATCAAACAATTCAAAGACTTAATCAGTGGTGGAATTATCACTTGAGCTCCATAGTATGCTTGCCAATTTAAATTACAAAGGAGACTTATGGCAGTATCGTTTTAGAATAACCTGAAGGTTACTTTTGTAAGTATAAGAAATCGGGATGAATAAGTCTTCGGACAAAACTAATAGCTCTCGCATTCCTTCCCAAAGATGAGTTGCTGTATCACTTCAAAGAAATTATAATTTGTTCCCGGCATACAACTCCCCTTCCAAGATAAACTTTTTCTAAACAACACGAAAAGCAAAATGCATAAGATAATTAATACAATTATTAGTACTTTTTGTTTCATTATTCTTGCATGAATAATATTAACTTGTAATTTCGGCATAATTAAAAAAATTTGTGGGTAAAAGTAGCATTTCGTACCGTCATTGTGGTATAAAGCATAATTTCCTTAAATTTATGAATAAAAAAGTGTACGAAATGTGGATCTTTAAAAACTCAAAA